>LQGW01000064.1 GCA_002838815.1 Clostridiaceae bacterium JG1575 | reverse complement strand
GGATATAATCGAAGTGAGTAATTGTTAGCACCTTCTTTCCCCCCTAAAAGCATTTCGTCATCTTCTAGGGTAGTATTTAAAGTCGGGACTGGCAATTACTCAATTGTATTTATAGCTTCCAAATGTTGTACTTTTACATTACCAAAAACAGCTGTTCCTTAGAATGGATTTTCTATACCTGGATATACTGATTGCACCGCAGTCATGACATCCGACCAGATAATACTTTTTGCATAGTCGTAATGCGCCTGGTAAGATGTCCAAAGTTTCTCCATTTCATCACTTCGGCCGATTTCATCCAAGGCTGTATGAGCCAGTTTTAACGGCTCGATACTTCCTCGCCTTCGGGAGGTAGCTTGAAGAGCAGCATGAAGAACTTCATGAGAAATCTCTGTGCCATATATCTTCGTCAACATATAAATGTCGTAAAAATCACGCATGCGCGTATTTGCCACGTGTCTTCGGACGATGGTCTCCAGCTTTTCAGCCAAGACGGTTTCCAAATTATAGGAGAGAAGCGTAATATGCCGATTTTCAAACATCAACTTATATTGATAGTGAATAGCCCCCGGCGTGATCACATCTCCTGTGGAGACGTCTAGCTTGAGCGATGTGACCGTTTTGTCAAACAAGGCCTGCAAGTTGACTCGTATTCCGGGATACTCAGCCTCATCCATAATGCTTTGTATTTTTGTGATGCGAAAAAGCACGCCGTCGGTCCATGGTATCCCTATGATATCCAGTACCATTTGCTCGACATCAGCTTCACTGACCGTAAGCCCATGAATGGTCGTATCAATATCCATTGTACTTCGGAAATCGATGCCAACCAAAGAAGCAATCAGTGCTCCACCCTTCAGGATGAAATGGTTCTTATAATCAGACAAAGATACACGTTCCAGAAATCGCTCCATCATATAAATACGCATCAAGGTCTGCGCATCGGTAGATTTTTCTCTGGATAGATTGCGAATTTTGTCTTTTAACTGTCTTGCTGTTAGAATCATCAAAGAATCACTTCCAGATAAGGTTTTAGGATCTTGGCCACATTCAAAGCCTCAGCATATTGCATCAGGGACCGCAGGTTCTTATCTTTATGCCTTGCGTAAGATTTCAAGGCATCCTGAAATACCCGCATTTCAATGCCGTTTCTGCTGCGCAAAATATCACATAGAGTCCTTTCCATGTCGTACACCGGGATCAGGTGTCCAAAGGGCGTTTTTGCCTGACTTAATCCAAGTTCATGCAGTTCTTTTTTTATCGTATATACCTTGATTCCTTCCTCTTTCAGGCGATGAGGATTATAACCGGTCTTAACGGTAACGGAATAATGAAGCGGCTCCCGATCGATCATATCGTGCAAAAATAAAGCCGTCTCGTGGGAAAAAACAGCCTGTGATGAGCGAAGATGGATTAAGTACATGGTGTCCGGCCAACCATCATCCGAAACATAAATGCCATGACCGACTTTTTCCAGCCCGCCTTGCTCAACCAAAGCATAAAAATCATACTTGCTGATTCCCTCAGCCAAAACTTCTTTAAGTGTGAGCCAGCCATCGTTCTTTTGAAGAAGATTGTTTACTACATCCTTAGCATCCATGAGCATCATCCTTTCGTGCTAATATCATACTTCAAATTAGCACGAAAGTAACCTCTTTTAGATTACACTGAGAATCATTGCAAATTGAAATTTAACGCGAAAGGGATTTTTAGCGAAGCTAAAATCAATACAGTCTCATCTTGGATGAGGGCATCCCCTTCTGCCAGACCTTCGGTCAGGGCATTCTAACTGGTTGGACCTGGCCTTGACCGGTGGGGCTTCCTTCTTTTTCAGCTCCATGACGATGGCATCCGAGGACCCGTGTTCCTCCAGAATCTTCTGGACTGCATAGTCTACAAATTCATGGTCGTGGCCCATCTTAAGGCTAGGTCCCTTATTGGTTGTAGCATAGTCCTACGCATTCTGGGCTATCCCTGCTGAATACGAAACATAGGGAGTCAGGTTGTAGTTCATGAGCTCGACTCGACCTTTTTTAACTCCGGGCTAATCGTCGCCTCGCTGCACTGAATGACTGCAGCCATGTGCTTTTGGGTCCCCTTGTTCTTCTTAAAAAGTAGATGATTGGATCTGATCAGCCCTTCGAACTTCTGCCGATCTTGGTAAGACCGATGGTGTATTTCTTTCTGGGTACTGGGGTGGAAGAATATAGATGGCTCATAGCTGTGCTCCTTAATGTTTGTTTTGTCACGTACATTATGCTGCATAGCTACGGGCCCCTTTATTTCACTTTATTTTACAATTGGGGGTGCGGACAAAAATCTGGACTTGAAGAAGACTCTGAAAGGATCCGTATAATAGATGTACTCTTCAAAACAAAAACGAACAGCCCTCAGGCGATACCACAAGTGTCACTCCATCACGGAGACGATTCGCGGTTGGGTTATCCTAACCGCACCAAATGCCATGCTCGTCAATACGATGCTGGATCAGGCGATTGCAACGTTATCCCCGGATGAGCATCCCGTGATTCGCAAAGACAGAGGATGTCATTACCGCTGGCCGGGATGGATTGAGCGAATGGAACACGCAGAGCTGACCCGTTCCATGTCCAAGAAGGGCTGTTTTCCAGATCATTCCGCTTGTAAGGGCTTGTTTGGGCGAATCAAAAACGAAATGGTCTACAATCAGAATTGGACGGGAGTATTGATTGAAACATTTGTTCAAAGGCTGAATGAATACTTGGTTTATCATAATACCAAGCGATTAAGACTTCCTTAAATTACTTGAGTCCACTCGAGTACAGACGATCCCTTGGATTGACTGATTAGTAAGTCAAAGAAATCGTACGCCTCCCCCCTACCACCTATTCTTTTATCTATAAAATATCTACATATTATTTTAGATTATATATCCATTAAACTAATCATAATGCCATGTTGACATATTATGATCTATAAAGAACAAAAACATAGAAGTACTAAAAAGTTTGACTTTACGTCACTTCTTTCATACTTTTTTTGATTCAGTAGCATCATAAAAATCTCAATGGTCAACGTCATTAAAATGCGGAAAGTGTTCCGTGTGTTAATTTGAATATTCTATCGCATCTTTTTGCTATATTTAAATCATGAGTGACTATAACTACAGTCTTATTCTCTTTATTAACGAGTTCACGTAGAAATTCTATAACTATATTTGCATTTTCTTCATCAAGAGAACCTGTTGGTTCGTCAGCTAATATTATCTGTTGATTACATACCAAACTACGAATAATCGCGATACGTTGTCTCTCTCCTCCTGAGAGGTTCTTAACTTTTGTTTTCAACTTATCCTTCACTTGTAGTTTATTCGCTAAATCTTCAACTACAAATCGATACTCAGTAGAAGTCCTTTTCTGTTTACTATACAGTGTAGGAACAAGAATATTCTGCATAGCAGTGTCTTCCTCAATAAGAGCAAAATCTTGAACTATGTAGCCGAAAAAGTGATTTCTAATTTGGCAGCGTTTGGTGTCACTTAAATTGCTTGTTGTCTGACCATTGACAAAAACCTCACCCAAATCAGGAACTGATACGACTCCCATCAAATTTAATAATGTGGTTTTTCCGCTTCCTGAAGGTCCTATAATGGCAACCATTTCACCGGAAAAGATATCAAGAGAAATATTGGAAACGGCGTGAATCTTTTTGTCGTGATCCTGAAAACTTTTGCTAGCATTTCTAAGAGATAACAATTCCATCAATAGTCCCTCCTGAGATTTTCTAAACTGTTTAAGGTACCAATCCTGTTTTTAGTATATCTAGCAGCAAACATATATAAGAAAATAATTAGCAGTATAATCAACAACAATAGATACCATAGTTCCATATTATTGACTGTTAGTACGTAAACCATACCTATAACTGGAAGTGTGTTTAATACAAGAACAAAACCTCCCACTCTTCTTTGAATGATGTGTATCGGAGCACCATATAGGTGATTTATGGTATACTCGGCCACATGAACCTCTATAAGTCTAATAATATTTAATAGCAAAAGTAAAAGTAAAAGTAAGCCCGACATAACATAGAACCACACATATAGCCGATGTGCACGCATAGATGCGACTGTTGTAATTTTCGTAAAGTCCTCAGTAGAAATTCCTTTATAAACTCTTCCATACCTTTTATACATCATATTCTGCAATTCAAGGACTTCCTCATCGGTCGGATTTACCAATACCATCCTTCCAAAGACTTCATCATGTAATCTCCACCAAGGGAACATCCTCTGTACAAGGGAAAAGTCCCTTGTACAAAGGACTAATGTTTTCGTTAACATCGGATTTCCAGCTTCAAAATATGATAATGGATGAAACAAACTAAAGTTTGGGTCAATGAAATTTACAACTTTTATTTTTTGCCCCGCCACGGAAAGATGGTTATCTATATCATTTTTATCTTTTTCAGGTACATATAACGCCATCTGCGAATCATATTTTAGGTCCAACAAACTGCTATACTTCCCAAATAAAATCAGTATCTGCTCGTACTTCTCGTCCGCATAACCATCATTAGCTACAAAAACATAACTGCCCGCTTTCCCTGCTGCAGATAGATTATTCTGTAAATAATCTAATATATCTCCTGAATTTGATTCTTTTTGTTCAAATTGATCGGAATTATCCACCGCAGGTTTCATTTGAGTAGTCATGAATTCGAATATGACAACATTTTTATCAATAAAAGAACGGATAATTGAAGATTGTTTTTTCACTGAAGAAAAACTAATAGATAAGTACAAAACTGCCATTAAAGTAATTGTAGTAACGATTACATAAAAGACTGCCCAGCTCCATTCTTTCCTTATATCTTTTGCAATTTGTTTCCACAACATATTAGTTCCCCCTTACCCGTCTACTATGTTTCACTTTCCATTCAACAAAACATATTTTATTAAGCAGGATTGAGAATATAGTATTATAGGCTCCGCTGAGTAATAGAATTTTAAGATAGGCAGACTTATGAATTAAGCTCAATTGTTTTATTGCAAGTAAATAACCTAAAAAAGTTCCCAACAATGCTAAGCCTAATATGATAATAATATTTTTAAGAAGAAGCGATCGATATGTTGCCCCATACAAATGATGAATGGCCATATATTTATTCCTCTCTCGATACATCATATGAATTGCAAAAACGGCACAAAAAGTGATTCCTAAGAATGCAAACAACAAAGAACGAGAAATAAAACCATCAAATAGCATATAAAATACAACTTTGAATACACTTGATTGTTTATCATTATATGTCTGAGGTTCAATGCTTCTTCCACTTTTTTCAATAATATTTATCAAATCAGAAAGAGCAAATTGATCAACTACATTAGTATAAAGAAGCCCCTCCATTTCTGTAATATCGGACATAGGGAAGTAAAAAAAAGCATTCCCTTGAAATGAAGGAATATGCTTATCGTCAAATTCATCTACAATCTGATAATTGTATACTCCAAGAAAAAGAATTCCATCTTTAACATAACTATCTAGATTTTCCCTAGTCCTTTGTACGATAACAGTTTTTGGTGTTTGCCCGTTAAATGAACTACTCCACAAATTAGTGAACCAATTTGAATAATCTATCGTTGCAATCCCAGAAGACGAAAAACGTTTATATAGAAGTATTGCATTGTTCCTAGAAGCCCAACCGCCCAAGTCTTTTTGTAGGGTTCCGAGTTGCATTTCTTTTTGAGCGCCAGGTTCATTCTCATACGATGATCCTAATACAATATAACCCGAAAATTCATCTGAAGCTGAATCGTAATGCAAGTTGTAGACCATGAAAAAGAATAGTGTTGTTAAAACAAAAACAAACAAAACTGTTCCAAAAGATATTAAAGCTCCTTTCCTTCTATTCAAACATGCTCTCCTTCATAGATTCAACTTGCCTCCACAGTGCTTGCACTTTATTTTATTCAATTACATGATTTGTTCAATTACTATTATAATTCATTCAGTAATTGTTGAGTCACTCAAAGGCCAAATCCCCGAGCCTGCTGGGACCCATTCAAATCCATACCTAAACTGAGTTTTATATGGATTTGGAATGATTGAATCCGTATACTTATGACTCCTTGTAAGGATACGACCATCATTCGGCCCGTAGCCATAAGCAGTGTATAGTCTGCCAGTATCATTTACCACATTACCTAGTAAGTCGTAACGCCAATAGCGAATGTATCCACGAGCAGCATGATTGCCATTTTCTATATAGGACGGCTGACACTGAACATATCCGTAATAGTAAAGCAACATATCTTCATGGGTATTCGTTGCATAATTTGGAGATCAATTAGCGAAAACAGGGGTAGAAGTAATAATCAACAGACCACTAACCAAGAAAGTCATTATTTTGCTAAGCTTATTTTTCATAACCTCTCCTTGTTTGATAATGTAAGCACTGTGGGGCTCCAAACGGTGGGGGTGCGGACGATGGATATACAACACTTTTTCGGACAACTAGTTACATGACATATTCTTGTAATAATCGCTGTTCGTATTGATAAGGCGTCATCGCTAGAGAAGTATGAATTCGCTCATTGGGGTAGTCCTCTTCTAGATCGTTACGGAGGAGAACCTCCCTTTGCGCTTTCGTCTTGCTTGGATTCGGGTGAATCAACTCGGTTTTCAGAGTCTTGTAAAACGCCTCTGCCGCTGCGTTTTCTACCGGATTCCCAGGACGGCTCATGGAGTGCTGCAGATGATTCTTCTCCCAGATTTCACCGAAAGCATACCTGCGGTATTGGCTGCCACGATCCGAGTGTATCAACGTTCCTGCTGAATGTGGGTGTTTTAGGAGTTGT
>LQGW01000063.1 GCA_002838815.1 Clostridiaceae bacterium JG1575 | reverse complement strand
TAATGGGAATTTCATTAGCACAAAACTATTTACAGACCCAGAAACCTTCTCGAGCCTTCTGCCTTCAGCGCTGCCTAAAGATTCTTCCCTGGATTTGTTCAGGGACTCCCCTTTTTTAGAGGTAAGAAAGAGGGGCGGGTGATCGCGCTGGAACAAAAAAAAGCAAGGGAGTTCGATCGCTCGAAACCCTCGCCAGAAGGTTCTTAAGGTTCCTCGGGCATCACAAGAGCGCAAATAAAATAAGCCAAAAGCCCGGTGCCGTACCCGAAGACCAAAACAATAAAAAGCAGCCGGATGATGGTAGGGTCCAAATCAAAATATTCTGCAATGCCCGCACAGACGCCGGATATTTTTTTGTCGGTCCTTGATTTATAAAGTCGTTTGTACATGCGTCACCTCCGTTTTTCTTTATTGTACAACGCTGCTCTCCCTTGGACATGAATAACAAGTTAAAAAGAGGCGAAATCGTTGAAAATCCAGGAATGTTCTTCCCGCTACGTAAAGTAGACCGACTCGAGGCAAGGGAGAATCGAGAAAAATTCAGGCATCTGCCTTGGCAAGCCTTCTGAACCTATGTTAGAATTAGTTGTTGTCAGATGAAAAAGTCGGGAGGTGTAATGAGTGGGAACCTTTTTGGTAGTACTGGAATTTTTTCTGGCCATACTCTTGATCGTGGTTGTAATGTTGCAACCATCCAAGCAGGACGGATTAAGAGGATTCATCGGCGGCGGAGCGCAAGACACGTTCTTCTCCCGAAATAAAGGCAGAACCAGCGAAGTTATGTATGCCAGAGCTACGGTTATTTTAGCGGCTCTGATGGCCTTAAATACCATCTTAATTCACTATTTCGTATAGAAAGCGAAATCCGCGGCTGAAGGGATGATTCCCGAAAGAGCTGCGGATTTTCTTTTTTTACATCTTCCAGATCCCCACCGATCGGATGGTGTTTAAAATAAACACAGTCCTTTTAAACAAACGCCATTTGTGCATATGCGCATTAAAAAACACAATCCCTTGAAAGAAACGATAAGTGCTCAAAGAGTTTTTTCGGGGATAGGGGGGGATTATTTTTACAATATTCCCATCAATTGTGCTGGATTAAAACAAAAAAACATGAAAAAGGAATTGAAAAAACCATTTATTGAGCAGCTCCTGGGCCCGTCAAAGGAAATAAATGAACCGCCATCCCAAGAGCAAGCAAAAGGAATTGGTTTAAACTATAATTAGAAAACACGGCCTCAATCACGCCCCTATTTCTAACCGAATTTGGAACAGACGATACCGTTACGGACTAGGAAATTGAAGTTCTATTGGGTTCTGGATAAGCTAACCCAGATGACACGGTTTGCCACGCCGCTTGAATTACACCTTTTCATCCGGGTCGAGAGGACGGATTTAGAGCAGTAGAATCAAAACACGGACACCAAATAGGGATCGCATTAAAGGAACGGCCGTCCGTTTCGTTTGCTATCATTAACTTGGGATGATTGCAATAGGGGATCGTTCATTTGCGGTGATTGCTTCGCATGCACCGAGTTCTTGCGATCATCATTAACCAGTTATGTTCGAAACGATGCCCTAAACGGTCTAAGGTTATGATGCCGCCCTATATCTGGCGGACTCATTCCAGATGAATAGTATCAAACAACCGGTGAATTCATAAGGGTTCACGGTTTAAGCCCCTGAAAAATCTTTGAAATTGTCCAAAGAAACGCTTTTTTTACTGAATTGTACCAACCCAAACGATTCGAGCCATTGGCATTTGACCCACAACAGTTATTGTAGGAGGTTTTAATGAGTTCACACAAAAAAGGATGGAGCGCTTCAATTAAAACAGCGATTATCGAACTCAAAGAGATCGAATTTATGATGAACACACAGTTTCAACTGCTTTTGATTCTTTCAGGTTCTGTGGAACTTGTGATCAACGGCAAACGCCAAAGGATGGATCCCGAGGATCTGGTATTGCTCAATCAAGGAGATTGCCTGCGGGTTTTCCCTGAGGGAAAGAACAAGATCCTTTTGGTTGCGTTGCATTCTTTCGGCAATTCAGAACATCAAAGTCCTCAATTCGAGTTTGGCGGTCCGTTGAACAAGGAGTTTGGCGGGGAGGCTTATTGGTCTATTCGAAAAATTATGATCGCGGTGCATCAGCTCTTTAGTCAGCCGAAGGCTCCCGAGGCCTGTGTCCTCCAAGGCCTGGAGATGCAACTTCAGGGAATTCTCTTTCAGTATTTCAACATGAAAAACCCCTCCAGCTCTTTAATAGTGGGGGATGATTTGCCTCTGGGAGTACTGCGAGCGATGACTTTTATTCAGCGCCATTACGCTCAAGAGATTACATTGGAGCGAATTGCTGAGGAATATATGGGAACGAAATTTAGTTTGGCACGTTCTTTTAAAAAATCTCTAGGCATTACGGTGGGTCAATTTTTGAGAGAGGTGCGCCTGTTTCATAGCGTCCAAATGCTTCAGAACACGAATAAAAGAATAATGGAAATCGCACTTCTTAACGGATATCCCAACGTTAAGTCCTTGACAGCGGCTGTAAAAGAGATCTATGGTGTGACACCTAGTGAGCTTAGAAAGCAACTTGTTTTGGACCCATTAGTTCAACGCTCTTCTCAAGAAAAAAATGTCTCGTCGAATCCGTCCGCTTTGATCGCAAAGAACCTCGGGGAATTACCCCTTCATAATGAATCTGCGGACCGAGTTCTTAGTTTGGACCCCCAAACGATTCAATGCAATCTGGTCAAGATTACGAGTTTCCTTCGGCTGAGCTCAATTCAAATGAACCGAGATTCTTTGCAAAAGGCGCGAAGGCAATTGGGGGTAGACTTAGTATCCGTCTCAAAAATCTGGCAGAAAGTAAATCTACGAAAAGAAGGCGAATTTCTGGAGTTCGATTATGAGCTGCTGGATCGTGCCATTGCTGAAATTGTATCCTCTGGAATGAAACCCTATCTTCAGTTTACCGTTGAGGATTATGAACACTTTCTGAGCAGCCAGGCGGATGAGGGGCTTTTTTAACATTTTTCCAAAAATTATCCGCCCACCTTTTACGAAATTACCCGGATAGTGAGCATTGGTACTATGAGTTCCGCTGCTTCCATGAGCAAGAGGGAACGCTTTGTAAGGCGCTGGTGAGTGCGTTGCCCTATTTTCAAAATTTTGCGCATCTTGTCATTCATATACCGGCCGGAGTTAAACATCCAAAAGCCATAACGGATCCGCTGCAAAAAACAGTCTACGCCTTAAACGATCAAACGTATGCCTATTCTATTTCATTTGATCAGGCGTTAAATGAGCTCTTCGATTATCGGAATCTTCACGCGCTTCATCAGGACCGAAATGTAGCATTGCAAGAGCAACTTTTGCAACGGTATTTGAGCTTAGAACAAGAAGAAAAGGCTGAGCCTTTTCAAGATCAGATAATTGCCCATGCCTCTGCCCGAATGTATCTTGAGATGACTCGTCATTTTGATCCCCGAGGCTGCTTCATCGCTCCGATGACCCTTGATGGGACTACGTTATTTGACCGTTTTCCTAAAGCATTGGCGGATCGACTGTCTTTATGGCTTCCGGACGGACGCAAAAAAGAAATCTGGTATGTGTCAAAGCTCATTCACGCTCTTTACCCCCAAGTGCTTTATCGGGATCCTCTTTCCATCATCACCAAGCGGCAAGAGGACATCAGAATGATGCTTGTACATCCCGAAATGCAATATTTGAATTTGAGAGGCTCCGCAGATAGATTGAACGAACTAGAGAGCGGTCCTATTCAAAAAGATCGGTCTTTTTATCTCCAAGTTTCACTACAAAAACTTCAAGGGATGTATAAAATGACCACCCGAGAAATTTCACCGCGGATTGCCCAGCTGCGTACGGATCTTTCCACCTTACAAACTTGTGATCAGCTTTCTTTTGATGACATTGAGTATTGGAACGGAGTGAATCGTCCCTATCGATCCATACGAATGATGGATGCAGTGGATGGATTGACCCAAACATTAGAAATACCATCGTTTGGAGTGCTCTTTGTGGATTTGGAGAAGATATAACCACCGGCATTTCATAAGCCATGCCAAGCCTTGATCTGCGTTTTCAATCAAAGGACTCACCGATTCTTCAGTGAATGGGTGAGTCCTTTTTATTACCACCGAACCCATAGTTTTGTTTCTGTCTAAAGGGGAGGAAAGCTTTAATGCATGGCAATAAATGACTTCTCCTTATGAGGAATAAAAATGAAACCAGGACCGTATCGGAGGGCAAATCATTAGTTAAAACGATAATAAAAAAACAGGTGTATCGATCGCCGTACTCCCCGTCATAGGGGAAGCCCCTAGATAGGGACCATTTAAGGGTTCAGTCGTTAAAATTCTTGAAAGCCTGAACGTCAATGGATATTCTTTGTATAATTTAAAATGGTTTTTAATAAGAAAGGATCATAAATTATATCTTTTTTAAACATGGTCTTTTATTGCAACGCATCGTAATTGGCATGGCTCAAAAAGTGTGTTTGGCAATTAGGAAATACAACTTTTGGCAATCAAAAGTGCAATTGCTAGTCCGTCCTTTATTTCATCAATGAGTGTGAAAGCCGATAGCTTTCTCCAGCAAAAACAAACATGTGTGAGTGATGCACCAACCGGTCCACGATGGCGGCTGTGAGCCTTTCATCA
>LQGW01000062.1:147548-168438 GCA_002838815.1 Clostridiaceae bacterium JG1575 | reverse complement strand
GATTGTTTTCTTTAATGAATGCTCTCAGTTGTTCTTTCGTCCATAATTTCTTTTCCATTGTCCTTGGCCTCCATATTTCATTTTATACGGTTTAACCATTAGCACAATTCATTTTACAGACTCAAATGAATAATAAGGAAAAGCGAGTACTAAAGACGGTGGCTCTCATTTTCTTCACTTTTTTTTCGGGATTTTTATTTACCATGTCTCGAATCATAGGGGAGAAAAATGCATTGATGAATCAGGTCATCGACCATCGTCTGAGCTTGCAGGTCTCCAAAAAATATTTCTTTTTGGACGCTTTTGAATTCATGTCTAAGGCAGATGAGAATGGCATCTACAAGCTGGCGTTTAAAGATTCTATTTTCTACCCTTTTTTTCCTTTTATTGGCGGAGCCATTGCTTTGGCCGCGGGGCTTTTGTTGGCTTATATCATAAAAAAGACGATTCACGAGTTTGAAACCAAGCGCTAGTGATGTAGTGGTCAAGCCTTCAAAGCTCTCGCTAATGGGAGGAATGCAAGGATTGAAGGGGAAGCATTGAATTAATTCAACATTGGGCGCCGCCGCAAGCTCTCGCAGTTAATGGGAAAGGGGTTGGGATACAACCTCTTTTTTCCATTAGCGAACGAAACAAACCAAAAAGCCACGGATGGGCAGCGCAGCAAAGGACGAAGGGCCCTTAACGCCACAACTGGAGATGAGGGGCCCGTCTAAGCATCAGCTTTTTAATGGATAATTATGGGTAAGGAGAAGTAGATGGAAGAACGTGTAAACCAGGTTATTGAAATTAAAGACTTTAGCTTTTCTTATGGTACTCAAGAGGTTCTGAAGAATTGCAATCTATCCGTAGCGGCCGGGGAAATTGTCGGATTTTTAGGGCAAAATGGGAGTGGGAAAACCACCTTACTAAACTGCATGGCGGGATTTATGGGCCTTCAAGAACAAATCACTATCTATGGAATGCACCCTTCGGGTAATAAGGATTCGTTCAAAAAAAAGATTTCATTCATTCAAGACGATCCCGTGCTCTTGGATTATTTGACGGGTCGGCAATACATTGACTTTTTGTTAAATATTGAGGGCATCTCAAAGGAAGTTGGGAAGACGGAATTAAGAGAAAAGCTCATGAAGCTTTTTGATATGGATCAGGGAATGGACCATAAGTTATTAGCCGAATTCTCCCATGGGATGAGAAAGAAAACTCAACTCATCGGGGAAATGCTAGTGGAAAAAGACTTACTGTTTTTCGATGAACCCACCAATGGACTGGATATTTCCAGTAGTATCACCTTGAAGAAAATCATTAAAACCCAAAAAGCTAAAAAAGACAAAACGGTGGTCCTATCCAGTCACAACACTCAGTTCATTAAGGATACTTGTGATAAGGTGTTTTTCTTCCATCAAGGTCGTGTTTATCCGGCGCTTCTAAACCTCCAAACGCTGGATTTAGAGGAAGAATATTTGAAGATTGTTCAAGGGGAGAAATACGATGATTTGTTTGAATCACTTTAGAAGAGCGTCCCTGCGAAATAGAGTCGTCTCCTTTTTCGAAGCGGATCCCATGAATATCATGGGGGTCCTCTCCGTGATCCTCTTCCTATTGACGGCTAAAAATCTATTAATGCCTAAACAAACAGGGATTTCCCTGTCTATGACCCTCGATGGGCTGTGGAATGTGTTTAAATACGGCTCCTCGATGCTTTTCTCCACGGTCAGCTTGGCTGCGATTCCTGCCTGTATTTTTATTAACTACTTGAATAAGTCATCGGCTCACGTATTGCACACCCGTCCCGTGCACTTTAAGCAAATCCTCCATGCCAATGTGCGATGGACACTGCAAGGGCTTTTTCTTTTGACTTTTTTGGGGGCCTTAGTGATTTTCTCGAAATACGAGAGTTCGCTCGGGTATCTTCTGCTGTATGCTTTTTCATACACGCTGATTTTTATTTTCCTTTGCTTTCTCTTAATCAGCGTTAGCTTTGGGATTCGACTGTTTCTTTATCGAACGCATCGATTCAACTTGCTGCAGAATCTTTTGCCCATTGCCATCGCCAATGCTCTTTGGGGCGCTCTAAATATGCTGTTGAATAAGGCCTACCGTGCGTATTCGTTGCCGTCCGGAGTATGGACCCTTATGATTGCGATTCCCATCGTGCTTTTTTATGGGGTCGCGCCGGAACCATTGGATGTCGTGTCGATGGATCCTAAGAAAAGGACGATGTTGCGTCAGATGAATTCGCTGCCGGGCAGTTTTTGGAGCAACGTCTTAAGTTTAATATCCTTCAACCACAGTCTTTTCATTGAGTTTCTGGTGTGCGTTTTCGGGTTAATCGTGCTGATGTCCACCATCAACTTCGTTCAGGTCAGCGTCCTGGAATGGACCCAAATCTCAGTGATGCTCTTTATCATTCCCAGTGGCTTGTTGGCCTATTATAGCGATTGGTTTCGCCTAAGAGCGAAAGAGCAAAAAACCAAGACGAAGCTTTTGCTTTACGCAGTTGAAATGAGCTTGGCCATCCTATTTATTTTAGCGATCGCCCTTTTCTCAGGGGGCCCATTTCAAGGGCTGGGGATCTTATCGTTGATTCTCAGCCTCTTTGTTTGCCATATCGTTCAATTCTTCCTGGAACTGAAGATCAGCAGCAAAGGCGAGGAGGCAATTCTCTTTTTTATGGTTTACGGATTCCTATCCTATGGGCTGTTCTATCTTTTCATGAAAGCGGGGGCTGCATTGATGTAAGATCCCTGGCCCTCTCTTTGAGCTTTTCTAGAGCGCCCCTCAAGGGTTTTTCGAGAAAGAGAAAGTCGCCAATGATTCAACTTGGATCCTTTGGGAAAAAAAGGCAGCTTGCTGTCTTTTTTTTAGCCTCTGTTCCTTAGCGGTTAGGGTTTTGCTGGCATGGAATCTGGCCTTTTCGATCCCATTTCGAGACATCAAGCCGCAACATCAAATTTCATGGAATTTTCATCTAAGAATCGTTTCCAAGGACTTTACAGGGATATACACGGGTGGTATTCTAAAGATGGCTCAATTAGCACTCATCGATTCAGAGTGCTAACAAGGGAAAGGAGGGGTTCTATGGCGGATGAAATAAATGAGCGTAAGATGGATATTTTAAAGGCCGTCATTTCGGACTACGTTTCTACGGGAGAACCCGTGGGATCCCGGACCTTGGCCAAAAAATACAATCTGGGCATTTCACCGGCCACCATCCGCAATGAAATGGCGGACTTGGAGGAGTTGGGGTTTTTAGAGCAACCTCATACTTCGGCAGGGCGCGTTCCCTCCTCTATGGGATACCGGGTGTATGTGGATCAATTGATGGAGCGGGGCGAGGCTACCAAAGAGGAAATTGCTCTCATTGAACAACAAATTGTGTCCATGGCCACGTTTCAGATCGATAAAATCATCAAGCAAACGTCCCAGATGCTCTCGGAGCTCACGAATCTAGCCATCATTGCTTCGAAGCCATCTACCTTGAAGTGTCATCTCAAAACGCTTCAATTGGTGGCGTTGGGAGAAAAGCACTTAATGGTGGTGCTCGTCTTGGATAACAACCAAGTAAAGAACACCATTTTGGACACTAGCGATATGCCCCGGCCGGAAGATTTGTTAATGCTTTCGAATCTCTTGACCGCACGCCTTTCGGGATTAACCGCTCAAGAAATTGATATTTCCATTATGGATACAGTCCGTCGGGATTTAAAAGGCTACTCAGGGCTTTTTGCTTCGGTACTTTCTTCAATTCATGATGCATTATGCCAAGATGAAAACGGGTATATTGTTGAAGGAAAGAACAACATTTTGGATTATCCAGAATTCAACGATATTGTAAAGGCACGGGAGATTTTAGAGGTCTTGGAACAGCCAAAGGATCTTATGGTCAGCATGGAGGATTCTCCAGATGCCGATAAAGAATTTCGCATTGTGATCGGCGATGAAATCAACCTTCCACAGAAAAAGGATTGGTCGGTAATTTCAGCAAAATACAAGCTCAACGGTCAAGACGTGGGAACCATTAATTTACTCGGTCCCAAGCGTTTGGACTACTCGAAGGTCTCCATGATTTTAAAAAACGTCGTGGAGGAATTGAATCGTAAACTCATCAACATGACAAAGGAGGGCGAGGAGCATGGACCAGGAAACCAAGCAGACGACCCAGAAGAAAGCACAGGACGACATCCAGCTGACGGATGAGGCGCCTTGTAAAAACGGGAATACCCAAACAATGGATCCCAATCTCCCAGAAACCAAGGAGCAGGACAAGAAAGAGTCCATAGAAGAATCCAAAGGGGAAACTTTGGAACAGGAAGCGCCTACAAAAGAGGATGAGGCACAGGCTGCCGCTAAGGAGGACCTTCGACAAAAAAAGCAGGAAGAGGATGAGATGTTATTTACCAAACGCCGACTCACAACGCTCACGGACGAGAACAAAAAGCTTTCTAATGAATTGGAAGCTTTAAAAGAGCGCATGCTTCGCCTCAACGCTGAGTATGACAATTTTCGCCGTCGCACCGCTCGAGAAAAGAGCGATATCAGCGACAACTGTACGGCCGATGTCATTCGGGACATTTTGCCCGTCATTGACAATTTGGAGCGTGCTCTTTTAGAGGAAACGAAAAATGCCTCTGCCTTGAAAGACGGAGTGGATTTGACCTTGAGCCAATTCCAGACGGTGATGAAAAAGCTCGGTGTTGAAGTTATTGATACCGAATCAGGCTTTGATCCAAATCTTCATGAGGCCGTCATGCATGAAGTGGATGAACAAAGGGGAGAACGAGAAGTCTCAGAAGTCTTCCTAAAGGGTTACAAAAAAGGCGACAAAGTGATCCGCCATTCGGTGGTCAAGGTAGCCAACTAAGGGTGGGTCAAAAGATATGGTCGAAGGATGAGGCATCCTTCACGGGCCCCTGTGAGGTGCCTGACGAAGAACAAATTAAGAAACGTATGGATATAAAAAGAGATCGGACGATGGTTCCGATCATCACAGGAGGAAAAACATATGTCTAAAGTAATTGGAATTGATCTTGGAACTACGAACTCTGTCGTCGCAGTGATGGAAGGCGGCAACCCAGTCGTCATCGCAAATGCCGAAGGAGCCCGCACCACGCCTTCCGTTGTGTCCTTCCAGCCCAATGGAGATCGCCTGGTAGGCGCCACCGCCAAGCGGCAGGCCATTACCAACCCCGACCACACCATCGCTTCCATCAAGCGTGAAATGGGCACAAACTACCATGTCGACATTGATGGAAAAGAATACTCCGCCCCGGAGATTTCCGCTATGATTCTTCAAAAGCTCAAACGCGACGCCGAGAGCTATTTGGGAGAGACGGTAACCAAGGCCGTCATTACGGTTCCTGCATACTTCAACGACAGCCAGCGGCAAGCCACGAAGGATGCCGGAAAAATTGCCGGACTTGAGGTTCTGCGGATCGTCAACGAGCCCACGGCTGCCTCCTTGGCTTACGGTATGGATAAAACCGATGAGCACACCATTTTGGTGTATGACCTAGGTGGCGGTACTTTTGACGTGTCCATCTTGGATCTGGGCGACGGCGTGTTCGAAGTGCTTTCCACCAACGGAAATACCCGTTTGGGCGGTGATGATTTTGATCAACGCATCGTACGCTGGATTGCGGATGAATTCAAAAAATCCACGGGAATTGATTTAACTCAGGACAAGATGAGTATGCAGCGGTTGAAGGATGCTGCCGAAGCAGCAAAGATCGAGCTTTCCTCGGCCACTACCGCGCAGATCAACCTTCCCTTTATCACCTCCGACGCCAATGGCCCCAAGCACATCAACATGAGCTTGTCTCGGGCAAAATTCAATGAACTCACCGATGATTTGGTCAAAGCCACCGTTGAGCCGATGAAGAAGGCGCTCGCTGATGCCGGAAAGACCAGTAAAGACATCGATAAAGTAATCTTGGTCGGTGGCTCCACTCGGATTCCTGCCGTTCAGGATGCCGTGAAAGACTTCATGGGCAAAGAGCCTACGAAGGGCGTAAACCCCGACGAAGTGGTCGCCTTGGGCGCAGCCATTCAAGCGGGCGTTCTGACTGGTGATGTGGAAGACCTTGTGCTCTTGGACGTAACGCCTTTGACCCTGGGCATTGAAACCATGGGCGGCGTCGCCACGGCCCTGATCGAGCGCAACACCACCATTCCTACGAAGAAGAGCCAGATCTTCACCACTGCGGCTGACGGACAAACCACTGTGGATGTTCACGTCGTACAAGGGGAACGCAAGATGGCCATGGACAACAAAACCCTGGGTCGCTTCAGCCTCTCGGGAATCACCCCGGCTCCTCGCGGAATTCCTCAGATCGAGGTTACCTTCAACATTGACGCCAACGGCATTGTTACGGTAACCGCTTTGGATAAAGCCTCTGGTAAGGAAGCCAACATCACCATCACCGCCTCCTCCAACCTCTCGTCGTCTGAAATTGACAAAGCCGTTGAAGAAGCTGAGCGCTTTGCTGAGGAAGACAAGAAGAAGAAGGACGCCGTGGAGACGAAGAACAATGCAGAGCAAGCCGTCTACCAGACTGAGAAAGCCTTAAAAGATATCGAAGATAAGGTCGAGGCTGCGGATAAAGCGAAAATCGAAGAAAAAATCGAAGCCTTGAAGAACATTAAGGACAGCGAGGATTTGGAAGGCATTCGTAAGGCTCAGGATGAACTGACTACGGCATTCTACGAAGTGGCAACCAAGGTCAACAGCGCTCAGGCAGCTCAAGAAGCGCCAAATGCTGAAGACTTCAACGCAAATGCCCAAGACAGCAGCAATGAAGGCCCCAAAGGGGACAACGTTGTAGATGCTGATTTCAAGGTTGAAGACAATAAGTAATTTCTGATACACTAATGGGGTGTTTTTATAAAACCCCATGAAGCACCAGAGAAATGAAAAGCATCATTCGCATTGAGAATCAGTGGGTCACTGATTCTCAATGCCGCGTGATACGGGAGATACTATGGCCAATAAAGATTATTATGAGGTACTTGGACTTACGAAGGGTGCCACAGACGATGAAATCAAACGCGCTTTCCGAAAGCTGGCAATTAAATATCATCCGGATCGTAACCAGGGAGATAAGGGAGCCGAAGAGAAATTTAAAGAAATCAATGAGGCCTACCAAACCCTTTCAGACCCTCAGAAAAAAGCCCAATACGATCAGTTCGGAACCACGGACTTTCAAGGGGGCTTTGGCCAGGGCGGCGGGTACGCCGGATATGACTTTGGCGGCTTTGATGTGGGCGATATTTTTAACCAGTTCTTTGGGGGATTCCAGGGATCTGGGAACTCTGGGCAGCAGCGCAATGCGCCGCGCCGAGGAGAGGATATCGAGTACTATCTCGATCTGACATTTGAGGAAGCGGTGTTCGGCGCCCAAAAAGAAATTGAAATTCAAGTCGAGGAGACGTGTGCCACCTGTCATGGGTCCGGCGCTAAAGATCCCTCGAAAAAGCAGACTTGTCCCAAATGTCATGGCACGGGGCGCATCCGCACCCAACGCCAGACCATGTTTGGCAACATGATGACGGAGACCGTCTGTGATGTTTGCCATGGAGAAGGAGAAATCATCTCTGAGCCGTGTCCAACTTGCCACGGTCAGGGAAGAACCCGCGGAACAAGACGCATCAGCGTTAATATTCCAAAGGGTGTGGACAACAACAATGTGATTCCGCTTCGCGGTCAAGGCAATGCTGGACTAAAGGGCGGTCCTTCTGGGGACGTTCATTTGGTGCTGCGGGTACGGCCTTCTAAAACCTTTGTCCGCCGCGGCACCAATATCTTCATCGATAAGCACATTGATATGGCTCAGGCGGCTTTGGGCATTCAAACCCGAGTCCCTACGGTGGATGGAGATGTCAGCTACAACATCCCGGCGGGTACCCAGTCGGGCACCGTGTTCCGGCTCAAGGGCAAAGGCGTTCCCGTGGTGAACTCCCGCTCGGATCAGCGGGGCGACCAATTCGTTAATGTGATTGTGGATACGCCGCAAAAATTAAATGCAGAGCAAAAGAAAGCATTAGAAGCCTACTTGATGGCCTCTGGGTTATCTGCTAAAGAGGGCACCGAAGGAAAATCAGCAAGTTCCTCCAGCAAGTCCGGCAAAAAAAGAAAATTCGGCATATTCTAATTCTAATATGCTTTGGAATTAGAATGCCCAAGAATGAGTCGAAGAGGGGTCTTGTCATGCAAGCCCCTCTTTGTGACCTTTGATACGAAGTTGGAGCCTAACCACGCCTGAGCGTTTTAAGAAGGAGATCATAGTGACTGGAAACTGGAATGAGATACGTTTGGTGGTGCCTCTGGCGGCCTTGGAAGCCAGCGAGGCCATCTTTTATGAATTGGAGGTGAAGGGGCTTTCCATCGAAGACCCCAACGACATCCTGATGCGAAAAGCAGGCCCGTTAACTTGGGATTTTGCCGATATCAATCTTTTTTCGGAGGGACCTGAATTCGCGGTCCTTCGGGCGTATTTTGCCGATACGCTGAACCTTGAGTCGCAGCTTCAATATATTAGGGAGCGGCTGGAAGGCATCGAAAAGTCGGGCATTTCCCTAGAGGGCATGCAGCTTAGTGCCAAAGAAGTTCAAGAAGAGGATTGGGCGACCGCCTGGAAGCAGTATTACAAGCCGATGCGCATTGGCTCACGCATCGTGGTAAAACCTACTTGGGAAGCCTATGAAGAACAGGCTGGGGATCTTGTCCTCGAAATGGATCCGGGCATGGCCTTTGGCACAGGCACTCATGAGACCACCAAGATGTGTTTGGAAGTGCTTCAAGACATTATACACGGCAATGAACGGGTGGTAGATGTTGGCACGGGATCGGGTATTTTAGCCATTGCTGCCAAAAAACTTGGGGCAAAAGAAGTTTTGGGCGTTGATTTAGACCCGGTTGCCGTGGAGGCAGCGCGCAAAAACGTAGCGTTGAATGAATTGAGCGATCTCGAAATCTTAGAAGGCAACATGCTCGACGTGGTCTGTGGTACTGCTGATTTGGTCATCGCTAACATCATCGCGGATGTGATTTTATTCATGGCAAAGGACGTTCATCAGATTCTAGTACCGGGGGGGCTTTTCTTGGCCTCCGGCATCATCCATCTGCGCCAAGAGGATGTTGTGAGTGGATTAAAGAAGGCGGGATTTGAAGTTCTTTCCATATTTAATGAAAATGATTGGCGAGCTATTCTCGCCCGAAAATCAGCGGGGTAACCCAGCAAAAAATGAAGGTCCCCGGAAGAATATTCTTCCGGGGACTGGTGCTCTATAGGCTTAAACGTTAGTTTGAACTAGCCGATTTTACGCACGTTGGCGGCCTGGACGCCCTTGGGGCCTTCTTCCAGGTCAAATTCTACCTTGTCGCCTTCATCAAGAGACTTTCTCATTTCTTCAGAAATGATGGCGCGGAAATGCACAAAAACATCCTTCTCGCCGGGGCATTCGATAAAGCCGTAGCCCTTCTCTTGATCAAACCACTTAACGGTTCCTTCTTTCATCTGCTTCCTCCTTTTGAATCAGACCTAGGCCCGATTCAGGTTAATCCACATTATAGCATGAATGGGAACGATTGTGCACTTTCTTTAAAAGTTTTCTTAAAAGCTTTGCAAAAGAGGCAAGGAGAATTTATGATAGAAACTTTTAAGGATGCTCCCTAAGAAGGATTGAGATTAGGGCCTTTTCGGGACTCTGACAGTATTTTGATGCAAACTAAAAATTGAATGAATTGCACTTTGGCATAGATTATTTACAAATCAATTGCAGCGGCCTTCATTGGGTCGCGAGCATCATCCTCCAGTCCACGAGTGAAGTACTGAAGAGGATCATTAGATGCGAAAAAGCCAAGGTTGCGAGAACCACGACAAAGAGGGAAATTAGGAAAAACCAACCGTTCCATAGGACCTCATGAGGTCAATAGTCGTGTTTTTGTCTATCGAAAGGAGATTATAGTTCCTTTGCGGGGGTCTTTCTTCTCTCCTTCGATGGATCCGGCGCTACAAAGAATCTTTTCTTGACGAAGCTTCTAAGGTAAGATGAAAGGGAGCCATCGAGCAAATCCTTGTTCTTTTAATAGAGTAGGGATTTTGCTTGGGCTTATTCACTTAGTACGCGTATTTTGCAAGGATGTGGACTCGTCTTTTCTTGGATTGATGAGGTCCCCAAGGGAAATGGAGAAACGAAAGATGCACAAATTTTTTACGGATCGCTTTGGCGATGGGGTGGCATTTTTAACCAAAGAAGACGTTCGGCATGCTGGGAAAGTGCTGCGCTTGAAAGTAGGAGACGCTGTTTTGGTTAATGACTTAAAGGGGAATGACTATGAGGGTGTCATTGAGCGATTGAACAAGGAGGAAGGGGTCATATCTGGGTTGAAGCGACTGGATGACTCGACGGAGAGTCCTCTTTTCTTGCATGTTTTTCAGGGAATTCCCAAAGGACAGAAAATGGATCTCATCGTTCAAAAGCTCTGTGAACTTGGGGTTCAAGAGCTGACTCCCTTATGGACGCAGCGGGTGGTTCCAGGAACACTCAATGAGGCGAAGAAGATTGATCGGTGGCGAAGAATCAGTTTGGAAGCTGCCAAACAGGCAGGACGCAGTGTGGTTTTACAGGTGAATGAGCCCCTGGATTTGGCGCAGGTCGCCGAGAAGATGGATGAATTCGATCTGATTTTGCTTTTTTGGGAAGAGGCCAGTGGGGTAGGGTTGCGCGCGATTCAGGAAGAAATCAAAGCGGGCAGGCGAGTTGGCCTGGTCGTTGGCCCTGAGGGAGGCTTATGTGAACCGGAAGTACAAAGATTGAGGGAGGCGGGGGCCAAAGTCCTGACGCTGGGCCCGCGGATTCTTCGCACGGAGACCTGCGCTTTGACGGTGGTATCAATTCTCCAGTATTTAGGGGGAGACCTGGGCGGGGTATTTTCTTCAGTTGCCCAGGAAGAATTTCAAAAAAAGAATCAGACACAAGAAAAGTAAAACCACCAAGGAGAGGAATCATTGAATGAAAGTCGCATTTGAAACCTTGGGTTGCCGGGTAAATCATTACGATACCGAGGCGATGAGGGAACTTTTTTTACGCGATGGGTACGAGATCGTTCCCTTTGATGAAGCAGCGGATGTCTATGTCATCAATACGTGTACCGTCACCAATATGGGGGATAAAAAGTCTCGCCAAATGATTCAGCGAGCCCGCCGGATGAATAAAGAAGCCGTGGTTTGTGTTGTGGGGTGTTATGCGCAAATAGCTGGAGAAGAACTGGCTCGTACCTTGCCAGTAGATGTGGTGGCCGGGTCCCGAAACAAATCCTCCATCGTTTCCTTCGCCAATCGAGCCCGAGCCACTGGGGAGCAAGTGATTGAAATTTCTGAAGTCCTGAGAAACCATGAGCTCGAAGCTTTGAACATCCAAGATTTCCAAAATAAATCTCGAGCCTTTCTAAAAATCCAAGACGGTTGCAATCGTTTTTGCACCTATTGCATGATTCCCTATGCTCGAGGGGGCATTGCTTCAAAGCCTTCCGCGCAAGTCCTGGCGGAAGTGAATCGCCTTGTGGCGTGCGGTTTTTCTGAGATTATTCTCTCGGGAATACATATCGCCTCCTACGGATTGGATTTTCCGAAGAATGGATCCGGGCAAGACCTTTTTCTGTCCAAGGAGGAAATCAAAGGAGCTCAGGAGAAGGCAGCGCAAAAGGCCCTCAGGAATGATCCCTACGATTTTCTGGACTTACTGGAAGATTTGGATGCGGTTCCGGGGTTATCCCGCATTCGCATCGGCAGTATTGAACCTATGTTTTTTCGAGGGGATCGGCTCCAACGCCTTGCCCGCTTGAAAAAACTTTGTCCCCATTTTCACTTGAGCTTGCAATCGGGAAGCAATGGGGTTTTAAAGCGCATGCAGCGGCGATATACCCGGGAAGAATATCGGGATGCCGTGCTCCGACTGCGTGAGGCCCTACCATCGGTGAACCTTACCACGGATGTCATTGCGGGCTTTCCTGGCGAAACCGAAGAAGAGCACGAAGAAACCATGGATTTTTTAAGAGAAATCAAGTTGACCAAAACCCATGTGTTTCCTTACAGTCCTCGTAGTGGGACTCCTGCCGCAGCTATGCCCGATCAGGTCCCTTCTTCTATAAAAGAGGAGCGTAAAAAACAGCTCCTTGCACTTTCGGATTGGCATGAGGCAGCTTATTTAAAAAGTCTTGTCGGTCGCACGGATGTATTATTGGTGGAGCAATCCACGAAGGGAGAGAGCCTTGGGTTTATTACCCCTTACGTTGAAGTGAGGATTGCAGGAAATTATCCTGCGGGAAGTCTCTTAAAGGTTCAAGTTTTGGAAGCATTGCAGCATCATTGCAGGGGAGAAGTGATCCCATCAACGCATGAATTGATTGAGCAGCATCCATGAAAATTAAGCTAATTTGTCAGATATGTAGCAGAAATAAACTTGTAAAAGTGAGGAGATGGCTTTGTCAAGAGGTTCGATGAGAAATTGAAAACTTTTTCGTTATCATTCCGTTAATCATGAGAAGTGGCATGGTTATGGGTTAATTCTTCTGGCAAGGCACGGAAATTAGGCGCCGGGTTGATGAAATCGAATTTATACGCCCTTAATAACCCTAATTATTGCTAGAAGCTTAAAAATGGCTCTTTTTAGCCCTTGAAAAGGTTTCTAAATGCATATTTATTTTTAGTATTGTATAAACAGTGGGTGGTTTAAGCGGTTTTCGGGGCGGGCGAACAAAAATTGACTTATAAATATTGTATAAAGACGAGGCGATGTGTTAATATGAATTTAATCTTTAATGGGCACCAACTCATTTAGACAATCTCAAGGAGGATTACCTATGAAGAAAAGAATCGTATCACTTCTGTTACCTGTGGTAATGGCTGCGTCTGTTCTGGCCGGTTGCGGACCCAAGACTCCCAGCACTACTGCTGCTGGCGGCGGAAAACCACCGGTTACAAAACCTGGCGACTCCACCCCTGGAACCCAGCCTGGCGGAACGACTGGCGGCGGAACAGCCACCAAAGACTCTTTGCCTCCGCGCCCCGACTTTAACCTCGCGGGCGGAAAAGTTATCATTGGATCCAATACGGAACCCACGGGTGACTTTGCTCCTCCCTGGTGGCAGAATAACGCCACGGACAACGCCATCAAAGGCTTTGTTGAAGGGTATGGTACCATCGAAATTGACCGCAACGGGATGATTCAAGAGAATAAGACCGTAGTGGAAAAAATGGATTCCAAGATGAACGAAGATGGATCCAAAACCTACACCTTCAAGATTAAGAAGGGATTGGTTTACAGCGACGGCGTTGAAATCACCGCCAAAGATTTTGTGGGATCGGTTCTTCTCTTCTCCTCGCCGCTCATCACCAAGATGAACGGAAAAGCAACTGCTGGTAACTACTACAAAGGATATGCTGCGTTTAACGCTGGCGTTGAAGGAACCTACGGACCCGAAAAGAAAAAGGGAACAAAAGAGTTCGAAGGCGTTCGTTTGATCGATGACATGACGTTCTCCGTAACCATCGCTAAAGAGTTTATCCCCTCTTACTATGAGCTTCTCCAGGCTTCCGTGGGCCCAACCCCCATGCACTTCTGGTTGAAGAACGATGCAGCCGGCAAGGTTGAAATCAAAGACGAAGGCAAAGGCGCTTTCTTCTCCGACAACTTTACGTTGGCTAATTTCAAAGCGGCCATCGAAAATGGTAAATCCAATCCTAAGAGACCGGCTTCCGGCCCCTACAAGATTAAAGAATGGAACGCCGCGTCCAAATACATGGTCGTTGAACTCAACGATAAGTATGCTGGAAACTTCGAAGGCCAAAAGCCCCAGATCAAGAACGTAATCTTCCGTCACATCACGTCGGCAACCGCCATTGATGAATTGAAGACGGGCGGCGTGGACATCCTCTCTGGAATGATGTCCGGAACTGAAATTGAAGCCGGATTCGATCTGCAAGAATCCAACCCTGGCAAATTTGATGTTGCCGTATACCCCAGAGCTGGATACGGAAAACTCGCATTCGTCTGCGATGTTTATCCCACCAAGGACCTGGAAGTTCGCCAAGCCATCGCTCACCTGTTGGACCGTGGTAAATTCACCCAATCCTTCACGGGCGGTTTCGGTACCGTTGTAAACGGACCTTACGGCGAAGGACAATGGATGTATAAGGAAGCCAAGGCTAAATTGAATCCACAATTGAAGAACTACGGATTTGATCCCGCCAAGGCCAAAGAGCTTTTGGACAAAGCAGGCTGGAACCTTGACAAGGATGGAAAAGCATACGCAGGATCCGGAATTCGTTACAAAAAGAACCCCGAGACCGGAAAACTGATGCCCCTCATCATTCAATGGGCCTCCACCGAGCAGAACGCTGTTTCCGAGCTTTTGGTAGCTCAACTGCAAAAGAGCACCGATGTTGCCGCTGCAGGAATGGAAATCAAGCAAAGCGTCATGACCTTCCAGGAACTCCTGAACTATGTTTATAGAGACGGATCCAAGGGAGAGAAATACGGGAAGCCGTACTTCAACATGTTCAACTTCGCTTCGAACTTCCCCGTAGGAAATGTTCCGAAGGATGATTACACGACGGATCCTGATAAGGTTAAAAATGGATACAACACCAACTTCATTCTGGACAAGCAGTTGGATGACATCTCCAACAACTTCTGGAAAGTTGGAACCACCGAGAAAGACAAATTCTTGGACGGATGGGTCAAGTACATTGTCAGATGGAACGAATTGCTTCCTGACCTCCCATTGTACTCCAACCAAATCCACGACTTCTACAGCTCCAAGATCAAGGATTACACCAACAACGCCAATATGACGCTGATTGACACGATCCTTTACGCCAAAGTAGAAGAGTAAACTTATCCTAAAAATCAATAACGTCTTTAACAAAGCAAATGAGGCTTATTAGCCTCATTTGCACGTTAAAGGGTATTAAGGGAAAGAAAAGAATCCAAATTTCCGAGGGGGAGACATAATGGCAAAATACGTATTGAAGCGTCTCATCTACATTGTGCTTGTATTTGTCGCGCTATCAATCATCATTTTCTTCATGTACAGTGCAGCACCGGGAGATCCGGCGCGAAATGAGGTTTTCCCGTTAAAAGGAACCTTAAGTAACGAAGCATATGAAGCAATGTATCAACAAGTAAGAGCACGAATGGGGTTGGATGATCCACTGCCCGTACGTTATTGGAAATGGTTCAGATCGCTGATCACACTGGATTTGGGGGTTTCCACTTTATACAATAAAAAAGTTATGGACGTCATCAGGGTTCCGCTGAAAAATACCGTACAAATGAACCTTTTTGTAGTCTTCTTTGGCCTTCTCATCACCATTCCATTGGGAATCGCCATGGCGGTGAAGAGAAACACTATTTTTGACAGAGTCATCCAGGTGCTTACTTTGGTCGGGGTCTCCATTCCTTCCTTTGTAACCGCCTTGATCTTGATATACTTCTTTGCCGTTAAACTTCGCTGGTTCCCAGTGAGCGGATGGCAAACTCCAGACCTCCAGAATGCGACTCCATGGATGATCACTAAAGACCGTCTCTGGCATATGGTGCTTCCGGTGGCTATATTGGTACTTTCCTCCATGGCCTCCACTACGCGTTACATTCGTTCAGCCATGGTCAGTGCCTTATCCATGGATTACATTAAAACCGCACGAGCCAAGGGGTTGTCGGAAAAGGCGGTCATTTTCTCTCATGCTTGGAGAAACGCCCTTTTGCCGGTTGTCACGCTGCTCATTGGTTGGATCCTTTCCATCTTCTATGGATCCATTGTCGTGGAAACCATGTTCGGTCTCAATGGAATGGGCAATACCTTTATCACAGCCCTCCGAAATCAAGACTGGGCCGTTGGATTAGGTGTTCAGATGTTCTATGTCTTATTGGCTTTGGCATCGAACCTCATCATTGACTTGTCCTTTGGCATCATCGACCCACGGGTCAGAGTCAACGCATAGGAGGTGCACTATGGCAGATGAAATGAAAAAGAATGATTCGGTGAAGCCGGCAGAAGAGGCTAAAGCACCGAAAAAACGGTTTGGAATGAAAAAGAAAAAGGATTTAAACATCTTCCAAGAAGAGCAGATTCAAACTCCTTGGAAAACAGTGGTTCGGACGTTCCGGTCCAATAAGCTTTCCATGGGGGCGTTTATCCTTTTTATGGCCATCTTGATTTTTATGTTGGTGGCTCCCTATTTTTTCCATATTGATCTTGGATACAACGAGCCGATGCAGGCCAACCTTCCGCCGTCCAACAACTACATGAGCTACCCGGAAGCCATGAAGCATGAACCTCGGGATGTGGCTGTGGGTTCTGTCTTTGGAGTTGGCGCAGCTAAGGACGGTCAAGTGTATGCTTGGGGAGAAACGTCTCTTTTCTCGATGCCCGATCTTAACGACACCAAGCCCAAGGCAATGAAGGATGTAGTTCAAGTTGCTGCAGGATATGATCACGTGTTGGCCTTGGATTCCAAGGGGAAAATCTGGGCCTGGGGCAATCGCCGCAATGGGCAGTTGAATATCCCCGGCGAACTTCGGACCGTCAAAAGCATCAAGCAAATTGCTGCAGGGTATAAATTTTCTGTCGCGGTGACCGAAGATGGAAAAACCTATGCCTGGGGCAACACCATGAACTATGAATACAACGACATGCACCCCTATCAAGGGAAAATTGCCAAAGTCGCCGTATCCACCAGCGTCGTCACGGGACTTACTAAAGACGGGCAGGTAGTTTATCTTGGTACCAACCAAAACTCCTACGCAAAGGTTCCAGAAGGGAAATTTGTGGACATTGGAGCAACCTCCTACGCATTTGCCGGTGTCCGTGAAGACGGTACCGTCGTCGATTGGGGCAACACCAGCTACCGCCGCATGGATGGAAAGGATCATCCGATCCCTGAATTCCCGGCAAAAGCAAAGCTCATCAGCGGAGGCATCAATCACTTTGCCGTCGTGTTGGAAGACGGCAGCATTAAAGCCTGGGGTGTCTCTGATCAAGGGCAGACCCGTGTCCCTGAAGGTATTAAAGGTGTGAAGTGGATCAAATCCGGTTTCTACCAAAACTACTACGAAACAGGTTCAGGAGAACTGAAGTCTTTTGGTCTTAGGGGCTATACCCTTGGGACGGATGAATTTGGTCGAGACGTTTTGACCCGGATCGTCAACGGAGGCCGCTTGTCCTTGACCATTGGATCCTTAGCCGTTGTCATCTCAACCTTTATTGGCATGGCGCTGGGCGGTATCTCCGGATACTTTGGTGGAAAAGTCGACATGGTGATTCAGCGGTTCTCTGAAGTTGTTGCCTCCTTCCCCTTCCTGCCGACCATCATCTTGCTCAACTCCATCATCGGGGATAAGTTTGATTCCACGCAAAAAGTCTACCTCATTATGATCCTTCTTGGGTTGTTGGGATGGGTCGGACTGATGCGGTTGGTTCGTGCTCAGGTTCTTTCGTTGCGGGAGCAGGAGTTTGTAACGGCAGCCAGAGCTTTGGGAATTAAAGAGATGGGGATTGTTTTCCAACACATCATTCCCAACGTTATTTCCGTCATCATCGTTTCCGCGACCTTGGACTTTGCAGGATACCTTCTTTACGAAGCAACGCTGTCTTTCCTTGGCTTCGGGGTTCAGCCGCCGCAACCTACGTGGGGCAATATGTTGTTCGGGGCCAACAACTCCACCATTATTCAAAACTTCTGGTGGAGATGGGTCTTCCCGGCACTCATTCTTTCCATCTGCATCATTTGTATCAACTTGATCGGAACGGGACTTGACGACGCCATTGATCCGAAGTCTCAGGAAAGATAAAAGGGGAGGATAGAACATGCCGTTATTAGAAATTAAAAATTTGCACACCTACTTCAAAACGAAGCGTGGTGTAGTTAAAGCCGTCAACGATGTGGATTATGAAGTGGAGTCCGGCAAAACCCTCGGGGTGGTCGGAGAATCCGGATCTGGAAAGTCCGTATCGGTTATGAGTATCATCAAACTTTTGGATGGCAATGGATATGTGGATTCTGGCAGCATTACCTTTGATGGAAACGACATGGTTAACATGCCATTAAAGAAAATGGAGAAAATCCGAGGCAACGATATTTCCGTTATTTTCCAGGAGCCAATGACGTCTTTGAACCCTGTCTTCACCATTGAGCGACAGATCTCTGAGCCCTTGCAGATCCACCAAGGATTGAATAAGCGAGACGCAGCAAAGAAAACTGTTGAGATGCTGAAACAGGTTCGGATTCCCAATCCTGAAAAAGTTGCTAAGCAATACCCCCACCAACTCTCCGGCGGAATGCGCCAGCGTGTTATGATCGCTATGGCCTTAGCATGTGAGCCGAAGCTGCTCATCGCTGACGAGCCGACCACGGCTTTGGACGTTACCATTCAGGCACAGATTCTGCGCCTGATGAACGATCTGAAAAAACGCAAGGGCACGTCCATCATCTTTGTTACCCATGATTTGGCCGTTATCAACGAGATGGCCGACGATGTGGTTGTAATGTATTGTGGACAAGTAGTGGAAAAAGCACCGGTTCGCATCATTTTTGATGAAGCCATTTCCAAATATCGTCATCCTTATACGGAGGGGTTGTTATTCTCCATTCCTCGGTTGGACACTCCTGTGGATTCTCGCCTGGAACCCATCCCCGGATCGGTTCCGCACCCGTTGAATTTGCCTGTGGGTTGCAAATTTGCTCCCCGGTGCAAGTATGCAACGGAGCGCTGCAAGCAGGAAGAACCCGAACTTTTGGAATTGGAACCCAAACACGAAGTGAGATGCTTCTATCCAGAAAAGGGGGTACGGTCAGGTGAGCGAAATGAATAAGACCGAAGTAAAGAACGAACAGCAGGCCGTAAAGGAAGCTTCTGGAAGAAAAGTGAATTCCCAAGGGAAAAAGATTTTATTCCGTTTGGAAGAATTCACCAAGTATTTTCCGCTGAAAAAAGCCTCCATATTCCAAAAGGAACAGCAGTTTGTTCGGGCCAATGAAGCCGTTAACCTTGAAATTTACGAAGGGCAAACCTTGGGACTGGTCGGAGAATCCGGATGCGGTAAATCCACACTGGGAAGAACCCTCCTCCAGCTCTACCCCTTAACCAAGGGTCATATTTACTATTATGGAGATCCCGACCATCCGGATGGAATTGATCTTTCCACGCTTAACCGGGATCAAATGAGAAAATACCGCAAGGATCTTCAGATCATTTTCCAGGATCCCTACTCCTCCTTGAACCCCAGAATGACGGTGGGCCAGATTATTTCGGAAGGCTTGAAGGCTAACGGAATCATTAAAAAGGATGACGAGAAATCCCAGGAATACATTCTGGACATCATGGAAAAGTGCGGATTGGCGCCCTACTTTGTCCATCGGTATCCGCATCAGTTCTCCGGCGGCCAGCGTCAACGGATCGGTATTGCCCGTGCTGTTGCGCTGAACCCCAAGTTTATTGTGGCCGACGAACCAGTATCTGCTCTGGACGTATCCATCCAATCCCAGGTGATCAACCTGATGCTGGACCTTAAGAAAGAGCAGAATCTGACCTACCTGTTCATTTCCCATGACCTCTCGGTCATTAAGTACATTTCCGACCGCGTCGGCGTGATGTATTTAGGGAACCTTGTGGAACTTGCGAGCACCAAGGCCTTGTTTGAGAAGCGCATGCATCCTTATACGGAAGCGCTGCTCTCAGCTATTCCTACCACGGATCTTAGAGAAAAGGTGGAAATTAAGATCTTGGAAGGCGATATTCCTTCGCCCATCAACCCCCCCTCGGGCTGTAAATTCCATACTCGCTGCCAATTCGCGCAAGAGCGCTGCAAAACCGAAGTTCCTGCCATTCGGGAAATTGAACCAGAACACTTTGTGGCATGCCACTTCCCACTTCTGGTCAAGACCGACAGCAAGGAAGGCTTTAAAGAAGCCGCTAAGCCCCTTTAAGGGCCCCTTTGGACAGTTCTCGTTTCCCGTGAACCAGTAAGGAAACTATGTTCAAGAAAAAAATTGATCGAGCGTTTGATCAGCTAAAGGAAGATCAGCAACCGGAATTTAACGAAGAAGATTATCGTAATTCCATGCAAGATGAAATGGAAAAAGGAGACTTTTTGGCTCTTGTATTGGGAACCTATCGCTTCTTTTTGCCGGTATTCATCGTGATCGTACTCCTTTTGGTGATTCTCTCACGTCTCTAAAAAATCTAAAGGACAGTGCTCTCTTTTTGGCAGAGCACTGTGTCTTTTTTTTGATGGGTCAGCAGTCCGCGAAGCGCCTTTGTAATGAGCAACATGCGGTATAATAGAAGTATAAGAGAGCCTGCTTTCCCAGGCCCTTTTGGATCAGCACCTTAAGAGGTGTTGCAGCCTGCCAAAGGGGAGACTGACTGGAACAAACAATCATAAAAAGGAGTGAATGGTATGGATTGCTTATTTTGCCAGATTGCCCGAAAGGAAGTCCCCGCCGAAATCATTCATGAAGATGAGTTTTGCGTGGCGTTCAACGACATCAACCCAGCCGCCCCGGTCCATTTTCTGGTGATTCCTAAAAAACACATCGTTTCTGTGGCGGACATCACTGCAGAAGATGAGGCTGTTTTGGGCCATATGCTCAAGACCATTGCGATACTGGCCAACGATAAAGGATTGAACGAGCGAGGCTACCGTGTAGTATCAAACATTGGAGAGGATGGGCAACAAACCATCCCGCACCTTCATTTTCACGTTATTGGCGGTCGGAGCATGACCTGGCCTCCAGGTTAATCTCTGTTGTCCCTTTTTAAGGAGATCAAATGCGAGGTCCCTTAAGAGTTAGTGTAAAGTTCCTGTAGGTTAAAAAGACAAGAGAAT
>LQGW01000062.1:0-147522 GCA_002838815.1 Clostridiaceae bacterium JG1575 | reverse complement strand
CAGCCAGGGTCCCCTCGATATCTGAACCGACAGTAAGTTGGCACTGTCAGTGTGTGGTAAATACCGCTGGGTTTGTGATAAGCTGTTTTTCATAGAGAGCATCTTCCTTTTTCAGTTTGTGTTGTGATAAACAGTATATAGGAATTTGCTCTTTATTTTTTCTTTTAGGTCTCACATCAATTGGAACCCTACAAAGTTGACACTATCCCCAAAAGATGAATGCTTGACCTTCATAGGGTCCTGGTGTATAATTACTGATGTGTTATTTTGCCCCGCAGGGCTAAAAATCAAGAGTTTTTGCTAGCGGAGGGAGGGATAAATCATGTCAGAAATCAAAGTCGGAGAGAACGAATCATTGGAATCGGCTCTCAGAAGATTTAAAAAGAAGTGCGCCAGAGCTGGAGTTCTTAGTGAAGTCCGCAAGAGAGAGCACTACGAAAAGCCGAGTGTCAAAAGAAAGAAGAAGTCGGAAGCTGCCAGAAAGAGAAAGTTCAAGTAATTGAACGAGTCAGGTGGACGTATGACGTTGAAAGAAACCCTTCAAAAGGACTGGATCCAAGCCATGAAGGACAAAAACAAGGATCTTAGCAACATTCTCAGTCAGGCCAAAGCGGCGGTTCTTCAGGTGGAAAAGACCCAAATGAGTCCGGCCACCGATGAGGACGTCTTGACGGTCCTGGCCCGGGAAGTCAAGCAGCGCCGGGAAGCCCTGCCCGAATTCATTCGGGGCGGCCGCCAGGATTTGGTGGACAAAGCCAATTTTGAAATTGAGACGCTGTTGAAGTACCTGCCCCAGCAGATGACACCGGAAGAAATTACCGCGCTCATCCAACAGGAAGCAGAAAAACTGGGCGCAAATAACATGAAAGATATGGGCCGACTCATGGGCGCCCTTCGCCCCCTGACCCAGGGAAGAGCGGACGGACGCAAAGTCAACGAGCTGGTCAAAGAATTTCTATCAAACTAAAGAGACTTATCCCCAATGGGGGATAGGTCTTTTTTCCTCCAAAAACCAACGTTGTTTGTAGTATGATAAGAGAAAGACCCCACCTTGGGATCCTCTCAAGGGAAAGGAGCAAGAGATGGTGGTATTGGAAAGTTTGTTGGCGCAGGTTCCCTTGTCGTGGAACGAATTGGGGCCGAAAATGGAAGAGGCCTTGACCGTTCTTTTACGACGCGAAGATGCCCCTTTGAATTCCGTCGTCTCCTTATCCTTCGTCTCATCCCAAGAGATTCAAAGGATCAATGACGAAACGCGCGGGAAGAATCAGGTTACGGATGTTTTATCCTTTCCGGCCCTTTCATACCCTGAAGGAGAAACCTTTCAAAAGACGTATTCTCAGGTGCCCTTGGGCGATGAATATTTCCAAGAAGGCATGCTCTTCTTAGGGGAAGTACTCATCTGCACGGAGCGTGCGTCGGAGCAGGCCGTGGCCTACGGACATTCTCATAAGCGCGAAGCCGTCTTTTTATTTGTCCATTCTGTACTCCATCTATTGGGATACGATCACGAAAGAGAGCAGGATCGCGCCCATATGGAAGAAGTTCAGCGACAGATCATGGAGCAAGTGGGGGTGGGTCGATAGGATGAAACGGACGCTTTTGGACAGCTTCAACGATGCCATCAATGGCTTAGTGTCTTCGATTCAAAGTCAGCGCAACATGCAGATCCATGTGGTTGCAGCGATCCTAGTCATAGTGGCCTCCCTCATCTTCCGATTGACGAAGGTGGAGATTTTGATTCTCCTCGTGTGCATTGGTTCAGTCTTAGCGGCGGAGCTCTTTAACACTGCTTTGGAAGAAGCCATGGACGCCAAGGTCAATCATTTCCATCCCTTCATCCGCAAAGCCAAAAATGCGGCCGCGGCCGCGGTATTCATCACCGCTCTTCAAGCAGTCGTGGTGGGCATTTTGATCTTTTGGCAGCCGTTGACCCAATTGACTTTTTCGACGGTTTCCTTGGTGCGTACGTCCAGTCCCTATTTTATTTTTGCCGCACTAGCCATTGTCTCTTTGTTGGTGCTGCTGATCAAGGCCAAATTTGGGGAGGGAACGCCTCTTCGCGGAGGGATGCCTTCGGGACATACCGCCGTTGCCTTTGCCGTTGCCACCATGATGAGTTTTTTGACGGTGAATCCCATCGTCATGACCCTGAGCTTCATGTTGGCGCTGATTGTTGCTCAAAGCCGAGTGGACAGTCGAGTGCATACTTTTTATGAGGTGGCCTCAGGAGCCCTTTTAGGCTTCTTGGTCACGGCAGCCCTTTTTCGGCTGTTTCAATTTTAATACCTAAAGTGAAAGGATATCGAGATGACCATCAAACGAGAAGAACTCATTGCCAAGGCTCTGGAGAGCCGACACAATGCCTATGCGCCCTATTCTCACTTTTTCGTGGGGGCTGCGGTTCAAACGGAGGAGGGAGAAGTGGTGGGGGGCTTTAATATTGAGAATGCGTCCTTTGGGGCCACCAATTGTGCAGAACGCACCGCCATTTTTTCAGCCTTAAATCAAGGAGCCCGACGAATTGTGGCGTTGGCCGTGGCGGGCGATCCAGAGCATTTCACCTATCCTTGCGGCATTTGCCGTCAGGTGATGGCAGAGTTTGCGGGTCAAGACATGCCCGTCTTCATCGTCAAAAGCGCTTTGGACTACCGCGAAGAAACCCTTGCGGCGCTCTTGCCCGGAGCCTTTACCCCGAAAGATTTGGAGGAGTACAAAGATGTTTAAATCGGGCTATGTGTCGATCATCGGCCGCCCCAATGTGGGGAAATCCACCTTGATCAACCGCATCATGAAAGAGAAACTGGCCATTGTCTCGGACAAGCCGCAGACGACAAGAACCAGCATGCAGGCCATCTATAACGATTCCGACTGCCAGATCATCTTCGTCGACACCCCAGGCATGCACAAGCCCAAGCACAAGTTGGGTGAATACATGATGGGTCGAGCAACGGAAGCCATCAATGATGTGGACTTGATTCTTTTTTTGACGCAGCCGGGGAAACCGGGTCCAGGAGATGAGTACATCCTAAAAGAACTTTTGGCGCACCGATCCGCGCCGAAATTCTTGGTGCTCAATAAAATGGATGAGTACCCTCCAGAGAAGGTAGCGGAATCCTTAGCCGCTTGGCAACAAGCCGCTTCCTTTGACGAATGGATTCCCATTTCTGCCTTGACGGGAAAGAATGTGGACGTGCTTTTGAATCTCATGAAAAAAAAGCTTCCTGAAGGTCCCGCCTACTACCCCAAGGACATTTTGGCGGATGTTCAGGAGCGCTTTATTGTCGAAGAAACGGTGCGAGAAAAAGCGCTCCGACTCCTCAATGAAGAGGTGCCCCACGGCATTGCTGTGCGTGTGACCTCCATGAAGGAGCGTCCCGATCAAACGTTGGATGTGGCGGTGGACATCATTACGGAAAAAGAATCACACAAGCCCATCATCATCGGCAAAGGCGGACAGACGCTCAAAAAGATTGGCTCCTATGCCCGAGCAGACTTGGAGCATTTTTTCCGTACCAACGTGAATCTAAAGTGCTTTGTGAAGGTTCGAAAGGATTGGCGGGACAATCCCTCTTACCTTTCAGAGTACGGGTATAAAAAGCGCTGATGAGCTTAGCCAAAGCACGGGGCATCATTTTGAAAACCATGGACTATCGGGAACGAGACCGAATCTTGCAGGTGTTTTCCCTGGAGATGGGCAAAATTTCAATCCTTGTTCGTGGAGCCCGCTCGGGCAAAGGGCAACGAGGAGGGACGCTAGAGGGCCTGCAGCTTTGTGATTTTGTCCTATTTCCCGGCAAGAGCCTATATTCGTATCAAGAATCCAGTACGCTGCATTCCTTTCAAACCATCCGCAGTGAGTATGAAGCTATCACTCGCGCCAGCTATTATTTGGAACTTTGCGATGTGGCGCTTGCGGATCGGGAAGTTAACGAAAAACTATTTTATAACCTCATGAAAGCCCTGTATCTTTTGGATACAGGGGAGGTGGACGGGGAGGTTTTAACGCGGGCTTTTGAATGGAAAGTACTGGTCTTTACGGGCAATCCACCGGACCCTCTTTTGGCAAAGACCGTAACCCCCGCAGCGCGGGGCCTGATTCGAACGTTTCTCAACGCCCCCTTGGAAGAATGCCTTCAGCAAAGACAGGAGCCTGAGGCGCTGGAGGCTTCTCGAGGTCTGGCCTTGCGCTTGTTTGAAGATTGTTTTTTTCGCATCCCCAAAAGCCTTGCGCTTTTGGATCAGCTCCCGCCCCCATAGCATGGGCCGAGGCTGAACCATTATCCCAAGCCCATGAGGGCTGATCAAGGAGGAAGACGCTATGGATTCTAAAGAACTAATGGAGCGTATTGATCAAGTGCGCAGTCGGGTTAAGGTATCGCACAAAGAGGCGCTGGGCGCCTTAAAAGAACACCAATACGATGTTTTAGACGCCGTCATTGCCTTGGAGGAAGGCCACCGCAAGGAGCGTGTCGATCAAGTACGGCGCACGGTTTCCAAGGTCACCGCGCCCACCATCTCCCTTCAAAGGCACGGGCATTCCCTGATTCGAGTGCCCGCCATGGCCTTTGGCGCTGGTGTTTTTGTCGCAGCGCTTTGGAAGCCCAAGGCCCTGGCTATAGGAACTGCAGTGCTCGCATTGTCCTCAGTGGACCTTGCTTATGAAAAAGGCAATGGAGAAACGGTGTCTGTGGCTCGTCTTTTGAAGCACCGTACAGCGGGAGCCATCCGTACCGTCCAAGAAACCAGAGAGGATTTGGAGACCCGGTTTCAGGACATGAAAGATGCTGGGTACTTGAAAGATCAACACGATGCAGGCGAAAAGTACTTTACCATTTCCCTGTAATAATGGTCCCTCCCCTGAAGGCAACGGCTGGAATCTTCATGCTTTTTTCAATGCCCCTTCATCTGGGGGACATGAAGAAGCGGTACGATGAAGTTATGGATTATCAATGAATCCAACACATTCGCCAAGGAGGCCAGCCATGAAAGAGAATCCTAAAAAAACAGATGAAAATCGCAGCTATTTGGTGCGCCCAGAAGGGGAACCAACCAAAGGCAAGGATTTTCCAGGAAGAGACCGCGTCAGCGAAGGCATTACGCCGGCTGCCGAAGGCAAGGAGGTTTCGCCCGATGGGACCCGGGTTTGTGATGTAGGGTCCGATGTTTGTGAAAATAAAGATTAAACAAAGGCAATGACCTAAGGATCGTATTTCCGTCGTCCTTATTTTGGTTGACTAACAAAAGGAAGGGATTTCTCCTGAACACGCAATTGTAAACGTGGTGATGGAGAAATCCCTTAAACTTGCCAATTGACAATGGAAAACCGTGAATAATTGATAAACTTAAGAATTCATTGAACTCTTCGTGTTATAATCATCAGTGGATTGCAGGCGTCCCCACAGCCTGCGGAATTGGATGCTCCCATGGCGGGAGTAAGGATTAAAGAGAGGTAAGACCAATGGAAAACAACAAGTTCGTTTACCTTTTCACAGAAGGTAATGCCGGGATGAGAAATCTTCTTGGCGGCAAAGGAGCCAACCTTGCGGAAATGACCGGTTTGGGCATTCCCATTCCCCAAGGCTTCACCGTTACCACCGAGGCCTGCACCAAATATTATGAGGATGGTCGCACCATCAGCCAAGGCATCGTGGAAGAAATCAGCGAAGCCATGAAAAACATTGAATCCGTTACGGGAAAAACCTTCGGTGGAGAGAAAAATCCCCTGCTCGTTTCCGTACGTTCCGGCGCCCGGGCCTCCATGCCCGGTATGATGGACACCATTTTGAACCTTGGACTCAACGACACCACCGTGGACGTTTTGGCCAAAGAGACGGGCAACGATCGGTTTGCTTACGACTCGTATCGCCGCTTCATCCAGATGTTTTCGGACGTCGTTATGGAAGTGGAGAAAAAGCACTTCGAAGAAATCATGGATGAAATGAAGGAAGCCAAGGGAGTTCATCTGGATACGGACCTCACGGCCGACGACCTGAAAGAATTGGTTCGCCGCTTCAAAGCGTTTTACGCCAAAGAAAAGGGAGAAGAATTCCCTCAAGATCCTAAAACCCAGCTCATTGAGTCCATCACCGCAGTCTTCCGTTCTTGGGACAACCCCAGAGCCAACGTGTATCGTCGCTTAAATGATATTCCTTATTCCTGGGGAACGGCCGTCAACGTTCAGGCCATGGTCTTCGGAAACAAAGGAGAGACCTCGGGCACTGGTGTTGCCTTCTCCAGGAACCCCTCCACGGGGGAGAAGAAGATCTTCGCTGAGTACTTGATGAACGCTCAAGGGGAAGACGTGGTGGCCGGAATCCGGACGCCCAAGCCCATTGAAGAGCTCGAGCTGCAAATGCCCGAAGTCTACAAACAGTTTGTGGATATCGTCAATACGCTGGAGAATCACTACAAAGACATGCAGGATATGGAGTTCACCATTGAAGAAGGGAAGCTCTACTTCCTCCAGACCAGAAACGGCAAGCGTACCGCACAGTCTGCGCTGAAGATTGCCGTGGATCTGGTTCAAGAAGGCATGAACACCAAGGAAGAGGCCTTGTTAAAGGTCGATCCCAAGCAGCTCGACACCCTGTTGCACCCGGCATTTGATGCAAAGGCCGTGAAGGAAGCCACGCCCATTGCAGAAGGTCTTCCCGCATCCCCCGGGGCCGCCACCGGTAGGATCGCCTTTACGGCCCAAGAAGCCAAAGAACGCCATGAAAAAGGGGAGAAGGTCATCCTGGTTCGGTTGGAGACGTCTCCTGAAGACATTGAAGGGATGGTGGCCGCTGAAGGAATTCTCACCGTGCGCGGCGGAATGACCTCCCACGCAGCCGTTGTGGCCCGTGGAATGGGCACCTGCTGTGTGGCTGGTTGCGGATCCTTAGTGGTTAACGAGCAGGCCAGAACGGTCAAGGTCAACGGTCAGGTCTACACGGATCAAGACTGGTTCTCCCTGGATGGATCTACTGGAAAAGTGTATGGCAAGGAAATTGACACGGTGGATCCTGAGATCTCCGGTGACTTTGAAACCTTTATGAGCTGGGCGGATGAAGTGCGTGTCCTGAAGGTCCGCACCAATTCCGACACTCCCCACGATACGGAAACCGCAGTTAAATTTGGAGCCCAGGGAATTGGCCTTACGCGGACTGAGCATATGTTCTTTGCCGAGGATCGGATCGCCGCCGTGCGTGAGATGATTGTCTCGCGCACCAAGGAAGCCCGTGAGCGCGCATTGGCGAAGCTTTTGCCCATGCAAAAAGGCGACTTCAAGGGAATCTATGAGGCCCTGGAGGGACGTCCGGCGACCATTCGCTTCTTGGATCCCCCACTGCATGAGTTCCTGCCTACCCACGAGGAAGACATTGTCGCTTTGGCCCAAGAAATGAACATGGCGGAGGAAGAATTGAAGGATGTCATTGCCTCGCTTCATGAATTCAACCCCATGATGGGCCATAGAGGATGCCGCTTGACGGTGACCTATCCTGAAATTGCTGAAATGCAGACTCGGGCAGTCATCGAAGCTGCGTTGGAAGTCCGCAAAGAAAAAGGCTACGACATCGTTCCGGAAATCATGGTCCCCTTGGTCGGAGAGGCCAAGGAAATGAAGTACGTGAAGGACATCATTGTTCGCGTAGCGGATGAGATCATCGCAGCTTCTGGAGACGATATGAAGTACCTCGTGGGAACCATGATCGAAATCCCACGTGCGGCCATCACTGCAGATGAAGTGGCCAAGGAAGCAGAATTCTTCTCCTTTGGCACCAACGATTTGACGCAGATGACCTTTGGATTCTCCCGCGATGATGCTGGAAACTTCCTGAAAGACTACTATGAGAAGAAGATCTATGAATTTGATCCGTTCCAAAAGGTTGACCAGGTTGGCGTGGGTCGCCTAGTGGAAATCGCTGTGGAATTGGGGAGAAAAACTCGTCCTGAGCTGAAGATTGGTGTTTGTGGAGAGCACGGCGGAGATCCTTCCTCCGTGGAATTCTTCCACAAGACCGGCTTGGATTATGTATCCTGCTCGCCGTTCCGGGTTCCCCTGGCTCGTCTTGCCGCTGCGCAAGCCCAGATCAAATTCCCGAGAAAGTAAATGCTCAAAACCCCTTTGATCTAGGACCTTTGGTCCCCGGATCGTTCATAAGCAGTCGCTGCCTCAGGCAGCGGCTGCTTTATGAGTTATGCCCAGAGGACGCATCGTGAGTTCCCTCATCCCAAAAGGCGCATCGGAAGAAGCCCTTTCGATTTACGTGAGGTTGTTCACAAGGTTTTTACAGGCTTTCTTTTGTCAAAAAAAAGGGTTTTTCAAATTAGGTACGGAATAATATAAGGGAAGGGAGGGATTTTCAATGACCATTCGAGAGCGCATTGAAGCGCAGGAACAAGAATTCTTGCGCCCGCAGGCCGTTCACGCCAATGCGGCGGGGCCAAGAGCCCGCCATGAAGAGGCTGAAGATTTCCGAACCTGCTTTATGGTAGACCGTGACCGCATCATCCACTGCAAATCCTTTCGCCGCCTGAAGCACAAAACGCAAGTATACATTCGCACCTCAGGCGATCACTACCGAACTCGACTCACGCACACTTTGGAAGTCAGTCAAATTGCCCGTACCATTGCTCGCGCGTTGGCCCTCAATGAAGACTTGGTGGAAGCCATTACCCTTGGTCATGACATCGGTCATGTGGCCTTTGCCCACAACGGGGAGGAAGCCTTAAACCAGCTGTTGCCCGGTGGCTTTCGACACTGCGAGCAGTCCGTACGCGTGCTCACGCGATTGGAGCGGGACGGTCGCGGCTTGAACCTCACGCCGGAGGTCCTTGAAGGAGTTTTAAATCATTCGGGATTTCAAACCCAAAAGCAACAAACAACGTTGGAAGCCCAGATCGCACGATTCTCCGACAAGATCGCTTACGTCAATCACGACATTGATGACTCCATTCGAGCAAGAATTCTTCGTGAAGAGGACCTGCCTTCTGAATTTGTGGATGTTTTGGGAAAAAGCCACTCTCAGCGCATTGATACTTTGGTGCGGGATGTGGTGGATTCCACCGAAAAAGATCTCTCGCAAGGGCTCCAACAGGTGACCATGAGCCCGCGTGTGGGCACGGCCTTGAAGGGCCTTCGCACCTTTATGTTTGAACAAGTTTATCTTGGCCCCGCGCAGCGAAAAGCCAGGGATCAGGCGATGTTCATCATTCAAAACCTTTTTGAATACTACCGAAACCATCCTGAAGCACTGCCTTCTCTTTATCAGGAAATCCTAAAAGAAGAAGGGCTCCCACGAGCAGTGGCCGATTATATTGCGGGTATGACGGATGATTTTGCCCGAGAGAAGTTTCAAGAGCTTTTCATTCCGGGGCTCTAAGGGGCTCCAAGGACAAAAAACTCAAGGTGATTTGAGGAAAGGAGGATTTTTTGAAGCGAATTCCTGAAGAATTCATCGAACGCATCAAAGAGGAGACGGATTTGCCCGAACTCATTTCCGAACGCGTTCGTCTCAAGCGGACTGGGGCCAATTACATGGGCCTTTGTCCTTTTCATAACGAAAAAACCCCCTCCTTTAGTGTGTCGGCCACCAAGGGCTTTTATAAGTGCTTTGGGTGTGGCGAATCGGGGAATGCCTTCACGTGGCTCATGAAGACCAAGGGCCTAAGCTTTGAAGAATCCGTCCGCCTGCTCGCCGAACGCCTGGGACTGGAGGTGCCCGTGGACGACGTTGCAGACGACGAGGACCGTAAGGAGCGGGAAACGCTGGAGAACATGAATAAAGCAGCGGCCCGGTTCTACTTCAACCAGCTTCGGTCGAACCCCCAGGCGCGCCAGTATGTGACCCAACGCGGCATCAAGGACGCAACGATGATTTCTTTTGGCCTGGGGCTTGCACCAGATTCCTGGGATGCTTTATTCCGCCACTTGAAAAGTCAGGGCTTTCGCGAGGCCGACATCAAAAAATCCGGCTTGATGTCGGGAATCGAACGGGGCAAATGCTACGATCGCTTCCGCAATCGACTGATGTTCCCCGTGTTTGATTACCGGGGACGCATTACGGGCTTCGGCGCGCGGGTTTTCGATGACTCCAAACCAAAGTATCTCAATTCTCCGGAAACCCAGCTCTTTCGAAAAGGAACCAACCTCTACGGGCTCAATTTCTTTATAAAGAACCGCAAAAAAGAGGACGATACCCTTCTCATTGTGGAAGGGTACATGGACTGCATCGCCCTCCATCAAGCCGGCTTTGTGACTGCGGTTGCAGCGCTGGGCACTGCGCTGACGCAGATTCAGGCACGGCTGATGAAACGGTGGGTTCAAAAGGTCATCGTGGCCTTTGATGCGGATCAAGCCGGTCAAATGGCGACGCTACGGGGCCTTGAGGTTTTGGAAAAAGAGGGGTTTTCCATCCACATCTTGACCATTCCCGACGGCAAGGATCCGGATGAATACCTCAAAAGCCATGGCCGAGAAGCCTTTTCACAGCTTTTGGCATCGGCGCAGTCCCTGACGGAGTTTCGCATCAATATGGCCCGAGACGGCCTGGATTTGAAGAAAGAGGACGACAAAATCACTTACTTAAAACGACTTGCGCCCCTTTTTAGTCCGATGTCGAACATCGAAAAGGACGTTTGGGTGGGGAAGATCGCCACAGAAACCGGGGTCTCCTCCCAAGCGCTCTCAGGCATGATTCAAAAGGGTTATGATCGAAAATTATGGATGACCTCTAAAACGGCGGGTCCCTTTTTAGAGTCGGGTCACCGCAGGGCTCAGCGCATCCTCTTGAATCTTTTGGCCAAAGGATATCGGGAGGTGGCGGATGCTTTGGGACCGGAGGAGTGGACGGGAGAAGCGCACAAAGCCATTTACAAGCTGCTCATGGAGTATGAGGGGGATCATCCCGACGCCTACCTCACGGCTCATTTGACGCAAGCACAGGCCCAATCGGAATGGGTTGAAATTGTGGGTATTGAAGACTTTCCAGAGGACGTGGAAGTTGCCCAACTGATCCGCGATTATGTGCGTACGGTCCAAGCCTACAATTTGGAGGCGCGAAAAAAAAGCATGCTCTCGGAAATTGCCGCGCTGGAAGAAGCGGGACGGATGGAGGAGTCCTTGCAGATCGCTCGGGAATTATTGGACATTCAGAAAAGACTTGGAGGTAAATAGAGATGGAAGGAAGCATCAACAAAAATATCGATCTCGGGAAACAACTGGATTTGGACCGGGATTTTCTGAACTCCATCATCAATCGTCTCTTGGATAAAGCGAAGAAGACACATTCTTTGACGTATAAAGAGATCACCGATGAAATGGAAGAGGTGGAGATTTCCACCGAACAAATCGAGCGGATCTACGAAGGACTGGAGGCCATGGGCGTGGAAGTCATTCGAGAAAACCAGGAAGAGCCAGAGGATGAAGAGGCCGAAATCGCGGTTCCTGAAGGCGTGGCCATCGACGATCCGGTTCGGATGTATTTAAAAGAGATCGGTAAGGTTTCTCTTTTAACCTATGAGGAAGAAGTGGCCTTGGCCAAACGAATTGAAGCAGGGGATGAAGTGGCTCGCCAAAAGCTCGCCGAAGCGAACCTTCGCCTAGTGGTCTCCATCGCCAAACGGTACGTCGGACGAGGCATGCAGTTTCTCGATCTCATTCAGGAAGGCAATTTGGGGCTCATCAAGGCCGTGGAAAAATTTGACTTTACCAAGGGGTTCAAATTCTCAACCTATGCGACTTGGTGGATTCGCCAAGCCATTACCCGGGCCATTGCCGATCAGGCTCGAACCATCCGCATTCCGGTGCATATGGTGGAAACCATCAATAAATTGATCCGAGTCGAACGTCAGCTCGTCCAGGAGCTCGGGCGCAATCCTCAGCCTGAAGAAATCGCTGAGCAGATGGATCTGCCCGTGGAGAAGGTGCGGGAAATCATGAAGATTGCCCAAGAACCGGTTTCCCTTGAGACCCCCATCGGAGAGGAAGAAGATTCTCATTTGGGGGATTTTATCGAAGACCACGACGCGCCGGCCCCCGCCGAGGCAGCGGCCTTCACCATGCTGAAGGAACAGCTGATGAGCGTCCTGGACACGTTGACCCCTCGGGAAGAGAAGGTGCTTCGCCTGCGTTTTGGCCTGGATGATGGCCGAGCCCGCACCCTTGAGGAAGTGGGTCGGGAATTCAACGTAACTCGGGAGCGCATTCGGCAAATTGAAGCCAAGGCACTCAGAAAGCTCCGCCATCCCTCACGCAGTAAAAAACTGAAGGATTATTTGGATTAATCCCCAAAGGGCCTCCAATGCGCCGGCAAAAAAGCACAAAGAGCCTGGGCAGCCCACCCCTCGGGCTGCCCCCTCTTTTTGCTCTTTGGTGTCCTATGCGCCTTTGGTCAGGGAGCGTTCACCCAATTGTTACAGAGTCATAAAACCCGTCAGGAATCGAGGCGGTGTATAATAAAACCATGAAGAAAGGAGAGGCCCAGCCATGGAATTTCGCCCGGAAAAAAATAATATCGCGGCCATCTTTTTTTGCATTGTTTTAATCGTGGATATTCTACTGCTTCTTTTGTTTGATGCCTTGGATTCCGCGCAGATCCGCGTGTTGCTGACGCTTTTTTTGGTGTTTGCCAATGTGTACGCCATCTATGTTGTGGCGTTTTTATGGACGCTCAAATTCGTGTTTCAAAAAGAGGAATTGATCATCTCCGGAGCGTTTGACGTCAAGCACATTCGAATTGCTCGCGAGGACCTCCTTTCCTGGTCTCGTAAGATCACTCTTTTGGATATTTCCGGGGTGCCCATCTCCTCGCATCGATTCGCCATTGGAAAAGGGCAGGATCATCATGGGGAACGCGCGGAGCTTTTCATCACTTCCTCTAAAAAATCCGTGTTTTTGCAGACGAAAAACGGCAACTACGGCCTCTCTCCCGCCGATCCCGACGGGTTTATTGAGCAGCTGAGTGCTTGGGGCATCCCCCAACGCATCTTGCACGGAAACGAAGGAGCCCATAAGCTTCATTCTTTTACCCAAGAGCATTTACGCAGCCTCATTGTCTACACCTGCATCACCATCTGCATGCAACTTTTTTTACCGGGTCTTATGCATCTTTTGGGCTTTTTGCCCGATTGGGTGGCCATTTCGCCGCACTCGTACCTGCCACGAGCTCACTATATGGAAGCGGTCTTGGTGCGCGGACTCTCCCTTATCGGCAGCATTTTCCTCACCTATGGACTCATTCAACTGTTGTCCTTCTTGGAATGGAGAAGTCGGCATCGGCTGATGTATTTGCCCTTAGTGTTTGCCCTTTTTTCTCTGGCCATGGAAATCAGTACCCTACTGAATATTCTTTTGGCGGGATAACCAAAGCAAGAAGCCCAAAGAACGCATCGGTTCTTAGGGCTTTCTGGGGCCCAAAAAAGAACAAAACCTCTCTTTCGCCCCCATCCAACACCTCGGGAGGAAGTTATGAAATTATCCAAACGCCTTGAAAAAATAGTAGAGCTGGTGCCCCATTGCAAGAGTTGCGCCGATATTGGTACAGATCACGGCTATGTGGCCCTGGCTCTTTTGGAGCGCCATAAAGTGCGCCATATGATTTGCACCGACATCAATAAAAAACCCTTGGAAAAAGCCATATCCATGGCGGACAGCTACGGACTGAGTGAGCGCATTGAATTTCGCTTGGGTCCTGGGCTTACCGTCCTTCGAGAAGGAGACGCCTCGGGAATTGTGGCCGCTGGTATGGGCGGCGAACTGATTAAGGATATGATCCAGGTTTCCTTGGATTTGGTGAAGACCTTGGACTTTTTGGTCCTCCAGCCGGCACAAAACCCAGAGGTCTTAAGAGCATACCTTTACGATAAAAATTTTACGATTCTTAGCGAAGATCTGGCTCAAGAAGATGACGGTCGTTTCTACGAATTTTTTAAAGTTCAATTCGACGGCGAAATCATGGGCTTTTCCCACAAACCCATGGACTTCGTGTTGTCTCCCGTCCTTTTGCAAAATAAGAATCCCTTGATGCGCGCCTATATTACCCAACGCATTGAGCAGATGCAGAAAATCCGCAGCAAATTGGACCTGGATTTTGCCGCTTCAAGAATTCGCGATCGGGAATTGCATCGCTATGTGGATTATTTTCAGGAGGCGCTGAAATGGCTCTAACGGTAGAAGACATTCTAAAGGGTTTGGAGGCTTTAGCGCCTTTGGCCATGGCTGAATCCTGGGATTGTCCAGGACTTGCCTTGGGGGATCCCCATCGGGAGGTGACGTCCATTTTGCTGGCCTTGGACGTTACGCCTCAGGTGATCGAAGAAGCTAAAAATCTCGGCGTCCAGCTGATTTTGGTCCACCATCCGTTCTTTTTCCGCCCGGTGCAGGAGATTACTTCGAGAGAGCCCAAGGGGCGGATGATTCAGGACTTGATTCAAGCACAAATCGCCGTTCTCAGCGCGCACACCAATCTTGATGCCGCTCCCGGGGGGATGAATGATGAGATCATGGCTCTTTTGGGGCTTCCCCAATGGACGCTCCTACCTTGGAAGGAGTACCCATCCATCGGACGGCTCGCGGTTATTGAACCAACCCCCTTGGAGGGGTTGGCCCAGAGTATCGGCGCGGCCTTGGACACGCCAGCGCTTCGTCGGGTGGGTCCTAAAGATCAACGCATTCAACGCCTCGCGGTGGTTAATGGCAGCGGTATGGATTATCTAAAGGACTGTGTAAACGCCAAGGCAGACTGCTTATTGACGGGGGATGTGACCCATCATGCGGCGCAGGATGCCTTGGACTTGGGGATATGCATCATCGATGCCGGTCATTTTTGTACCGAATGGATGGTTTTTACTCGATTGATGGAACGTATGCTGGGGCCTTATCAAGCTAAGGAGCCTGCTTTAAAGGTGTGGAAAGCCAAAACCGCGAAGGACCCCTTTCAGTATCAAAGCATTCAACGAAAGCCCGAAAAAGAGCATTAGAAAAAGGCTCATGGATCCAAAGACCTATGATGCTTAAAAGCAATGCAGCTCAAAAAGCGCAAAGACCAGAAAGGTACAGCGAGCCATAGGCCCGTCTCCTCGGCAACGCGTTATTTAGAAGATCAAAGGGATTTTTCAACCGACGGGGAATGTGATTGCAATGGGGAGGGTTGCTCGCAAGGGCTGCTTGGACTGAAAAGATCAAGTGCTTTCGGCCACCAGCGCAAAATCATCATGGAGTACTTATGGGAGCAATCCTTGAATGGAGAGCTCATTTATGATAGAATCAGGAGTACTGAGTAAGCCAGATGATCGCTGCTATGTAAATAGGAGAGGAAAGTCCGAGCTCCGCAGGGCAGGGTGCTGGGTAACTCCCAGTGAGGGTGACCTTAAGGAAAGTGCAACAGAGAGATACCGCTGGCGTGATGCGTCAGTAAGGGTGGAAAGGCGAGGTAAGAGCTCACCAGCACATTGGCGACTTTGTGGCTATGTAAACCCCACCTGGTGCAAGGCCGAATAGGGGGACATGATGGAGCGGCCCGTTCCGTCCCCGGGTGTGCCGCTGGAACCATTGAGAAATCTTTGGTCTAGACAGATGATCATCAAATACAGAACTCGGCTTACAGACTTACTCAGTCTTAAAGGGGATTCCTTCGGGAGTCCCTTTTAATCATTGTCGTGCCCTTGAAGAAGCTTCCTATGAAAGGGAGTTTATTATTTGTGGTAAACTAGTAGTACAGCGCGCCGTAGGTGGCAATGAAAGGATGTGAAGGACATGAACCGTCAGAAAGAAGTTCATCCCCAAAAACAACAAGAACAAGAACAGAAAACTCTTTTGTTTGTCAGCATTGGTTTATTTACGGTTATTGTACTATTCTTGCTCATTCACGCCCTTGCGCTAATTTAATGGAATGGCTCATGGCCAGGAGCAACGTAAGATGAGACCAGAAGGCCTCAAAGGAAAAAGGAGAACAGCTCATGAGAATGCTTGTGAAGTATACCGCGTTTATTGATTTTGACCAAGAAGGCCAGGAGGTGGATCGCAGCTACTATCTTTCCTTTGTTCGAGGAGAAGATGTGATGGACATTCCTTTTGATTCTATGGAAGCATTGAAAGAAAAAGCAGCGGAACATACCTTGGCTTCTTTGGTGACTTCGGATGAATTTAAGAAGGAAGTGCAAAGTTTTGATGACTACCGAGAATTTTTTCAAGACATCGATGTGTTGGTTCTCTATGAGGCCTCGATTCCGGTTCAATTGAACGCACTTTTGGAAGAATAAAAAGAAACAGGTCTCTATACCAAAGGTTAGGGACTCGACTATAAGAAACATACTAATAAATATGTTAACCATTTTGTTCTGAGTTGAAGGTTTGAAAAGGAGAAGCTCATGAAATCCATTGTTGTAGCCGGCGGATGTTTTTGGGGGGTAGAGGCTTGGTTTAAGCGGCAGCCTTTTGTGAAGAGCACTACTGTAGGGTATGCCAATTCTTCGATCGAGAATCCGGATTATAAACTGGTCTGTACCGGGTCCACGGGCGCTGTAGAGGCCGTGCGCATAGAGTATGAAGGTCCTCTTGGACAGGTATTGGACGCTCTTTATAAAGTGATCGATCCCACTGCCTTTAATCGCCAAGGGCCTGATGTGGGCACTCAATACCGCACGGGTATTTATTACGAGGATGAAGCCGATCGCGAAGCGATCGAAAAAAGTTTAAATACGCTTTCTGAAAAGTTGCAAAAGCCTCTAGCCACCGAAGCACTGCCCCTTGCAAACTTTTGGCCGGCGGAAGCCTACCATCAAGATTATCTGGATAAGAACCCCACGGGATATTGCCACATCAATTTAAATCAGCCTTTGGATTAGGTTCATGGGGGCATCAAGGGACGAGCATCTAGGATTCTCCTACTGCTCGTCCCTTGATCTTTTCTTGCCTTTTTTATCCCTAATTTCCCTTTGGAAGCAAAGCAAGGTGTTCTATTGGGCAAGGTCTTTCCAAGACTTTATAATATATTCACAACTCTTCTTTACCATCAATCTTGTGTCCGCAGAAAATTACTAGGTGATAAAGGGGTAGTCAAAAGATGATAAAAGTACGATCCAAACGAATAGCTTTGCTGCTTAGTGCTTGTCTGGCTTGTTCGATGGCGCCCATCCGACCAGCTGAGGCGGCACCCAACAGGTCCATTGAGCAGACTAAAAAAAGAATCTCGGAAATGAGCCGGGGCATTCAACTACAAGAAACGGCCATCCAGCGGTTGGCATTTCAGGTCGCTCAGCTGGGAAAAACAATTTTAGGAAATGAAGCTAAAATTCAAACGCTCAGCAAGACCCTCGCCGAAAACTCGGTGAAACACATCGCAGTCCAGGAAAATTTGAATGAAAAACAATCGCTCTATGAGCATCGATTGAGAGAAATGTATAAATCGGGGGGGATTTCAACCCTGCAAACGCTTCTCAGCGCCCAAAGTCTTGCGGATTTTCTTTTAAAATATCAAGTGGTTCGCACCGTGGCACAGCAGGACAAAGATCTGGTGGCGGAGATTTCTGGATTAAAAAAAGAGTTGGAAGCCCAAGAAGAAAAGCTCCAAACGGAGAAAAAGGGGGTCGTGGAAGCGACCCAAGCGCTCCAAAGGAATCGGGATGAATTAAAACAGAAAAAAAGCGAACAGCAAGCAGCATTGGCGTCCAAAGAAGCACAGCGCACTCAATTGCAAGAACTTCTAAAAACTCAGGAAGTAGCTTTGTTTGACAACATCGCCAAGGTGTTATCCAACGGGAACAGCTCCGAAGGGGAAGTCAAAGAAGCGATGCGGATTTTGGAAACGATCCAAGCGCAGGTCACCACGAAGGAAGCGACCGCCGTGGGCAACCGCCTGGAACATCAAGGCAAGGCCTTAGCCGATAAACTGGAAGCCCTTCGAAAAGAAGCAGAGCGAGTGGCTCGGGAAAAAGCAGAAAAAGCCCGTATTGCGGCGGAGGAAGCTGCAAAAGAAGAGGCCAAGCGGTTGGCCGCCGAGCAGAAAAAGGAGTCTTCTGGGCCCTCCGATTCTGGCGTCAGAAGGGATCGAACAGAAGAGAAGGATTTAGGCAGCGGAAGCTACGATCGGACCTTCCAACTGACCTTCTATACGGATTTGCCCGAAGAGAATGGGGGATGGACCATTACCGCCACAGGAGATGCATTAACCTATGGGGTGATCGCCAGCAACGTTTATCCGCTGTATTCCAAAATTGAGCTGCAAGGCTTTGGCGTTATGACGGTGTTGGATCGAGGAGGGTATGAATTCTTCTCCAGCCACCGGTTGGATGTATTTATTCCACGGCGATCAGGGGAAACCAATGCTCAGTATTATTACCGGGTCAATCAGATGGGCCGTCGCACCGTACGTGGGCGAGTTCTTCGGTAATTCGCAGAAAAATCCCCGGTAAAGTTGATAAACCCGAAACGTTTCTTGCGTTTCGGGTTTAATTTATTCGCTTTACAGCAATCTATGGATAATCTGTTAAAGGAAGAAGCAAAAAAAACATGGAGAAGGCCCAATAAATGCTGCGTTTGGCGAAACTCTTTATATCATATTTACAAAACACCAGTATACTCACGACTGTAACCATATTGTAACAAGTGGGGGAATCAATCCAATGAAAAAAACCAAACAACATCTCGTGGCTTTGGCACTGACGGCCGCACTGTCATTTTCCATGACATCGATCGCCCACGCCGACATCAAGCAGGAGATCCTGGAGAATCGATCCACCATCCAAGGATATGCTCAAAATATTCGTCAAGCTGAAGACACCATCAGCAAATTGGATCACGAGCTGATTGCCTTAACCGTCCGTGTGGAAGAAAACGAAAAGAAACATACTTCCTTGACTAAGGACATTCAAGGTACCCTCGTAAAGATCGAAGGAAAAGCCAAGGAACGGGATGAAAAGGAAGCGCTTTACGCCCAGCGGCTGAGAAGCGATTATAAAACAGGAGGATTGAGTTGGCTCTCCACCTTGCTCAATGCGCAAAGCGTCAGTGATTTTCTTTTGCGGACCCGAGTGGTTCAGGAAATCGCCCAATCCGATCGGGAAATGATTCGGGAACTGGAGCGCATCCGCAAAGAGCTGGCCAGTCAGCAAGAGATCCTTGAAACGCAGCGCAAACAGACCGAGAAGCTTGCCAAAGAGCTCAAAGAAAGCAATGCGGTCATTTTAGTGAAAATGGAAGAGCAAAAAAAGAGTCTGGAAAAGCTTGAAGAGCAGAAAAAAGCCTTGGCGAAGGAAATTTCCGGCAAGGAAATGGCCCTCTTCCAAGATGTTAAAAAGGTGTTGGATCAGCCCAACAGCACAGCCGCTGAAATGGAAGAAGCACGTACTCTCTTAGCTTCTTTGGAAGATTTTGTCCAATCCGATGAGGCCGTTCAGCTGGCGGGATCGTTGGATGAGAAGACCGGAGCAAAGCTCAAGGAATTGAGAATTAAGGAAGAAGCCGCTCGAAAGGCTGCTGAGGAAGCGGAAAAAGCCCGACGGGCTGCTGAGGAACGCGCCAGAGAAGAACGAGCTGCCCTAGAGAGAGCACGCAGTGAGGAGCGCGCAGAAGCCGCTCGTCGTGCAGCAGCAGCAGAAGAAAATGCCAAAGCAGAGCGGATCAAAGCAGAAGAAGCAAAAAAAGCAGCGGAAAAAGCCAAAAGGGATCAGGATGATGAAGAAAAGAAAAACACCCCGAAACCCGATTATGGTTCCAATGTCGGATCTGCCGTCGTAGCATCTGCCTATGCCCATCTGGGAATTCCCTACGTTTATGGAGGAAGCAGCTGGTATGGCGTTGATTGTTCGTCTCTTGCGCAAAGGGCGTATCGGGCCGCAGGCGTTTATATTCCCCGCACCGCCGACGTTCAGTTCTATCAGTCCATCCGCGTCAGCCGCAGCAATCTGCAGCCTGGGGATCTGCTCTTTTGGGGACGGTATGGGGAAGTAACCCACGTCACCATCTATGTCGGTGCCGATCAAATGATTCATGCACCGCGCCCGGGCACCGTGGTCCGCAAAGTACCCTTCTCCACCTACGGGATGGATTACTTTGGCGCCGGCCGTTATCGCTAAGGAACAATCATTTGCACCATATCTAAGGATCGAAAGAAAAGAGCACTCTGAGTATGAGTGGCCTGCTCCCTTTATGAAAGACAGTGAACGAACCCCACTGGACTCATGAAGGGAGTTTTCTATGGAATGAAAAGCCCTCAAAAGTCCAAACGAGGGGAAACTCAAAGTCGGGAGGCACCCTGACAAAGAAATCCTTAGGAAGAAGGCCACGACGTAGGCACAGCCCTCCGAACACAGGGAGGCTCCAAAGAGCTTGCAGGAAGCTCTCGTTTAGGAAACAATAAGAAAGCGAGCCTTCATGTGAATTTGAAGAAGGTAGACTTGAATCCCTATAGAAACCGAGCCTTTGGAACGAAGGGCCGTCAAAGGAGACATCAATGAATTTTCCGGATATTCAGCAATGGAGTACCCAAGAAAAAGAAGCCATGATCCAAGAGCGCTACGGCGGGACCGTTCATTTTGCCGGACGACGACACCCCGCCATTGAACGGGTCGTTGCGCTCAATCAGAATTTAAAAGCCAACCCCAAACGATTGGTCGCGGCTGAGGGCATATGGGCCCTGAAGTTGGCAAGAAAATTCAACATCCGCATTCAATCCTTGATTCTTTGTCCGGCGCTCTTAAAAACACCTGAGGCGCAAGAACTTATTGCGTATTTTGTTCCTAAAGCTGAGGAATGTCTTATGGTCTCCGATCGCCTTTATGCGCAGCTGGCGGAGAAAGAGAATGGGCAAGGGCTCCTTGGGGTTTTTTATTTGGACTTTACGTCCTTTGCGGAGTTTCAAGACCCCGAGTCTTCACTGCTTTTGGTTTTGGATGGTCTGGAGATCCCCGGCAACGTCGGAACCATTCTGCGCTCAGCAGAGGCCACGGGTTGCGATGGTGTGGTATTGACCCATCGCAAGGTCCGAATCACTCATCCAAAGCTTCTGCGCAGCAGTATGGGGGCCCTGTTCAAGGTCCCCATCATGGAAGAAAAAGATCCCAAAGCATTCCTAGAGGCGTTGCAGAAAAGGGGCTATGAGATCATCCTTGCGGATACAGAAAGCCAAACCCCATACTTTGATCTTGCCTACAAGGGACGCGTCGCGTTGGTCATGGGGTCAGAAAAGTATGGAATCAGCGCGCCTTTTTATGAAGTGGCGCATCAGGACGTCATGATTCCCATGCTAGGTGAACTCGACTCGTTGAATGTAGGGGTAGCCGCCACGATCCTACTTTACGAAGCGGCGTTGAAAAACAAGCAGCAGATGCAGCGAAGCTATAAATAAGAAGAAGTTCAGCCGGCCTTCGGGCCGGTATATTTTTGGCTCTTATACGGTATGTATGCTTCATATAAATTTTAAAATTTAGAATAACTTTTAAAAAAGAATTTGCCCAAAGAGCCTAATGATCCCTTGCCTCAATGATTTCTTCTCAGGGAGTGGGTTAAAGGTGGTGCTGGGCAAATCGCCAAAAAATGGGGAAACTTTCGAAACTTCAGGGGACTTGAAGGCTTTTTGGTTGTTTTTGGAGCAATCCGCTATTTACGGAATTCAATAGGAAAGCTTATATTTATGCGCCACCTCACGGGGGCGAAGCGTCCGCGTTTATAAAGCAGGCCATTTCCTCGATAATTTAAGTATTATGTGTGGGAGGTCCTTATGAACATCAGCAATGAAGAACTGATTCGCTTGATTCAAGCGGGCGATGAAGCCAAAGCCGCAGACCTCTTAGAGAGGAACCGCGGCTTAATTTACAAAATCATGGGTGAGTTCAGCTATCTTTTGAAGAACGAACAAAACAAAGAAGATTTGTTTCAGGCCGGATGTCTGGGCTTTATGAAGGCCCTGCGCCGCTACGATTTCAGCTTTCATACGCAGTTTACTACGTTTGCGTATCGATACATCCATGGGGAGATTGTCCGGCTGGCCGATACCATTATGAATGCCGAGGCGACTTACAGCGATCTTTGTCCGGCCAAGGACTCGGATCTTCTCTGTGAGGAGGTGGCGGACTATGTGCACCGAACAGTGAGCGGAGAGATTTCACCGACTTCGCTGGAGACCACCGTGGTGAACCGGGTGATGGTCCAAACCATTTTGGATCAGGTAACGCCCCGCCAAAAGAAAGTTCTTTGGTATCGTTACGCTAAGGATTGGACCCAGGATCACATCGGGGAAGAGCTAGGGATCCACCAAGTGGATGTCAGTCGCGAGGAGAAGCGAGCACGAACGAAATTACGAATCCTTTTTGAGAAAAAAGAGTGCGGCGTTTATTGATCGTCGCCCTGAGCATGGTGGCCTCTCTTGAACTTCTTTATGCCCAAAGCGTCGGCCAGGCAGCCTTCGGGGCCTTATTGTTGGGCGTTTTAGGAGCGCTGGTCGCTTGGACATCGCCTCAGCGACTGGTTTATATCCCCTTGGGATTTCTTTTGATGTTCGGGCGGGTCCTTTGGATGGAACAACCCCTAAAGATTGACCATAACCAAAATTATGTAGTAATATCTTATGTGAAAAGCCGGGGTCGAATGCAAGAATTCCGTTGTGGGAGATGTCGCATTGCTTTCGATGGCTGGAAGCTTACGCCCAAAACCAAGGGGTCCTTTGCAAAGGGTGCTTTATATCGTTTTTCGGGAGATCTTATTCCCATTCCCCGCAATCCTTCGGGCTTTTTGTATGAGGCCACAAACGTTCGATGCCTGGAGCCAGTGTTTCTGGAAGGGGGAAGGCCAACGGTGCGTTGGCGCCTGGAAGAAAGCAAAAAGCAATTAACCCTGCGATATATGGCTGCCTTCGGTTCTGAGGCGGGAAGTCTTAGCGCTTCCTTGGTTCTTGGGACTCGCGCAGCCCCTGTCGAAACCCGGCGGGGGGTCCTGCGCGCCCTTGGACTGCTTCATCTTTTATCCATTTCTGGCTTTCACATCAACCTTTTGGAGGGGTTTTTCAAGCGGCTGGGGTTGGGGAAAAAAACCCTCTTGTTTTTGATTCCTTATGGTATTTATTTAAATGCCTTGCCCGTGTTGCGCGCCGTATGGATGAAAAGCGTGCGGGAATTGGCTTTTGGTCTACGGGTGGATGCATCAGGGTTCGTGCAACTTCTTGTAACTGCTGTCTGTATGTTGTTGGTAGAGCCCACGCGTCTCTTTGATGCATCCTTTCAATTGACGTTTTTGGCAACCTTGGGCATTGTTTCCTTTGCCCCTTTACTGGCGGAGGAATTCCATTGGATCCAGCCGCCCGCCTTGCGGTCCACGATCGTCTTAACCCTCTCAGTGTCGATGCTTTGCGCACCAGTTTTGGCTCAGTTTTCAGCGTCGTTCAACGCGGGGCTTTTGCTGTGCAATCTCTTCTTAGTTCCCCTTTACAGTCTCTACTGCTTATTATCGTTCCTAGCCCTTGGCGCAATCCTTAGTGGCTGCTCCCTCCTCATCATTCCTTTTCGCGGGGCCCTGGACCTTTTGCTGCGCGTGATGACGCTTTTGGAAAGCAGCCTGGTCCATGGAGCGATTTGGCCGGTTCCTTGGACTTTATTGGAAGGGGGACTGCCGGCCTTCCTCCTTTGCTATGGTCTCTCCCATGCCAAAGCGCCTTTTAAAGATAAAGTCAAAACGCTTTTGATAGGAGGTGCAATGCTCTGGATTTTGCTGAGGTTACGCTTTGATGGGTGCCACGCTCGCTATTTGCAAGCTTTGGGAATTCTCCTGATATAATGGGAGGAGTGGAGCTTTCAGGGGCATGCCCCGTGCAGGTTCGTTCCAAAAGAGGAGACCAGCGATGAAATATCAAGAATTGGTGCAGGAAATCAAAAATAGGGGCCTACGTCGGGCGTACGTCCTTTATGGAGAGGACGAAGGGCAGATCCGAGAAGTCGTGGAGCTCATTGAAGAAAAAGTCGCAGTGGCGTCCACGGATGTTTTCAACTACATTCGCTTGGATGGCCAAAAAGCGGAGTGGTCTGCCCTGCAAGATGCCCTTTGGACTCTACCGTTTCTGGGCGATAAAAAGTTTGTGGAAATATACCGAGCGGATTTTTTTACCGGCAACGCTGTCTATAAGGATTGGGAACAAAAAATACGCCTCGTGGAAGATTTCTTAAAGGAGCCGCCTAAGGAGACTACATTAGTAGTGACCTTCCTCACAGAACTTGAAAAAAAAGACAGCAGGGTGAAGGCTTTGGAAAAAAAGGCCGATTCCAAGCTCTGTGCGGTGGTGAAATTCCCGGCCTTAAAAAAAGAAAATGCCTTACAATTCATCGATCATTATTTAACCGTGGAAAATCGTAGCCTGTCGCCACACTTAAAAACCTATCTGAAGGAGTCCTTTGAGGGAAGTCTTCTGCAACTGGAACAGGATTTGGATAAGATTTTCGCCTATTGCGCCGGACGAGAGGTGGAAAAGCGCGATGTGGATCTTTTGCTCACCCAGTCTGGAACAAGGCACAAATATGATTTGACGGACCTTGTATTGAGTGGCAAAGCCAAGGAAGCGGTGTTGCTTTACAATGAATTGATGGAAAAGCGAGGAGATCCCCATGAGATTCTCGAAACCATTGGCTGGCGCTTGCGCGAGGCGTACCAATGGCGGGTGCGCATCGCTTGCGGACTTCCCTTGACGGCGATTATGAAGGAACTCAATGAGCGATTGCCCTGGCTTGCCGAACGAAAAATGAACACCTATCGAACCCTTTCTCTGCGCCGACTCTCCCAAATGTTTCGACTGCTCGTCCAGACGGAAGAGCGTATGAAGGGATCCCCCACAGACCCTTTTCGCGAGATGGAGATGTTGATTTTGACGCTTTGCGCCACACACAGCATCCGCTGATCCCTGGGCCCTTCGCTTGAAAAAAAAGACCAAAGACCAGGACCGCTCTTCGTGGAATCACTTGAGTCGGGCCTGGTCTTTGGCGTAGAAGGGGGCGTGCAAAAGATAGAGGGCGAGGGTGCAAAGCGACGAGATGGGTAACGCCCCGGGCAAGCACAGTGGAGAAATGCAAAAACCTCCCCAAGAGGAGGTTTTTAGAGCAAGCCGGCAAAGCCAAAGATTGAGATTTCAATCCGCAGGCTAGGCCTGAGTCGCTTCGACTGCCTGTGCTTTATGAAGCTTTGCAATGAGTCTGGACTTCTTTCTTGCTGCGGCGTTCTTATGAATGAGGCCCTTGGAAGCAGCCTTATCCAGGGACTTGACAGCATCCTTCAATAAATCTTCGGTTTGTTCGGCATTTTCAGCCAAAGCCACCTCATATTTTTTCAGGGTCGTCTTCAATGCAGACTTTTTGGATTTGTTCTGAAGCGTCTTCTTTTTTGTCGTTTCAATCCGTTTGATCGCAGATTTGATGTTTGCCATTCTTTCACCCCCTTAACCGGTTCTTCGGGTTTAATGTTTCCGATTTTTAGACAACAGACATATTATATCATTCCATACGGCGTAAGACAATGCTTGTTGATCACATCGCAAAAAATAGTATAGTACAAAAAATCGAGAACTTCAATCCTATGTTATAATTTAATGGACTGAGTTGATTTAATGAAGCGCCCGGGATCCAGAAGGCGGGGCAAGACAGGAGTTTTTAATACATGAAGAGAAGTCAAGACCACATTCGTAATTTTTCCATCGTGGCGCACATCGATCACGGGAAATCCACCTTAGCCGATCGGCTCATTGAAGCCACCTCCACCTTAACCAAGCGGGAGATGGATGAGCAGGTCCTCGACAATATGGATTTGGAGCGGGAGCGAGGCATCACCATCAAAGCTCAAGCGGTTCGGCTGATTTACACTCGCCCAAGCGGCGAAGTCTTTTACCTTAATATGATTGATACCCCAGGCCACGTGGACTTTAACTATGAGGTCTCCCGCAGCCTTCAAGCTTGTGAAGGGGCGGTGCTTGTCGTGGATGCAACTCAAGGCATTCAGGCCCAAACTCTAGCCAATACTTACCTTGCGCTGGAAAACAACCTAGAAATCGTACCGGTCATCAACAAAATTGACTTGGCCTCAGCCAATCCGGAGGAAGCCATTGCCGAAATTGAAGATGTGATCGGCATTTTTGCCCAAGATGCGCCTCGGGTATCGGCCAAAACCGGCTTGAATATTGAGGAAGTTTTGGAAGCCATCGTCGAGAAAATTCCCGCGCCTGGGGGGGAGGAGACCGCCCCATTGAAGGCGTTGATCTTCGATTCTTATTACGATTCCTACCGTGGCGTTGTAGCCCATGTGCGCATCAAGGAAGGGACGGTTCGTAAGGGGGATCGCATTCGCTTCATGGCCACGAAAAAAGAATATGAGGTGACCGATCTTGGCGTATTCACCCCAGGCTACCTCTCCTTAGGGGAATTAAAAAGCGGCGATGTGGGGTACATCACAGGATCCATTAAGAATGTGCGGGATGCCCGGGTGGGGGATACCATCACGTTGGCGGATCGCCCCGCAAAAGAAGCCCTGCCCGGCTATAAAAAGGCCATTCCCATGGTCTTCTCGGGTATTTATCCTGTGGACGGCGCTCGATACGATGAGCTTCGGGAAGCGTTGGAAAAGCTGCAAATGAATGATGCGGCGCTGGATTTTGAACCAGAGACCTCAGTGGCGCTGGGCTTTGGCTTTCGCTGCGGCTTCTTGGGGCTTTTGCACATGGAGGTTATTCAAGAGCGCATCGAGCGGGAATTTGATTTGGACATCATCACCACCTCTCCCTCAGTCATTTATAAGGTTTATCGCACCGATGGAAGCTTGGTAGAGATTACAAACCCCACGAACCTTCCGTCCGTCAATGAGATCGATCATATGGAAGAGCCGGTGGTCAAAGCGGCCATCATCACGCCCAGCGAATACGTGGGGCAGATCATGGAACTTTGCCAAAGTCGGCGGGGGACTTACCTCAACATGGAGTATATTGAGCAAACCCGCGCGCAGCTCAATTATATCCTGCCCCTCAACGAGATCATCTATGATTTCTTTGATACGCTAAAGTCCAAGACGCGAGGCTATGCCTCTTTGGACTATGAGCTAAAAGGCTATCAGGAAACGAAACTGGTGAAGCTGGATGTGTTGCTCAACGGAGATATTGTGGACGCTTTGTCCATGATTGTGCCCGAGGATCGCGCCTACACCAAGGGACGAAATATCGCGGAAAAACTCAAGGAAGTCATTCCTCGTCAGATGTTTGAAGTGCCCATTCAAGCGGCGGTGGGCAGCAAGATTATTGCCCGGGAGACGGTCAAAGCAATGCGAAAAGACGTCTTGGCAAAATGTTACGGAGGCGATATTTCCCGAAAGAAAAAGCTTTTGGAAAAACAAAAGGAAGGCAAGAAGCGGATGCGTCAAGTGGGCTCTGTGGAAGTCCCTCAAGAAGCATTCATGTCCATCCTCAAGGTGGAATAATATGCCTTCTTTGTACCTTCATATTCCTTTTTGCAAGGCTCGTTGCGGCTATTGTGATTTTGTAACCTATACGGGCATGGAGGAATCCATGCCCCGTTATATTTCCGCCCTCCAAGAAGAAGTCCGACGAAAAACAAAGGGGGAGCGACCTGAAACGATTTTTATCGGCGGGGGCACGCCCACGGCTTTGGACCTTAAAAGTTTTGAGCGCCTGATGGAACTCGTCGACTCCCTGCGCAAAGCGGAGGGGAATCAGGAAATTACCCTAGAAGCCAACCCCGAATCCCTCCGGCCGGAGCTGATTGAATTGATGCGATCGGGGGGCATCAACCGCGTCTCCATGGGCCTGCAGTCCACCAACGATGATCTTTTGCGCTTCATGGGTCGCATTCATAATTATCGCACCTTTCTGGAGGCCTATGAGGCGTTGCAGCGGGCGGGGTTTACGAATCTCAGCTTTGACTTGATCACCGGCATCCCCGGCCAGACCCAGACGGCCTTGGCGCGCACCTTACAGCAGACCTTGGACCTTGAGCCAGCGCACTGTTCGGTATACAGCCTCATCTTGGAGCAGGGGACGCCCTTTTATCGTAAGTGGGCGAATCATGAATTGACCCTCCCCGATGATGAGACGGATCGTCTCTTGCAGGACCTTATGGTGGATGGACTCACGGCTGCGGGGTATGAGCGGTATGAAATTTCCAATTACTCGAAACCTGGCTTTGCCTGTCGCCACAACCTCAACTATTGGGCTTTAGGCGAATATTGGGGCTGCGGCGCGGCGGCCGCAGAATACGTCGGACATGAGCGGGCCCTCAACGTCGCCTCCCTGTCTGAGTACCTCTTGGCCGTGGAAAACGGCAAGGACCCTACCTTAGAGCGCAAAGTGCAGACCCACGAAGAAGAAATCGAAGAATTCATCTTCATGGGTCTGCGACAGACCCAGGGGATTTCCCGAGCGGTCTTTAAAGAGCGTTTTGGTCGGCCGGTGGAGGCGATTTATGATCAGGTGCTGCCTCGTTTTTTGGCGTCTGGCGTGTTGGTTTTGACGCCGACCCATCTTTATCTTACGCGGCGCGGCCTGGACATCAGCAATTACATTTTGTCCGACTTTCTCCTCTCGGACGCAGCACTGGACGCACGTTCGGACGACCGGGCTGGGGCGGCTAAGCAGTCCCTAACGTAAAAAGGAGAAGGTGCCCTCATCGGAAAGATCTTCGGCAAACTGATAGTCTAAAAGGTCAAACCCTTTCAGATCTTCTTTGGTCTTGGGCTTATGCTGGGCCATCCAGCGGGCAAAGGCTCCCCGAGCCTCTTTGGCATAAAATGAAATGATTTTAGGCTGGCCTTTGCGCATGTCCAAAAATCGAACGTCCAGCATGGGAAGCTCGAGGGTTTTGGGCGAGAGGACTTTGCTGTATTCTTGACTAGCCAGATTCACCAAAAAGTCCGGCGCTTCTTTTTTCAGCGCCTTTGCAATGGTGGTGCCCCAAAAATCATACAAAGTGGCCCCTTTTGGGTTGGCAAGGCGCGTGCCCATCTCCAGACGGTGGGGACGGATCCCGTCGCTGAGCTTTAATAATCCGTAGAGCCCCGAAAGGATTCGCACGTGATCCATGGCCCAGGCCAAGTCCTCGCTGGAAAGTTCCTCAATGGCCAGTCCGCGATATACATCGCCCCGATAAAGCCAACCGGCAGCTTTCGTATTCATCTTTTGGAACTTTTGGTAGCGGTGGACGTTTTGCACCGCTAGGTTTTCCGACAGGTGCATCAGCTCCATGAGATCCTGGACGTCCTTTTCTTTTAGGAGCTCCGCCAATTCATTGGCCTGAGAGAGGAAACGCGGCCTGGTTTTTGCAACAAAGACCGGATCCTCGTTGAGGGTTTTTGCGGGGGATAAAAGGGCGATCATAGAAACCTCCTAATGTGATGATGTGGGTGTTTCCTTCATTCTACCACAGCAAGGGCGAGGACTTTTTGGCGGTGATGGGGCGTCCTGCACCTCGCTTTTTGGGCGTGAGCCAAAGGGGAAAAGCCCAGTTCCTTGAAAATAACTCGTTTTTGGCCCCCCAAAGGGACCCTAGGGGATATAATAACAGTAATAAACCAACGGAGGAATTCAATGAAACCACAACAAAAAACCCATGAATTGGCGATTACCACCATTCGCATGTTGGCTGCTCAGGCAGTCCAGGCGGCCAACTCCGGACATCCGGGCATGCCCCTTGGGGCGGCGCCCATGGGATATACGCTCTTTAAGGAGCTGATGAATTTTGATCCCAACCATCCTTATTGGGACAATCGGGATCGCTTTGTTTTGTCTGCGGGACATGGATCCATGCTGCAATATGCTCTTTTGCACCTTTTTGGGTATCCGCTGAGCATGGACGATTTGAAAAACTTCCGGCAATGGGGCTCTAAGACGCCCGGACATCCGGAATTTGGCCATACCGTCGGCGTGGAGATGACGACGGGGCCCCTGGGCCAGGGCTTGAGCTCCGCCGTGGGCATGGCCATGGCCGAGACGATGCTGGCTGCGGAATTCAACCGTCCCGGCTTCCCCGTAGTGGATCATTACACCTACGTGATTGCCGGTGATGGGGACCTCATGGAAGGCATCACGTCGGAAGCCTCTTCCCTGGCCGGACATTTGAAGCTTGGCAAGCTCATTGTGCTCTACGATGACAACAGCATCACCATCGATGGAAAAACCGACATCACCTTTACCGAGGATGTTAAAAAGCGTTATCTTGCTTATGGCTGGCAGGTTTTGGAGGTCGCATCGGGCGAAGATACCCAAGCGATTCTATCCGCCCTTCGCCGGGCTCGTCGCCAACAGGATAAACCCACCCTCATCAAAGTCAAAACCGTCATCGGCTTTGGCGCCCCCCATATGGCGGGGACGAGTAAAGTTCATGGTGCACCTCTTGGAGAGGTAGAACTGGCCGCCATGCAAGAGAACCTCCATTGGACGTATCCTCCCTTTACAGTGCCCCAAGAGGTACAAGAGGAGTGCAAAAGCGCTGTGCGCAAAAAGGCCCGTATCCATAAAAAATGGGACGCCATGATGGCAGCCTACGAAAAGGCCGAGCCAGAACTTTTTGCAAAATACGAGCAATGGATGCGCGGAAAACTGTTGAAAGCGGTGGATACCCAGGCTCTTTACGAGACGGATCAAAAAAAGTTCTCCACCCGCAAAGCGTCCCAGTCGATTTTAAATCAGCTGGCGCCAAAGATTCCCAATTTGGTGGGGGGCTCCGCCGATCTTGCAGGGTCCAACCTGACCTATATGCAGGAAATGGGGGACTATTCCCCGGAAAACCGCTCGGGACGAAATATCCGCTTTGGCGTCCGCGAGCACGCCATGGCCGCCATCGTCAATGGCATGACGCTTCATGGAGGACTCAAGGCCTTTGGCTCCACCTTCCTCATTTTCTCGGATTACCTCAAGCCCTCTCTACGCCTTTCGGCCCTTATGGGCATTGGCGCCCTCTACATCTTTACCCATGACTCCATTGCCGTGGGCGAAGACGGACCGACGCACCAACCCATTGAACAGCTGCCCTCGCTTCAGATGATTCCCAATCATTACGTTTTCCGTCCCTGTGATTATCGCGAAGCTTGCGCCTCCTGGATTAAGGCCTTGGAAATTTCTACAGCTCCTTGCTCCTTAGTCCTCTCCCGTCAGGACCTTCCCATCCTTGAAGGAACCGGCATGGAGGCAGAGCAAGGAGGCTATGTGCTGGTAAAAGAGCAAAAAGACGCTCCCGATCTGATTCTTATGGGTTCGGGATCTGAAGTTCAGCACTTGGTGGCTGCTCAGGAGACGCTTTTGCAAGAAGGCATCGATGCCCGCGTCGTATCCATGCCCTGCTTGCGCCTTTTCCAAGAACAGCCTGAGAAGTATAAAGAAGCGATACTGCCTAAAGCTGTGAAAGTCCGCATTGCTATGGAAGCAGGCCTTGGCCAGATGTGGGCGCCCTTTTTAGGGAAAAAAGGTGAATTCATCGGCTTGGATACCTTCGGAGCCTCAGCCCCTGGAGATGTCGTCATGGCGCGGCGCGGCATCACCCCAGCCGCCGTGGTGGAACGGGCAAAGCACCTCGTGGGCAAAAACAAATAATGTAAGCGGTAAATAAGAGCCCCTAGATTCTCCCCTCATCCGGGAGAGGGATCTAGGGGCTTTGATTTACCACATACAACCGGGTCTAGAAAGAGGTTCAAAAAAAGCCTTAGAATGCTGATAAAATCAGAGTTCTAAGGCTTTTTTTTGAAGCGTAATAAGGGGCATCATTAAGGCAGCGCATGCAAAGGACGGGGCATTCACCCTTACCAGGGGTGCTTCCCAGGGGGTGTTGCGCCCTCCAGGTGCAGGAGGGCTTTTTTTCGCTCCAAGCCGGCCGAATATCCGCCTAAGCGGCCGTCGGCAGCAATGACGCGGTGGCAGGGGATGAATAGGGGCAGGGGATTTCGCCCGTTGGCGGAGCCCACGGCCCGATAGGCTAAGGGATGCCCAATGGCTTGTGCCACCTCTTGGTAGGAAGCACATTCCCCATAAGGAATTTGGCGAAGAGCAGCCCACACCATTTGTTGAAACGGAGAGCCCGAGGGGGAAAGGGGCACGTCAAATTTCTGTCGAACTGCGGAAAAATACTCCCAAAGTTCCTGCGCTGCTTGCGCCAAGAGAGGCGTTTGAGGGGGCGAAGGAATCCCGGGCTCCGTTAAAAAGGTCGCTTCCACCAAAGCCTGACCATCGCTGCGTAAGCGAAGGGGGCCCAGCGGGGTCGTGATGGTGCATTCATCCATAAAACGCGAACATCCTCCTTGACTTCATCGGGAAGGCCTAAGGCTTGGTGTTGGAAGGTTTGGTCGACGGGGGCTTCGTTCCAGGCGGCTGCGTGGTGGGCGGTTGCGTCGACGGTGGTTGGGTGGTGGGCGGCTGCGTCGACGGCGGTTGCGTCGACGGCGGTTGTGTGTTGGGGGGTTGCGTGGTGGGCGGCTGCGTGGTGGGCGGCTGCGTCGACGGCGGTTGGGTATTTTCAGGTTTCGTCACGGGGGGTTTTGTGACGGGAACCGTATAGCCGCCTGGTCCCGGTCCCGGATCGGATCCTCTTGGGAGAACGTAAGGATCGTCGGCCAAAGGAACTTCCGGATTATAGTCGCGGCGAATAAAGACTCGTTTGACTCGTAACCCCGGTGGAGTGGATGCCGTGGCAAGTTTTCCTGTAATGCGATTGATGTCGGCTTCGACATGAATGTTATCGAAAGTTTTGGGGACCATGTCCCGGAGGAACCAAGCTTCCCGAGTTCGATCGCCTCTGGGGTCTCGTCGGGTAAGATCGGTGGGCAGTGTTCCGGAGTCGTAGCTGATGGGCACCTTCACGACATCACTGGGAACGGGGACCTCCTTCAGGGCTTTGCCCTCGTGGGGGAGCTTCATGATCTTACTCCAGACCTTGAGGCCACCTACCGCGGAGGACATGCCACGGTCGGTTTCTCGATCGATGATGGTTTTATAATCATCCCCAGCGATGAGCACTGCGCAGGAGTAGTACGGCGTTGTGCCGGCAAACCAGAGCTCTTTGGAATCTTGGGAGGTTCCTGTTTTGCCCCCCACGGGCATGTCGGAAAATTTCACCACGGACAAGGAATCGGAGGTGACGACATTTTTTAAGACATCCCACATAATATAGGCGGTACCGGGTTGAATGATTTGATCGCCGCGCGTTTTATTCTCCAAAACGACTTTGCCGGCTGGATCCAAAACTTTAGTATAAAGAATGCTTTTGTTTTTCACTCCATGATTTACGAAGGTCCCATAAGCCGAAGCCATGATGAGGGGATTGCCTCCATCTTCCCCATCGATGTTGGCGTATTGGCCCAGGGCATACATGGATATGCCGCGATGAGATTCAGGGGGGAGCACGAGTCCAAAGCGCTGGGCATAATCTTGGGACAACGCAAGCCCCGTGGTTTTTACTGCTTTGATGGCCACAAGGTTACTCGAGCGGCGCAGGGCGTCTTTGACGTCGGTGAGCCCATACCAAGAACGGTAGGAGTTTCCGGGGTATTTGGGGTCCTTGGGATCGGCCCCTTCTTCCCCGAAAAAGTAGGCTTTACGCTCTTCTAGGCTCAAGGGAGAATCCTCAAAGGGCGTCGCCGCATTGAATATCTTTTGGTCAATGCCCGGGGTGAAGGCGGTGAGGGGTTTGGTGGCGGAACCGATGGAGCGGAGGAAATAACGGGATGAAGCCCGGTTTGGCCCCCCTACGACCTGTTCGCCCCGGCCGCCCACGATGGCCTTGACGTGACCGGTGGAGGGCTCGGTGATGACGGCAGAGACTTGGGGCTGAATGATTCCGTGCTCATCGGTATATTCTTTAAATCGGTAGTTTTCTTTGTTGTCAATCTCCTTCAAGGTATGCTCCTGGAAGGCCCGATTCATGGTGGTGTAGATCCGGTAGCCCCCCATGGAAAGCTGCTCTTTAGCCTTTTCACGACTGATGTTTTGGCTGGCCATGAGGTCGGCGATGACTTGGGACACCACGGGGCGGGTGAAGTAGTCATAATGGTACACCCCTCCGTTGATGAGGGTGGTGTACTTGAAGGGAATGCCTTTTTGGTCGATTTGCTTTGCGTACTTTTTATTTTCTTCCGGCGTCAAAAACCCGTTCTTCGTCATCTGATCCAGCACGGTCTTGGTGCGGTTCTCATAAAGGGAGGGGTTTTTCTTATTTTCCTCGGTGAAGGCAAAGTATTCCGACGGCGCTTGCGTTACGCCAGCTAAGTAGGCGGACTCAATCACCCCAAGATCCTTGGCGGATTTGGAGAAGTACTGTTGAGCTGCGGCTTCCACGCCATATGCCCGCCCCCCAAGGAAGATGGAATTAAGATAGGTTTCCAGAATTTTTTCCTTTGGCACCTTTTTCTCAATTTGTAATGCCAAGTACATTTCCTGAATTTTTCGGCTCTCGGTCTGATCCCGGGTTAAAAAGATGTTTTTGATCAACTGCTGGGTCAGGGTGGATCCGCCCTGGGAATAATTGCCGCCGACAATTTTGCTGAGTCCATAGCGAAGGGTAACGCCGATGGTGCGGCGGAAATCCACGCCGTGATGGGAATAAAAGCGCTCATCCTCGGTGGCGATGAAGGCATTTTGCAGCGCCTTACTCATCTGGGCAATCTTGACGGGACGCGATACCTCATCGGTGATGACGCGGTCCATGATCTGTCCTTGGTCATCAAGCAAGACGCTTTCTTGCGATAGGCTCAAGAACTTTTCAATATCTGCGTCGGGGGCGCCCCTTGCGATGTCCAAAAATTTGTTGCCCAAAAAAAGGGAACCTAAGATGGCCCCCAATAGACTAAGGATGACCAGTCCCTTCAGCACCTTTCCAAAGATCGTAAGCCCGGAATGGCGAGTATAGGTTTTTTTTGGTGTTTTTTTCACTTTATAGGCCATGGGTTCCTCCAATTGATCGGTAGATGGCTTTTCTTCCTTTATAAGGCAGAGGTTTTTCACTAAAAATACGGATTCATTATATCACAGGACCCAAAAAAGGATTAGGCACCTTCAGTATAGCGAACCCAAGGCAATGGGGGGATGAAGAATCGGTAACAAAAAAGCTGAGGGAGCAAGGGCAACAAAACATGCGTTCTAAAAAGCCAAGGATCCCCAGGGGGATCCTTGGCACATAGGTCCATCCAATCGATCAAGGGCCTTCAAGAGCACTAGATCTCTTCAGGGAGCTCTTCAAAATTAAAGATGTAAGGAACGTTTCGATAGTAATCGCCATAGTTGAGGCCATAACCCACCACAAAGACATCCTCAATGGTAAAACCGCAAAAGTCGGGCACCAGATGGTCCACCTTTCTGCGGGAGGGCTTGTCCAATAAGCTGCAGCAGCGCACGCTGGCGGCGCCCTTATTCAGGACGTGCTGGAGCACAAAGCGCATGGTGTAGCCGGTGTCAATGATGTCGTCCACCACGAGCACCTCAGCACCCTCAATGTTGTCGGGGATGTCCGTGACCACTTCCACATTGCCCGAGGAGTGTTCGGCATGACCGTAGGAGGCCGTCGTCATAAAACCGATGCGGCAGGGGAGATCAATGGCTCGGACCAAGTCCGCGCAAAAAATAAAGGATCCCCGCAAAAGAGCTAGGATGTAGAGGGGCTTGCCGTTATAAAAGTCGTGAATTTCACGCCCCAGTCGGGCAACCTCTTGGGCAATGTCTTCGGTGGAAATGAGCACGCGTTTCTTATGATCTTCCATGTGGTTTTAAAATCCTCCCCATGTGGGCTTTTTTGATATGATTCATCTAATGATATAAAATGGAAAATGTTACGTCAAGAAACGCAAAATAGAAAGGCAGGTGGGTTCCTTGATTTATGGAAATACCGACGGAGTGAAGGACTCTGTATTAAAGGAATTAGAAGCGCTTTATTCGGTGAAAACTTTAAAATATCAAATTGCAGCTCCAGAACTTATCGAGGCGGTCCGCGCCGTGACCGAGCGAATCGGCAGAGAACTCTCCGTGGCCATCGACCGGCGGGGGAATGTATTGGAAATTGCTTTGGGAGATGCTACCTCAGTGGGTCTGCCCTTGGTGGAGGTCCAGGAAAAAAAACTCTCTGGAGCCCGAATCCTGCATACGCACCCCAACGGAAACCCGCATCTGTCCGCGATGGATTTATCCGCCCTCTTATCCATGAAGCTCGACTGCATGGCCTCCGTTTCCTGCGGAACCCCCTATCCTCGGATGGTGTTGGGGTTTTTGACCGTGGACGGGGATCTTTTGGCCACCCACGTCACGCGGGACCTCTCGTTGCAAGAGGCTCTGGAGATCAATGTGGAGGCGCAGTACAAAGAAAGCCAGCGGCTTCTCGATGAAGCCGACGTTCAGCAAGATCAAGGGGAGCGCGCCCTGCTTTTGGGCATCGAATCGCAGGAGAGCCTCGACGAGCTCCATCTCTTGGCCGAGGCTGCGGATATCCAGGTTATGGGCCAGGTGCTGCAGGCCAGGGACAAGTCCGACACGGCCTATTATCTGGGGTCGGGGAAGCTCGAAGAAGCGGCCTCCCTCGCCCAGGTCTCGCGGGCGAACCTCTTCATTACCGACGATGAGCTCTCGGGCATGCAAATTAAGAATATGGAGGATCTCTCGGGCATCAAAGTCATCGATCGCACCACCTTGATTTTGGAAATTTTTTCCCGCAGAGCCCGTTCGAAAGAAGCCAGGCTGCAGATCGAACTTGCGCAGCTGAAATACCGGAGCAATCGCCTCATGGGCATGGGGCTTGTGCTCTCGCGCACAGGAGGCGGCATCGGAACCAGGGGGCCTGGGGAGACCAAACTGGAAATCGATCGGCGCCGCATCCGCGAGCGGTGCCATGATTTGGGCCAAGAACTCAAAGCCTTGGAGAAAGTGCGGGCCACCCAGCGGGAAATGCGCCATCGGCAACAAATGCCGCAGGTGGCTCTCGTGGGCTACACCAATGCGGGTAAAAGCACCCTTCGAAACGCCTTGGCTCGCGACTACGCCAAAGAGTCTGCAAAAAAAAGGGACGTCTTCGTCAAAGACATGCTTTTTGCCACCTTGGACACCACTACCCGAGCCTTGTCGCTGCCTGATCGGCGCGCCATCACGCTGACGGATACCGTAGGCTTTGTGCGTAAACTCCCTCATGATTTGGTGGAAGCGTTCAAATCTACCTTGGAGGAAGTCATTCATGCGGACCTCATCGTTCATGTGGTGGATGGTTCTTCCCCGGACGTCTTGTCCCAGATGAAGGCGGTGGAAGAAGTCCTGATCGAGCTGGGCGCAGTCAATAAGCCCACCCTTGTGGCCATGAATAAGATGGATCGGGGGCTCTCCCCCGATGCCCAGAAGGTTCTGTTGCAGGCGGAGGATTCGGCGATGGCGTTGTCCGCCAAAACGGGGGAAGGGTTAAAGGAGCTCATGGATCGCCTCACAAAAATGCTCCCGGGCGCTTGGAGTCGCTACGAACTACGAATCCCTTACAGTGAGCAGCGGATTGCCTCGCTGTTGCATGAGAGTGGGGAAATCCTCTCGGAAGAGTTTTTGGAAGAAGGGACGGCTTATGTGGTCCGTCTGCCCCAAGAGACTGCCGGACGGCTTAAGGAATTCATCGTCTCAGGCGATGGAGACGAAACGTCTCATGAGGATCGGGCATGAGCCGTATTGCCAAGTATCAGCAGTCGTACCGCCAGGCGCTGGAGACGCTGAAAAACAACGACGATGTTTTGGCGGTCTTTGTTTTTGGCTCCATGGTCTCTGGAGATCTTTGGGAGAAGTCCGACATCGACTTTTTCGTCGTGGTTAAAAAATGGGCCCCCGGGATCACCAACGTCTATTCCAATGAGACAGGGGAGCGCATCCACTATAAGGTGCTCTCGCGCAAGGAGTTTATGGCCCTAAAGGGTTTTGATTTGAAGGGCAGCTTCATGCATCGCCTTTTTGCCGGGAGCCGTATGGTGCTTTGCCGGGATTCGGCCATTGAAGAGCGGTTTCTTACGGGGCGAGGCTATCCCGATGTTTCAAGGAACATCTGGACCCTAGCCTACGTCGGGAAAGTCATTAAAGGCACGGACTCCGTTCGTAAGTCGCTGACCATGGGCAATGTGTATGCGGCCTATCAAACCCTTATGGATACCATGAATTGGGTGGCCATGGTGCTCATCAATGAGCGGGGCTACATGGTGTCCAAGGACAACATCAACATCGCCACGGCGCTGGATGATGAATTCCGCTTGGTATTTTCCCAACTGACGGATCCCTCCCCAACGCCGCTCTCGGATCGGGTGCGACGCGTGGTCGACTGGATCTTGGAGAGCCTGGACCGCGATTTGATGCATTTATCCAAGGTCCTCTTGCAGTATCTTTCGGAACATGAGGAACCCCGATCCGCCCGGGAAATTCAGGAGGATCCGCTGTTTTTTCCCTACCACATCGAAGTCGAGGCCATTCTCAGCCTGCTTTATGAAAATAAATTCCTCAAGCGCAGCGTGCGCTCCCTCAATACCCCGGGCGGCTCTTTTTTGATCCGGGAGAATGTGTACTCCCTATGAGAACGCTAAGAGAGACGGCAAATGGGCGCTACGAGGAGAAAAAGTCGGTATTTTTAAGCCGCGTTCTGCCCGTTCGATCGGAAGAGGAGGCCCGAGCGAAGATCGCGGATTATCGGAAGGAAAACAAGGGTGCTCGCCATACGGTTTTTGCCTACATCATCGATGGAACCCCCGTCATTGAACGGATGTCCGACGATGGAGAACCTCAAGGGACTGGGGGATTGCCGCTGCTCTCCCTTTTGCAAGGACGCGAGCTAAAAAACGTCTGCCTCATGGTCAGTCGCATCTTCGGCGGGATTTTGCTGGGCGTTGGGGGATTGTCCCGTGCCTACAAAAAGGCGGGCGAAGAGGCGCTGGCGCAGGCTCTTTTTTGGCAGACCACTTGCGCAGTGGAAGTGACGGCACGCCTTGCCTACGACATTCATGCGAAGCTTCGGCCGCTGCTTTCGACCTGCCAGGTGGTGGACGAGGCGTTTTCCGATGAGGTGCGCGTCACGCTTTGGATTGAGCAAACCAAGGCGGCCGAACGAATGGAGGAGCTCCAAAGCGCGGCCATGGGCCGACTGATTTGGGAGAAGCAACACTCCGCCGTGTTCTATCGTCGCTCCGATGGGCTTTTGGAGCCCTTGGAGTAGGAGTCCTTTCATTGAAAAGGGGAGCGGCCTTTGATATACTATTTGACGCAAAGAAAACCAGATGCGGGAACTCGCCGTTCCCTTATATTTTAGGAGGAAAAAACGCATGTCCGGACACTCAAAATGGCACAACATTCAGCAGAAAAAAGGCAAAACCGACGCGGCCCGCGCACGGGTCTTCACCAAGATCGGCAAAGAGCTGATGGTGGCCGCAAAGGATAATCCCAATATCGACACCAACAGCAAATTAAAGGATGTGGTGGCCAAGGCCAAGGCCGCCAATATGCCCATGGACAACATCACCCGAGCCATCAAGAAGGCCGCAGGAGAGCTTGAGGGCATGAATTATGAGGAAATCACCTACGAGGGGTACGGCCCCGGCGGCCCCGCGTTTATTGTGGAAGCCTTAACGGACAACAAGAACCGCACGGCCGCCACCGTACGTCACGCCTTTGATAAGGTGGGGGGGAATCTTGGAACCACGGGATCTGTGACCTTCATGTTCAACCGCAAGGGTCAGATCATTCTCGAGCGCAGCGAAGAGCTGGATGTGGAACAATTGGAGCTTTTGGCCATTGAAGCCGGAGCCCAAGACATCATCACCGATGAAGAAACCGTGGAGATTATTACAGAGCCCGAGGATTACAATGCCGTCTCTGAGGCTTTGGCCGCCGCAGGCTTTGAGTGCTCGGAATCCGCCATCGCCATGGTCCCCAACCTCTACAGCGCTGTGGATCTGGAAACCGCGCCCAAAATCCAAAAGCTCATCGATCTTTTGGAAGAGGATGACGACATCAGCGAGATTTACCACAATACGGAATTCCCTGAAGGGTTTGAGGGGTAATTCCTTCCCTTACAGGAGATCGGAAAGGAGGAAGCAATATGAACTGTCCGGTCTGCGGTCATTCCCATTCAGACGATGCGAAGTTTTGCAGCCAGTGCGGTCAAAAACTTCCTCAACCCCCTTTGAAACCGCTCGAGGAAGAAGCGTCGGATTATGAAATGGTCACCTACGATAACGACGTTCCTGAGGTCATGCCCCTTTCGGATCCTGGTCCGGTGCACGAGAGGCGCACGGGCTCTTGGGCCAAAGGCCTAGCCCTTTTGCGGAGCAATCAGTGGGGGCTAAAGCTCCTTTTGTTGTCCTCACTGGTTGTGGTGCTCTCCCTTTCCTGGTTGATTGTGAAAAGTGCAGAGAGCCAAAAGAAAAAACAGGCCATGGGGGTAGAACACAAAAAACAGCAAGCCACCAAAATTCAAAAAGAAGAAGAGCGCAAGAAAAAAGCGGCCTATCTGGACCAGTGCGACGAATTTATTCTTCTTTGTTCGGCTCAGGCGGGGGATTTTGAAGCCACCTTGGGGGTGTTGAAAAAAGCAGAATCCAAGCGTTGGCTGGGGCGGATCTTCCTTGGAAGCATTCATCAAAAAGCCCTGACTGCGATGCGGAATGAAGATTCCTATCGATCCTTAACGGACCGGCAAAAAAGGCTCAACGTCCTGGCCCCAAAGCTTTCGGAACCCCCGGAGGAATTTGAGGAGCTCCTGGCGCCAGTACAGAGTCTTTTGGCCAAAAGTAAGGGCCTCGCTGCGGGCTTTCAAGGCACGATTGACCCAGAAACACCCAAGCATTTGGAAGAGGACCTGGCCGACTTCTCCCTACGCCTTGGTGAGGCGAGAACGCTTTTGGACCGCATCCGCGCTTCCTATAAGATTGCCCAGCATCCCATCGCTCCAATGGACTCGGAGCGGTGGGGTGTTTTTTTTGCTCAAGAGGGGGCCCTTTCAAAAAAAGGCTTGGGCGGCGTGGAAAAATATGCCTTAAAACAAAACAAAACTTAATTCTCTGGACGATTGTTTATTTTTAAAACCTGACGTATAATAAAGTTCATTAAGGCAACACTCGTTCAAAAGAGAAAAGTCCCGGCAGAATGCGGGTCTAGGCGCGCCAGCTTTTCTCGAGCGAAATCAAGAAAGAAGGGGATCAAAAGATGACGAAGCGCGAAAAACAAATCGTCGAAATATTACGAAAAGAACCCATGATCTGCCAGCAGGACCTGGCCGATCGCCTCGGCGTCTCTCGTAGCTCGGTGGCGGTGCACATCACCAACATGATGAAAAAAGGCATCATCGCCGGCAAGGGCTATGTGATCCGTGAGGACAATTATATCGCCGTGGTGGGTGGCGCCAATATGGATATTTTTGGCATGCCCGACCATGCCTTTCAGCGGGAGGATTCCAATCCTGGGCGCGTCGTGCAAAGTCCAGGGGGCGTCGGACGCAATGTTGCTGAAAACCTCGCACGCCTTTGTGTTCCTGTGCGCTTGTTTACCCTTTTGGGCGAAGACGTGAATGGGGATGTGCTGATGGCCCGTACGCAAGAAGCTGGGGTGGATACGAGCTACATCCAAAGAGAGCGACTGCACCCCACGGGCGTCTACTTAGCGGTGCAAGATGAGAAGGGCGAAATGCGCTCGGCCATCAGCCAGATGGAGATCTACGATCAGATGGATGAATCCTACCCAGAGTCGGTGTTGCGGGTTCTCTCTGGAGCGAGCCTGATGATGCTCGACACCAACCTCTCCCCTGAAGCTCTGGCGTTTCTTTTATACCGCCTGCCGCAAACGAGGATGTTTTTAGACCCGGTCTCCTCGGTCAAGGCCCGGCGGGTGAAGCATTTCATCAATCGCTTTGATACGATCAAACCCAATGTCCATGAAGTGGAGGCCCTCTCTGGCATTCCAGTGACGGATGATGAAAGCCTCGTCACCAACGCCAAATATTTTTTGCGGCGCGGCGTCAAACACATCTTTATTACCTTGGGGGACCGGGGCGTGTTCGTTGCGGATTCTTCACGCATGGGGTTTGTTCAGGCGAAACCTTGTTCCATTAAGAACGCCAACGGAGCTGGGGATGCCTTTATGGCGGCCATTATGATGACGGCCATGGAAACTGAAGACACGAAGCTATGGGCACTCAACGGGATGGCCGCCGCCATCTTAACTCTTTCCACCGAACACACCATCAATCGCGATATGAATCCCAGCCGTCTCGAAGAAATTAAAAAGGAGTATGAAATCACATGGAAGGACTTGCAAAATACCTCGATATAGCCCCCTATGTTAAGGAGGCCTTGGCCCAAGGAAAGCCGGTGGTGGCCTTGGAATCCACCATCATTTCTCACGGCATGCCTTATCCACAAAATGTTGAAATGGCGCTGGCGGTGGAGGACCTCGTTCGCCAAGAAGGCGCGGTTCCAGCAACCATTGCGCTCTTGGAGGGCAAGATCAAAATAGGACTTTCAAGACAAGAGGTCGAAGCCTTCGCAAAGGCCAAGAACGTCATCAAATGTTCCCGCAGAGATTTGCCGGTCGCCCTAGCGTTGGGCTTGCCTGGAGGCACCACCGTGGGCGCTACGATGATCGGCGCAAAGCTCGCGGGCCTCTCCGTTTTTGCCACCGGCGGCATCGGCGGGGTGCATCGGGGCGCTCCAGAAACCTTTGATATTTCCGCGGATTTGGAAGAACTCTCCCGGACCAACGTTTGCGTGGTGTGCGCCGGGGCCAAAGCCATTTTGGATCTGCCGCTGACCTTGGAAGTTTTGGAGACCAAGGGAGTTCCGGTTTTGGGCTATCAGACGGAGGAGCTGCCCGCCTTTTACACCAGAACCTCGGGGTTGCGAGTGGATTACCGCATGGACTCTCCAGAGGAAATTGCCGCAGTCTGCCGCACCAAATGGGATCTGGGCCTTGAGGGAGGCGTCCTTGTGACCAACCCCATTCCCGAGGAATACGCCATGCCTGAGGAACCGATGAAAAAGGCCATTGAAGAAGCCTTAGCCTCTGCCCACGAGGAAGGGATTCACGGCAAAGAGTCCACGCCCTATCTTTTGGCCAAAATCAAGGATCTGACCGGGGGCGCTTCGCTCGATGCCAACATTCAGCTCGTCTACAACAACGCTCGTCTGGCTTCGAAGATCGCCAAAAGCTTGGCATCTCAAGCCTGATGCTGGATCAAACCCAGGCAGAAACCCCACCCGTTTTTGCCTGGGTTTGATCTTCTTTTCGCAGGTTTTCACCCCATTTTAATCCCTTGAGGGCATACTAAGCTCAGTTCAAAAAGTTATAATGGAGAAAAGACCTTCGAGAAATTTCATCGAAGGATAAAGGAGTGGAGTCCGTGATTGCACAAATCATTGTTTTTATATTGGTGTTGCTGTTGATTGTTTGGGCCTTGCCTTATTTGGGGATTTTGTTTCTGGTGGTGGCAGGGCTCGTTGCCGTACGCATCGCCTTGGGCTATTACCGATATAAAAAACTCGAGCGTTCGTTTCGAAAGAATCCTCAGGTCAATCAAACTCAAGGCGCCTATTCCGAGGATCGCAAGTTCCGGGAAGAGAGCCAGGGGACGCGCAGTGCGGAGGATTTGGCGGAAGGACCCGTTAGCGTTCGGCAAGAAGAATTTTTTGAAGTGCAGCACTCGGTGCTCGATGTGCCCTATCAAAGCACCACGGAGGACGCCGCCCCGGATGTCATGGAACCCTCGCGTCCGCGCAATCAAGTCGTGGATGTGTCCTTTGAACCAGTGGAGCCTGAAGCGAAACCCTAAGCGATGGGCAATGGGCCAAGGCTCTCTACGACGCACCTTTTTTTTGCGTTCCCCAACGCAAGAGGTGCGTTTTTTTAGTGGGGGCGCTCCCTTGAGCGGCAGGACCCGGCGCTGTAGCGTAAGAACAGAACGTAGAATAGAACATATATTTGAAGGCCGAGGCACTCGGTGGTATAGTAATAGATGAATTGCGGGAAGGAGAGCAGCCATGTACGAATATATTGAAGGCCGGTTTCAAGGGATTTTTAAAGATTATGTGGTCATCGATCATCTGGGATTGGGGTATAAGATTTACACCTCGGGCAATACCATGGCCCGCATGCCGGAGATGGGGCAGATGGCAAAGCTTTATCTTCGTCAGATCGTCCGGGAGGATTTCGTGGGGCTTTACGGGTTTTTGGATCGTTCGGAACTTGAACTCTTTGACCGTCTGCTGACGGTCAATGGGGTCGGGGCCAAATCCGCCCTCTCTTTATTGTCCATTGCCACCCCGGACCACCTAAAAAGCGCCTTGGCGGGAGAGGATCAGGATCTTTTGTTGCGCGCACCTGGCATCGGGAAAAAGACAGCCATGCGGATTCTTCTGGAACTGAAGGATAAATTCAGTAGGGAAGGGCTCGCCAAGGGAACGGATCTCGCCGCTACGGGCAAAGAAGGACATTCCTTGGCGCTGGAGGCTCTCTTGGCGTTGGGCTATACGCAACGGGAAGCCGAGCCGGTGCTCAAGGGGCTTGACCCCAACGCATCGGTGGAGAAGACCCTGAAAGAAGCCCTGAAATCGTTGATGAATTGATTCGGGAAAAGGAGAGGAGAACCCCATGAGCGATCGTTTTTTAACGCAGGAGAGCTTGGAGGAAGAAGTGGGATCCGAAGGATCGCTTCGTCCCCAAAGGCTTAACGAATACATCGGCCAGGGACGCGTGAAGGACCGCATGGCGGTGTTCATCGAAGCGGCCCGCATGCGCGATGAGTCCTTGGACCACGTGCTGCTTTATGGACCGCCGGGCCTTGGCAAAACAACGCTCGCCAACATCATCGCAACAGAAATGGGCGGCACCCTTCGCGTCACCTCGGGTCCGGCCATTGAGCGGGCGGGGGATCTTGCGGCGATTCTAACGTCGCTCTCGGCCAAAGATGTGTTGTTCATTGATGAGATCCATCGTTTATCCTCCAGTGTTGAGGAGGTTTTGTATCCGGCCATGGAGGACTATGCCCTGGACATCATCATTGGCAAGGGAGCTCAAGCCAAATCCATCCGGTTGGATTTGGAACACTTTACCCTCATCGGAGCCACCACCCGGGCTGGAATGTTGACCAACGCCTTGCGAGACCGCTTCGGGGTGGTCTGTCAGATGGAATACTATTCCGCTGCTGAGCTCCAAGAGATCGTTCTTCGCTCCGCAGGTATTTTGCATGCGCCCATTCATAACGAGGGAGCTTTGGAAATTGCTCGGCGAAGCCGCGGCACTCCGCGCATTGCCAACCGCCTTTTGCGTCGGGTCCGAGATTTTTATATGGTCCGGGAGTATGACGCCATCACCCGGGAAGCGGCTCAAGGAGCCTTGAAGCTACTGGATGTGGACGAAGAGGGGCTCGACCGCGTGGACAACGGAATCCTTCGGGCCTTGGTGGAACAGTTTCGGGGCGGCCCGGTAGGGGTGGAGACCCTCTCGTTTTTCATCGGGGAGGATTTGGACACCATCGTCGATGTCTATGAGCCCTACCTCATCAAAGAAGGCTTTGTGCTTCGCACCCCAAGGGGTCGCATGGCCAGCGATCGAGCCTATGAGCACTTGGGCGTGCAAAGACCGGAAAAATAAGATAAGATGAATGTTCGGGGGACCCCTAAGATGGATGGGTCCCTTTCAATTGGAGTGAACAATATGTACATGAATGTCAGCGATTATTATTACGATTTACCACCAGAGCGCATTGCCCAGCACCCCATGGACCCCAGGGATGCGTCACGCTTGATGGTGCTCAACCGAAAAACCAAGGAGCTCTCGCACCATACCTTTCGGGAATTGCCCGATTTTTTGACGCCTGGAGATGTCCTTGTACTAAATGATACGAGGGTCCGTCCCGCCCGCCTGCTGGGCCACCGCGAGGATACCGGAGGTGCCGTGGAACTCCTCCTTTTAAACCGCCTCGAAAAGGATCTTTGGGAGACGCTTGCCCGTCCTGGAAAATCCGCTCGCCCCGGGATCCGCTTTTTGTTTGGCGATGGAGCCCTCACGGCCACCATTGTCGCGGTGAAGCCCGATGGCAATCGCCTGGTTCGCTTCTCCTATGAGGGGGTTTTTGAGACCCTTTTGGACCGTCTGGGAGAAATGCCCCTGCCTCCTTACATTCATGAGCATCTGGAGCAGAAGGAGCGCTATCAGACCGTCTATTCCCAAGAAGAAGGGTCGGCCGCGGCCCCCACGGCAGGGCTCCACTTCACCCCAGCGCTTTTGCAGCGTCTTCGGGATCAGGGAGTGCTCGTGGTCTTTTTAACCCTACACGTAGGCCTGGGGACCTTTCGTCCTGTTAAGGCTTTGCATATTGAAGAGCATAAGATGCATTCGGAATGGTATCGGTTGGACGCCGAGGCTGCAAAGGTTATTGAGACGGCCCGTTTAGAGGGGCGTCGCATCATCAGCGTTGGGACAACGACCACCAGAACCTTGGAGACCATTATACGCGATCATGATCGCATCACGGCGGCATCAGGATGGACGGATATTTTTATCCATCCTGGGGTGCCCTTTCGGGTGGTGGACGCGCTCTTGACCAATTTCCACCTCCCAGAATCAACCCTAATCATGCTGGTGGCGGCTTTTTACGGATATGAGCCGACTCTTGAAGCCTATCGCACCGCCGTTCAAGAAGGGTATCGCTTTTTCTCCTTCGGGGATGCCATGTTGATTCATACCCCGAAGCCCGACGGAACGGACGCCCTCTTAACGAGGGACCCAATGAACCAATAAGGAGGGTGCCATGAACGCAAAGCACCAATATACGCTTCTTCAGACCGACGGGGCCGCCAAAAGAGGGCGCCTTGAGACCGTCCACGGCGTCATTGAAACACCGGTTTTTATGAATGTAGGAACTCAGGCGGCCATCAAAGGGGCCGTGGACACCATGGACCTAAAAGCCATCGGCTGCCAGGTCCAACTCTCCAACACCTATCATCTTCATGTGCGTCCCGGCGATGAATTGATCCGGTCCCTGGGCGGCCTGCATCGCTTTATGAATTGGCAAGAACCCATCTTGACGGATTCGGGCGGCTTCCAAGTCTTTTCTTTGGCCGCCATGCGGCGCATCAAAGAGGAGGGGGTAACCTTTCAAAGCCATGTGGACGGTCGGCGGATTTTCATGGGGCCGGAAGAATCCATGAAAATTCAAAGCAACCTTGGGTCTACCATTGCCATGGCTTTTGATGAATGCATTGAAAACCCAGCACCCCGCGAATATGTGGTGCCTTCGGTGGAACGCACCACCCGATGGCTCCTGCGAAGCCTTGAGGCGCTGGAGAAGTTCAATGCCCAAGACGGCACCTTAAACCCCGATCAACTGCTTTTCGGCATCAATCAAGGCGGGGTCTTTGAGGATTTAAGACGAGATCATGCCCGGACCATTCGGGCGCTGGATCTTCCCGGCTACGCCATCGGGGGCTTGGCCGTGGGAGAGAGCCATGAACAGATGTACCGCATTATTGAAGCGGTTTCCCCAGAGCTTCCCCAGAATAAGCCGCTCTACCTCATGGGGGTGGGGCTTCCGGAGAATATTTTGGAGGCGGTGGCGCGGGGCGTGGATTTCTTCGACTGCGTTTTGCCGGCTCGAAACGGCCGTCACGGACATGTCTTCACAAGTCATGGCAAAATAAATCTGCACAACAAGCGCTTTGAAAAAGACGAGCGGCCCATCGACCCTGGCTGCGGTTGCCCCGCCTGCCAAAATTACAGTCGAGCGTATCTTCGCCATCTGTTCCGAGCGAAGGAAATGCTGGCGCTGCGCCTTTGTGTTTTGCACAATTTATGGTTCTACAATCATCTGATGGCAGACATTCGCCTCGCTATTGAACAAGGACGGTTTAACGAATTCAAATCGGAACGTCTGGCCGCATGGTCGGACACAGCCGACGCCTAGGAGTCCGTTCCTTGGGTGATTCGGGCGAATCTTGGGAAAAGCAGCGATGGAACAAATGATATTTTCCAAAATTCCATTGGCAATCATTTTCTATGCAAGTTATAATAATAACGCTGAACGTTTTATTGTGCAGCTTCTAAAACACAAAACAGGAGGTGAACCACATGATCATCTTACAGGCATCGGCAAATAAACCGCTGGATATGCTGCTGGCTCTTTTGCCCTTTTTGGCAATGATGGGCGTCTTGTATTTTTTCTTGATGCGTCCGGAAAAAAAGAGAAAAGAAGCGTACCGCGAGATGTTGGGCCAGCTCTCGGTCAATGATGAAATCCTGACCAAGGGAGGCATCGTCGGCAAGATCATTAAATTGGACGATGAATACATGGTCGTGGAATCCGGTCCCGAACGCGTCCGGCTGAAAATGGTGCGCGACGCCATTTACACAAAAGTCAAAAAAGACGAACCCACACAGCCCATGCAGTAGTGTTTTCGCTGTTCAGGGCACTGCTCCATTGAACCACGGGAGGAAATGGAGTAAAATGAGTTATGAAGAAAGTGTAAATAACTGAATAATAAACATGCAAAAGAGGGGGAATACAAATGAAACGGATTAAGACCGTCAATGCAAAGAACCTGAAGAAAACCTTGTTGAAACCCGGCTGCAAAGAATGCGCCAACTCCTGTCAGTCGGCTTGCAAGACATCCTGCACCGTTGCCAACCTGGCGTGCGAAAACTAAAATACACGACCGACGAAGGGGCAACGCAACCGTTGCCCTTTCCGTTTAGGAGGACCCATGGCACTGATACATAAATTCATACAGGACGGAGAACGCTATGTTCTTGACGTCTGTTCAGGGTCTGTCCATGTTGTGGATGAGCTCATCCACGCGATGTTGGATGAAGATGCACTGGCCGATTTGGACGAACTGAAGACAAAGCTCCAGGGAGTGTATCCCGAGCATGAGATTGAGGAAGCCTATGAGGAGATCCAAGCCCTCGTGGCGGCGGAAATGCTTTATTGCGGCGACCTCTATGAAGACATTGCGAAAAGCAGCAGCGGTCCCGATTATGTGAAGGCGTTATGCCTCAACATCATTCATGACTGCAATCTGCGCTGCAAGTACTGTTTTGCCGACGAAGGCGAATACCACGGAAAACGAGAAGTCATGAGTGCCAAGGTGGGCAAGCAGGCCATTGATTTTGTCATTGAAGCCTCCGGCCCACGACGAAACATCGAGGTAGACCTCTTTGGGGGAGAACCCCTCATGGCGTTCCCCATCATCAAGGAAATCGTGGCGTACGCGAGGATCCGGGAAAAAGAAGCCGGAAAGAACATTCGTTTCACCATGACCACCAATGCGACGCTTCTTAACGAAGAGAACATGGCGTACCTGGATCGGGAAATGGGGAATTTAGTTCTTTCCATCGACGGGCGGCCCGCGGTCCACGACAAGGTGCGAATCCGCCTGGACGGTAAAGGAAGCTTTGACCGAACGTTGCCCAAAATCAAGGAGATGGTGGCTCGGCGCACCCCGGGCAAACAGTATTACGCCCGAGGAACCTTCACCCGGGAAAACACGGATTTCTACGAGGACTATAAGTTTTTGAAGGATCAAGGCTTTAAGGAGATTTCCATTGAGCCGGTGGTATTGCCCGACGATCACCCCCTATCCCTTCGTTGGGAGGATGTGCCAAAGATTGAAGAGCAGTACGACAAGCTCTACACGGATCTTCTCGACGGCCATCGAGCGGGGGAGGAAGTCACCTTCTACCATTTCAACATCGATCTTTCCGGAGGGCCATGCGTCTATAAGCGCATCTCCGGCTGCGGCGCAGGCTTTGAATACGTCGCGGTCACTCCTTCTGGCGAGATCTACCCCTGCCATCAGTTTGTGGGCAATCCCGACTATCAGATCGGCACCTTGGAGGAGGGCATCACTAAGCCCGCCATTCAAAAGACCTTTCGAGAGGCCCACATCTACAACAAACCCCTCTGCCGCACCTGCTGGGCCCGTTTTTACTGCTCCGGCGGCTGTCAGGCCAACAACGTCCATTTTACCGGCAACATTTTGATGCCCTACGAGTTGGGCTGTGAACTGCAGAAAAAACGCATTGAAACCGCCATTGCGCTAAAGACGAAAATAATGGAAGAGGAACAGGTGGAAAACTAAATGAACAAGAAACGCAAAGCACCCAGTATTATCCTATTAATTATTATTGCAGCGGTCACGGCTTTTCTAAGCCTTACCGGACTATTCCGGGTGACCATGGGCGACTACCGGATGAAAACCTTCGGCGAACAAATCGTCAAAGGTTTGGATCTGCAAGGGGGAACCTCCGTTTTATTGGAAGTTCAAGCACCGGATCTTAAGGCGGACGGACTGGAACGAGTCCGTGCGTTGATTCATCTGCGCGTGGATGCCACGGGCGCAGTGGATCCCACCATCACGACGGAGGGAACCAATCGCATCCGAGTCGACATTCCCGGTAAATTCCAATCCGGCAGCATCGTCGATCAGCTGAGCAAAACCGGTATTTTAACCTTTAAGGACGAAACTGGAACCGTCGTTTTACAGGGCACCGACATCAAGGAAGCTTCGCCAAGCTACGACGAATTGAACCGCATCGTCGTCCTTTTGCGCTTGAAGCCCGAAGGCGTCCAAAAGTTTGCTGAGGCAACGACGAAGAACGTCGGAAAGCGGATCTCCATCAATATGGACGATAAAATGCTTTCAAACCCCACGGTCAATGAACCCATTCGCGACGGCAGCGCCTCCATTACGGGGCAGTCCACCATCGAAGAAGCGAAGATGCTCGCCGCCATGATCAATAACGGTGCGCTGCCTTATCCTGTTAAGGTGCTTTCCGTTCAGGAAATCGGAGCAACCTTAGGGTCCAGTGTTCTGCCCAACGTAAAGTGGGCAGGAATCTTCGGAATCATTGCCATCTTCATCGTTATGCTGTGGTTCTATCGCATCCCAGGTTTGCTCTCCTCCCTGGCGTTGGCCATCTTCTGTTTGGGTCTTGTGTACATCACGGCTGCTTTGAAGATCTCCATGTCCTTGGCTGGTATCGCCGGATTCCTTTTAACCATCGGAATGGCGGTGGACGCCAATGTGCTTATCTTTGAGCGGATCAAAGAAGAGATGGCGTCGGGGCTTGACACCAAGCGCAGCATCGGCAAAGGCTTCTCTCAAGCGATGAGCAGTATTCTTGACGCCAACATCACGACCTTGATTTCTGGGTTTATCCTTTACTATTTCGGCGCAGGATCCGTCCGCGGATTTGCCCTGAACTTAGTCATCGGAGTTCTCCTGTCCATGTTTACGGCCATCATCGTCACTCGCCTGCTGATGACCCTGGCGTACAATGCCGGACTGCTGAATACTAAGGGAGCCTTCGGCTTCAAAGAATCGGGCGGGAAAAAATTCAACTTCCAGTTCTTTAAGCGCCGCAATGTATTTTTCATCCTCTCCGCAGTGGTGATCGCTTCTGGATTGGTGGTGGGCGCCGTTCGTGGAGCCAATGTAGGCATCGACTTTGCCGGTGGAACTCAGGTTACCTTGAATTTCCCTACCACCATTGATAAGCCCGCTGTGGATCAAGTGCTCAAAAAGTACGATGATGGCATTACGACACAGGTTGTGAGCGGCACCAAAATGGAAATCCGCTCCAATAAGCTCGATACCGTGGGCTTTGATAAGCCTATTAAAGAGTTGAAAGAGCAGTATAAAGGCGATAAGAATTTCGTGGATTCCATCAGCGAAATTGGGGCAGCCATTGGGTCTGAGCAGACTGGAAAAGCCGTCTTGGCTTCGGTGCTCTCAGTGCTGGCCATTCTTATTTACGTGGCCATCCGCTTCAAGTTTACCCTGGGCGTGGGCGCCATTGTCGCTTTAGTCCACGATGTCCTCTTCACCTTGTCCATGTATTTCCTTTTTTACATCCCCATCAACTCGCCTTTCATTGCGGCTATTTTGACCATCATCGGATACTCCATCAATGATACCGTCGTCATCTTTGACCGGATTCGGGAAAACCTCGCGACCAAGGGCTCAAAAAAGCTCGAGGATGTGACGGATACCTCCATCAGCCAGACGATGCTTCGGACCATCAACACCTCGCTGACGGTTCTCGTCATCTTGGTTGTGGTGTACTTCATGGTGCCGCAGATCCGCGATTTCACTTTGCCGCTGCTCCTGGGAACCGTCTCCGGCGTCTACTCCACCGTGTTCATCGCTTCGCCGATCTACGTAATGTTGGAGAAGAAGTTTGGCAAGAATAAAAACTTCCGCGATGCTGCTTCACCTCATAAAGCAGTCGAAGGGGAAGAGAAGCCCGCGCATGGTCATGGGCCCAGCGAATCCTTGAACGCAACAAAATCTTCGACGAAGACCGTGAAGGAGCCCGTCCGCTACTCCAACCGCTACACCAAAGCTCGCAGCAAGGCAGGCCAGGCTTCGGAAGAAGTGTTCACCGAACAAGACCTTCTTAATGAGTCAACGCAGGAAAAAGAGGTTCGGGAAATTCCCTTGGCTGACGACTTCCGCTTCAGCAAAACCACCGAAGAAAAACTTAAAAAGATTCATTTTGATGAGGATGAGCTCTAAACCGCTCCTCTAAAAAACAAAAAGGCGCGCTCTTTCGGGAGGGCGCCTTTTCATTGCATCCAGTCGATTGCGGTGGACCCATAGGAAGGGTCTGGGTGGAGAAAAATAAAGAGCGTAAAAGACAACCCCCAAAGCGTCAGCTTTGGGGGTTGTGGGAGTCTTTATTGTACTGTGAGGGATTTTTCCAAATACCCTACGGCTTCATCTTTGATGATTCCAAGAGCTATGGAGAGCTCTTGGCTGAGTAGGCTTTCGGTTTTTCGCAAAAACGTCATATCCGTTTGGCACAGTTTTTTATTTTCCTCTTTCAAGCAGTCTTGCTTATTGAGGATGGATTTATAGAGCACCAGCAGGTTGTCAAAGGCCTGATCCTGAATGGCTTTTTGGTAAAAGTCCTTCAAATGCTTGTGGCTTTTGGTGGAAAGATCCATGGTTTCCATCTCCGGCAGGTCTTCCAGGGCCTTCAAAGCGACCTCGCGGCTGACCACCCTTCTCATGGTGATGTCTGCGTCGACCGGGGTGTAGGCCGTGGTATCCGTGGTGAGGGACTGCATGACATAATACAGCCGGTCCGATGCGCCGGAAATGTCTGGAACGCAAACATCCTTCACTTTATAAATGCCTTCGGTGCGATAGAGTACCATATCATTCTTCTGAAACATCATTACCTCCTGTGGCAAGCGAGCAAAGGGACCTAGGAATCCATCTTTGGGAATCCTTTTCTATTATAGCAGTTATTCACAAAAAAGACAAATAAACCCTTGCAATGGCGTTTGAATCCTGCTATCATGAGGATTTAATCAAAAGAAACGCCCTATTTAGGCTTGTTTTTCGTTGAGTCTGGACCTCGAAGGATGGCCGCGTGAACGATCATGAAATGGAACCCCATTCTTTTCTTTTTCTGAAATTGGTATAATGAAGCCATCTTTCGTTCGTTTCTAAAGGAGAACCATTATGGAATTCAAAGATCACATCCGCATCATTGAGAATTTCCCCAAAGAGGGCATCAGCTTCAAGGACATTACGACCTTGATCCAAGACGGACCGCTTTTTCACCGGCTGGTGGATGAAATGGCCCAGCGTCTCAAAGACCTTCAGGTGGATGCCGTGGCGGGTCCTGAGGCACGGGGGTTTATTTTCGGCGTCCCCGTGGCGTATGCTCTGGGCGTGGGCTTTATTCCCATCCGTAAAAAAGGAAAGCTGCCGGGGGAAACCGTATCGTTGACCTACGAGTTGGAATATGGTTCGGATACCCTTGAGGTGCATAAGGATGCCATACCCAAGGGGCTTCGAGTGGCCCTCATTGACGATTTGTTGGCTACAGGCGGCACCATCAATGCTTGCCGCAAGCTTTTGGAGCGGGCTGGAGCCCAGGTTGTGTCCATTGATTTTGTCATTGAACTGACGGATCTGCACGGTCGCAATTTGCTCTCAGGCTACGATGTGGTGAGTATGGCTCAGTATAAGATCTGATTGTGCATAGACAAAGAAGTATTTCATCTACTATAATATGAACATTCCATAGGGCTCCATCCCCGATGTTTCAATGGGTTTCGACGCTAAGTGTCTTCGCTGAGCGGTCAAAACCGGGGGAGAGCCTTCATTCGTTGCCCATCAGGTGAAAGGAGGTCCCGATGCTTCAAGAATTGTTATCGAAAATTGATAAAAGCCCCGCGGAGATCGATAAAGAAGTGGTCATTCGGGCCTACAACCTAGCCTCCTTGGCGCATAAGGGGCAGACGAGGCTCTCTGGAGAACCCTATGTTGTGCACCCCATTGAGGTGGCGGGCATTCTCGTGGAGATCGGCGTGGATACCAACACCATTGCCGCGGCTTTGCTTCATGACGTGGTGGAGGATTCAGACTACACCTATGAGGACATCGAAAAAGGCTTTGGCCACGAGGTAGCCGAGCTCGTCGAAGGCGTTACAAAGCTTGGAAAGATTGAGTACCGCAGCCGGGAAGAAGAGCAAGCCGACAACGTGCGCAAAATGGTCTTGGCCATGAGTAAAGACATCCGGGTCGTGCTCATCAAGCTTGCGGATCGCTTGCACAACATGCGCACCCTGCGGTTTAAAAGCCCAGACAAACAAAAAGAAAAAGCCAAAGAGGTTTTTGACATTTATGCCCCCTTGGCTCACCGCCTGGGCATGTTCAAAATCAAATGGGAGCTCGAGGACCTGGCGTTCCGCTATTTAAACCCCACGGAGTATTACGATCTGGTGGATCAGATCGCTGAAAAACGCAAGGAGCGGGAAGAATACATCCAGCGGATCATCGCGCAGATCAAAGGGGACTTGGAGCGCGCCGGCATTCCCTGCGACATCGATGGGCGACCCAAGCATTTTTATTCCATTTATAAAAAGATGAACAATAAAAGCAAGACCTTGGATCAGATCTTCGATCTTACAGCGATCCGGGTGTTGGTCGGCACCATCAAAGAGTGCTATGGCGCTCTAGGGCAGGTGCACACCATCTTTAAGCCGATTCCGGGCCGCTTTAAGGATTACATCGCTATGCCCAAGCCCAACATGTACCAAAGCCTTCACACCACGGTGATCGGCCCCCAGGGCAAGCCCTTCGAGGTTCAGATCCGTACCTACGAGATGCATCGTACGGCGGAATACGGAATCGCTGCCCATTGGAATTACAAAGAAGGCAACGACAAAAAAACCGTGGATCAGCGGTATGTGTGGCTGCGAGAAATGTTGGAGTGGGGCAATATGACTCAGGATGCCGGGGAATTCATGGACGGCTTCAAGGTGGATCTTTTGGAAGGGGAGGTTTTGGTGTTCACCCCCAAGGGCGACGTCATCAGCCTCCCCCCAGAATCCACACCTCTTGATTTTGCTTACCGCATTCATACGGATATTGGTCACCGCACCGTGGGAGCCAAGGTCAACGGCAATATGGTGAGCTTGGACTATCGGTTGAAAACCGGAGAGATCGTTGAAATTCTCACCGCCAAGGGACCTAAGGAGCCGTCCATCCACTGGTTGAGCATGGTGAAATCCAACCATGCGAAATCCAAGATCCGCTCTTGGTTCAAAAAAGAAAAGCGTGAGGAAAACATCCTCAAGGGTAGGGAGCTTTTGGAGAAGGAAGCCAAAAAGCGCGGCCATAATTTTTCGGAGATTGCCCGAGGCGTCCCTTTGCATCAGATCATCACTCGCTACAACGGCACTTCCATTGAAGACCTTTATGTCGAGGTGGGCAGCGGACAGACGCCCGCCGCCTTCGTGGTGACTTTTTTGACCCAGGGCGAAGAAAAGGCCTTGGCCTTGCCCACCCTTGAAGAGGAACTCGTCACGGCAAAAGATTTGGTGGAGGACGCCAAGAAAAAAGCCGAAGCGCGCAAAAAAAGAAAAAAGCTCAAGTCGGAAAACTTCTTTGGCGTTACCGTAACGGGAATGGACAATGTGGAAGTCCGCTTTGCCAAATGTTGCACCCCCTTGCCGGGGGAAGACATTGAAGGATTCATCACCAACGTTCGGGGCATCTCCGTGCATCGTTCCGACTGTCCGAACTTTCTTCGGCTCAAGCAAGTAGAAGATCCCGACCGCTTCGTCGAGGTGGCTTGGCAAAATCAAAAAGATTCATTTTATGCGGCTCGGCTGCGTATCGACGCTGAGAACCGCCAAAACCTTCTGACTGACGTCATGATGGTGCTTCAGGAAATGCACGTGGGCACCAACGCGGTCAATGCAGAAGAACAAGGCAATGGAAAATCAGTGATCGAATTATCGTTGCTGATTTCCAGCAGCAACCTGCTCACCGAATTGATCAAACGGTTGAAAAAGCTGCCCGCCATCCTCGATGTTCATCGGGTGGGCGGCGCTTAGTACGCCGTTGGATCCTCAAAAAGGAGAATCCCATGCGCGCAGTGGTACAGCGGGTGATTCGATCCAGCGTTGCCGTGGACGATATCACCATTGGAGAAATCGGCAAAGGATATACGGTGCTTTTGGGGATCTCCACAGAGGATACCCAAAAGGATTTGGACTATATTGCGGAAAAGCTTTGCACCCTGCGCCTCTTTGATGACGAGAACGGCGTCATGAACCGTTCCATCACCGAAGCTGCCGCACAGATGCTGATCATTTCTCAATTTACCCTCTATGGGGATGCCCGGCGAGGGCGCAGACCTTCCTACATCCACGCCAAAAAAGGGAGTGAGGCAGAGGGTCTTTATGAACAGCTGATTGCCGCCGTCCGGGCCAGGGGCATTCCCGTGGCCTGCGGACGGTTTGGGGCAACGATGGAAGTGACCATCGTCAACGACGGTCCCGTCACTATTTTGCTCGACTCGACCAAATTATTTTAGGAGGTTCCTTTTGAACATTCAACCATTGCCCTTAGGCATGTTTCAGGCCAATTGCTTTATTGTTTCCGAGGGATCTTCTGCCTTTTTGGTGGATCCGGGAGATACCCCCCAGGCGGTGCTGGATTACTTGGACCATCATGGACTCACCTTGTCGTTTATTTTGCTGACCCATGGTCATATGGATCACGTCAATGGGGTGGACGGTATTTTGGAGCGTTTTCCCGTCCCTGTTTACCTGCACGAAAAGGATGAAGAAGCCATCCGCGATCGGGTTCGGATCTTTGGGCATTTGGACGCCAAGACCCATCCGGTCAAGGAAGGGGAGATCCTAAAGTTTATGGACCACTCCATCCAGGTTCTTGAGACGCCAGGACACACCCAGGGCGGGGTTTGCTACCTCATAGAGGGGAATCTTTTCTCGGGGGATACCCTCTTTCGCCACTCCGTGGGCCGCTCGGACTTGGCGGGCGGCGACGAAGCCACCTTGCTTGAATCTATTGAAAAAAAACTCCTTGGTCTGCCCGAAGATACCGTGGTTTGGCCGGGTCATGATGCCCCGACGGATCTGGGCCATGAAAAGAAATACAACCAATTTTTAAAACCCCTGGGGAAGGCGAAGCGCTGATGGATGGCCTTCAAAATAGGGAACGGAAAGCGGCACTGAAAGGGGCCGTTTTTCACATTATTTGCCCGGTCGTTGCTTGGGATGCACATCTTTACCCCATCGCCCGCCTGTTTTTTCCTCAAAAGAAAATACGGATGGATCGTGAAGGCCCCATAGAGGATTTGGCGGTGGAGCCCATAGGGGATACGGGCATCCGCGTGCTTTTCCAAGATGGCAGCATGCATGAGGCCTCGGGACAGGATAAGGAATCGGTCAAACGGGCGCTCTATGATGCCTTGGCCCAACGGCTGGGGCAAACGCTATCCTGGGGCACTTTGGTGGGCGTTCGGCCCACGAAGATTGCTCAAAATCTTCTGCGCGAGGGCTGCTCGGCTCAGGCCATCCTGAACTGCTATGAAACCGACTACCGGGTGCAGCCCGACAAAGCCCAGCTGGCTATTCGCGTTGCAAAAACGCAAAAGGAGTTGCTGGAACGCTTCGGCTTTGGACGAATCGGCTTCTACCTACACCTGCCTTTTTGTCCCAGCCGTTGCAGCTACTGTTCTTTTTTGTCGTACCCCCTGGAGCCCAAGGAGCGTTTGGCAGCCTACATCCACGCCCTTTTGGAGGACTTGGAACGGACCGGAGCGCATATGAGGCAGCGCGGCTTAACGCCCTCTTATGTCTATTTTGGGGGCGGCACCCCCACAGCCCCGGACGCGAAGGATTTCGAACGGATCTTGCAAGGGGTGGATCGCCATATCCTTCGTGGGGTGCATCCATTGGAGTACACTGTGGAAGCCGGACGCCCCGATGGCTTGACCCGAGAGAAGCTTCAGTTGATGAAACAGTACGGAGTGACGCGCATCAGCGTCAATCCACAAACTTTTTGCGATCAGACGCGCCTTTGCCTTGGCCGAACCCACAGCAGCGCCGATGTGTTGCGAGCGGTGGGGTGGGCTCGGGATGCGGGCCTTGAATGGATCAATATGGATCTGATCTTGGGGCTTCCAGGGGAAGGCGTGCGGGAGGTGGAGAATACCCTTCGACAAACCTTAGCCCTAGGGCCTGAAAACATCACCGTGCACGGCTTGGCCTATAAAAAAGGGGCCGCCTTATGGGAAGAGGCGCTGCCTTTGGCCAAGGAGCTCCCCGCCCTTGGGACGTATGTGACAAAGGAGCTGATGAAGGCAGGATATGAGCCGTATTATCTCTACCGCAATAAAAACACCGTTGGGCATCTTGAGAACATCGGCTTTTCGAAAAGCGGAAAGCAATGCCGCTACAACATGGCGATGATGGAGGAGATGGACAGCATCATCGCCTGCGGGGCCTCTGCCGTCAGTAAGGCCGTGGTGGGGATGGACGAGAAGGGGGCGCCGATGGTAACGCGCCAAACGAGCTATAAGGATCTGGACTTATACCTTGAGGGCTTTGAGGCGCAAATGACGCAGAAGCTTTTGCTGCTGGACGAGATGAAACCGTAAGGATCAGCAAAAAATTGCGTGCCGCCTTTAAAAAAAATCCATCGACGTCGCCCTTTTCTTTGAAGAATAGAGCCCCTAACGCTTATAATGGGAGAAAGAGTGCGCAGAGATTGAAGGTACAGCGCAACGCTGCTTTTTGATAACCCCCAGAAAAGACGGCGAAGAACACAAGAAAATAGAATGGAAAACCAAAAGGAGTTGGATAGATATGGCCGAAGCATTAGGCACCTGGAAACGAAGCAGCATGGCGGGAGAACTCAATGAATCATTCATTGGACAAACCGTAACCCTTATGGGATGGGTGCAGACGAACCGAGACAAAGGATCCTTGATCTTTTGCGATTTGAGAGATCGCACGGGCTTGGTTCAGATTGTTTTCCGGGAAGAAGCAGGACAAGAGGCTCTTGAGAAAGCAAAGGCCCTGCGGCGGGAATTTTGCATCGCGGTTCGGGGAGAGGTTTGCCAAAGAGAAGCCATCAATGAGGCGCTACCCACGGGGCGCGTTGAGGTGTTCGCCAAGGAATTGAAAATTCTCTCGGAGTCCGAGACGCCTCCCATCCAAGTCATGGAGCAGTTGGATGCGCGGGAAGACATCCGCTTGAAATATCGATATCTGGACCTTCGTCGGCCGGATATGCAGCGGATTTTCGTTACGCGTTCCAAAGCGGCCCACATCATCCGGCAGTATTTGCATCAAGCAGGCTTTGTGGAGGTGGAAACACCGACCATGACCAAAAGTACGCCCGAAGGGGCTCGGGATTATCTCATTCCCTCGCGTAAATTTCCCGGAAACTTCTATGCGTTGCCCCAATCCCCGCAACTTTTCAAGCAGCTGCTCATGGTGGCGGGCTTTGATCGCTATTATCAAATCGCCAAGTGCTATCGGGATGAGGATTTGCGGGCCAACCGCCAGCCCGAATTCACTCAGGTGGACCTAGAGGCTTCCTTCGTGGACGAAGCGGAAATTCAAACCCTCAATGAAGGGCTCATCGCCACCGTCTTCCAAGAGGTTTTGGGGAAAGAAATCCCCACTCCCTTCCCGAGAATGACCTATCGGGAGGCCATGGATCGCTTTGGATCCGATAAGCCCGACGTCCGCTTTGGCATGGAATTGAAAGATTTGTCCCGCCTGGTCCGCGGTACGGAATTTGTGGTCTTTAAAAATGCTTTGGATCAGGGGGGCTCCGTACGAGGCATCGTCCTTCCTGGTGGCGCCGCCATGGGCCGTAAAGATTTGGACCGCTTGGGTGAATTTGTCAAAACCTACGGTGCCAAGGGACTAGCTTCGATCGCTTACAAGGAAGACGGCTTGAAAGCGTCCATCGGGAAGTTCTTCGAACCAGAAAAACTTCAAGAAATGCTCGAAGAGGCCGGGGCCCAAAAAGGAGATCTCTTGCTCCTTGTGGCGGATCAAAACCGAGTGGTCTTTTCGGCTTTGGGGGCACTTCGCCTGGAACTTGCCAAGAAATACGACCTAATTGAAAAGGACACATTCCGCTTTTTATGGGTCACTGAATTCCCCTTATTGGAGTACAATGAGGAAGAGAAGCGCTATGTTGCGGCGCATCATCCCTTCACCAGCCCCATGGAGGAGGATATCGACAAGATGGAGACGGATCCGGGATCCGTTCGGGCCAAAGCGTATGATATGGTCTTAAATGGGGAGGAATTGGGCGGAGGATCCATCCGGATCCACCGAAGAGATTTGCAAGAGAGAATGTTCCGCCTTTTGGGCTTTAGTCCCGAGCAGGCGCAAGAACGCTTTGGCTTCCTTCTGGATGCGTTTCAATACGGACCGCCCCCTCATGGCGGGCTGGCCTTGGGCTTTGACCGCCTGGTGATGTTCCTTGCAGGAACGGACAACATCAAGGACGTCATTGCATTCCCGAAAAATCAAAATGCGTACTGCCCGTTGACGCAGGCGCCCAATGTAGTGGATGATGCTCAGCTGAGCGAACTGGGGATTGGCATCCTCAAAAGTAAAAAGGAATCCAACCAGTAGCAAATGGACCCGCGGTGGGGGGCAAAGCCCCTCGCCGACCCTCGCAAGGAGTTGATTTTCATGAAAAAGTATTTTAGCCCCCCTGCCCTTATTGTCACGCTGGGGTTAACCGGGGCCATGGCCATTTACATGCAGCAGCGGGGGGCGAAGATCCCGGCGATTCTCGTCGGATGCCTCATCTTCTTCGTCCTCAATCTTTTGGTCTTTACGTTTTATCTGCGGGCCCTTGCCGCGATGTTCCGCATTTTGAATCTCCCGGATCGAAAACTCAACACCTACGCATTTCACCTCTACCCTGTGGCTTTGACGGTCCTTTATGCCGCATTCTTATTGGGGATGGCCCGTATGGCCAATGCTCCAGTGCCTCCCTTGGCGCTGGCCATCACCCTTATTGGCGGCATCGTCCTCACCCTTTTTGCCCAGCTGGGCGGCGCCTTCGCCGACGTGCGTAAGGGCGTGAAAAAAGAAGCCATCCGGATGGAAAATGCCGGCGGGGTTTTGGGCGGCTTTGAGATTCTTGGATCCTTAACAGGGTCCTACAAAGACGGCATTATTTTGGGGTATCACACCATCGCTTACGATCGATTGGAAACCATGCATCGCGCTCAGGATTCCATCATCATTGAAGGCTCGGGAGATCCCAAAACCGAACTGATTATCATTTCAAAAAAGGCTCAACCCTTTTTGGTGGCTCTCTTGCAGGATCGCTTAAAGACGTCGCGCAGCGCGCTCATCGATCCCGTGTCGAACAAAAAGAGCAAAACCGGACCGTCCCGCGCGAAAAATACGGAGCGCAAGAAACCGGTAAAGCTCGTTTCCACCAAAGCCATTCGGGAAAGCAAAATGGCCAAGGGCCATAAAGGCGTTTAAGAAGCAACCAATCTCTAAAGTCGGCCCCTTCAAAACTCACTCCCTGCGGGTAGGTTTTGGAAGGGGCATTTTGGTGCGTGAAAAAAGGAGAACCTTCCCGATCGTCCATAGGGATCCATGAAAGGGTCATGCCCTCCAAGAAAGCGCTAGGGAATGTGGGCCCTACGATGCTCATTCGGGCGGCCCCCAATATACCGGAGTGCCTGGGGCGTTTTTCTTGGAACCCCCTCAAAAAAACTCAGCGCCAAGGGAAGGAGTAAGAAACGGAGAATGAAATCGCTCAACGATCCTTGAAAGGGCAGAGATCTTTGTTATAATCGGAACAGGAACAAAACTACAACAACCCATGGAGGAATCATATGTTAAGAGAAATGAATCTTGATCAGTTTGTCAATGAGCTGGCTTCGGAATCTCCAGCACCAGGCGGTGGATCCACAGCTGGACTGGCCGCCTCATTGGGGGCTTCCCTGACGTCTATGGTCTTCAACCTCACCATCGGCAACAAGGCGGGGGAAGGATTGGATCCTGAGATCATTGAGGACATGAAGAAAAAACGGGAAGCACTCCTTAGCGCCAAAACCCAATTCATCGACCTTGTGGAAGAAGATACGGAAGGCTTCAACACCTTTATGGCCGCACTGAAGATGCCCAAGGGTACAGAGGAAGAAAAAGCCGTGCGCAAGACGGCTTTGGATGCCGCAAAAGGCGACATCATCAATACGCCAGAAAAGATTGCCCTTTTGGCGGATGAACTTTGGGATGCGGTGGATCTTGCCAGCAACCATGGGAACCCCAATGCCGTCTCCGACGCCGGCGTGGCTGCGCTGATGTTGGATGCTGGCATTAAGGCGGCGCTCTTAAACGTTAAGATTAATTTACCCATGGTCAAGGATGAGGCGAAGAAAGCGCAGTACGTCAAAACCATGAATGAGCTTCTTGCACGCTCCAGCGAACGGGCGCAGAAGATTTACCAGTCCGTTTCCGCTAAATTGGATGATTACTAAACCTCAGCTGGATCTTTTGATTCAACAGTGGAGGGAGCTCTCCTCGGGGGCTCCCTCCCTTGTTGATGAAGCCAAGAAGCAAGGGCTTCTTGAGGAGGCTTTGAAGGACTGGCCGCTGCGGCGCAGGCGGCCCACAAATCTTTTGGAGCTCTATGAGCAGGTCATTGCTCACTCAGACAACAGCTGCATCTATACGCCTAAGGAATTGGCCCAAGAGCTTTATGAGCAAACGCCAAAACGGCCTGGAGGTCGGATTTTGGACTGCAGTGCCGGCTGCGGCGCCTTGGCAGCGCCCTTTTATGAGGCGGGCTGGGATCCCCTCCTTTTGGATGAAGATCGGAACGCACTTTTTTTGGCTCGCACGGCCATGCCCAAAGCGCGCACCCAATGCGGCAATTTTTTAACCCATGAGGCGCACTACGACATCATCATCGGAAACCCGCCCTATAAAGGCCATAAAACCATGACCATGGAGGAAAAGCGGCAGCTCAAGCAGGACTTTCCCGAAGTTATGACCGATAAAATGGATTTTTTCGCGGCCTTTTTTGCAAAAGCCCACGCATTGCTCAACGAAGGCGGCATCCTTTCTTTTTTGGTATCGCGGTACTGGTTGGAGGCAGAGTCTGCGCGAGGCCTTCGCGCGTTTATACTGAATCAATTTCGTATTCTTTACCTGCATGATTGGTATGGAGAACGGCCTTTCGGGGCCGGGATCGATCCTTTGATCATCGTATTGCAAAAAGAAAATCCTCCGAGGGAATACTCTTTTCCTGCAAAACGCGGCCCAGGCTCGCCTTTTGTGGTATCACGCAGCGACCTCTCCCCAGATCAAATGACTCCATTGACGCCGAAAGAACGAAGACTTCGCTCGTTGATGGAAGCGGAAGGAGCGCTAACCTTGGGCCGCGCCGGCACCTTTCATCAAGGCATTATTACGGGCTTGGATCGGGCCTTCATCGTCTCCGCCCAGCAGGTCCAAGAGGCAGGCCTTGAAGAGGAGCTTTTAGTGCCGTGGATGAAGTCCAAAGATTTGCGAAGCGGTCCCCCGAAAGATCAATGGTTGATCTATGCTCAAGCAAACGCTCAGGAGCATCCGCAGTTCATGAAATGGATCCAAGCGTTTCGAGAGCGCTTGTCCAAACGTCGTGAGGTTCAAAACGGGGTTCGTGCGTATTACGAACTCCAGTGGGGACGCAACAGAGACCTCTTTGAGCGGGAACGGCTTTGCTTTGTCTATAAAGCGCCGCAATGCTTCTTTAAAAAAGTTCAAGGGGTGTATCATTCCGCTGATGTGTATTCCTATGAGAGTTCTTTGGATTTGGATTGGCTCTCGCGACTTTTAAATCATCCCCTCTACGATGCGTATGTGAAAACACATTTGAAAAAGCTTGGCCGCGATCTGTATGAATTTTATCCCCATCGCTTAAAGAATATCTGGATCCCCGATCCGACCTTGGAAGAGGATCCGGAGGCCTTTTGCCGAAGAATCGAATCCCTTTGGCAAACGGATTGAGGAAGCCTGACTTGCCTGGGCTCTTTGACGCGGGGAAGAACCCTTTGGCCTCCCAAGGCTTGTTGGGATCTTCAGATCGGCAAACGCTGCTCACGCTTTGAGAAAGGGTGGAAACCAGGGTGAAAATGAGGATGCAAGGAGTATATTTGATCTGGGGTCGTGCGGCTCATAAGGGTTTTTCCTCTAAATTGGGAGGAACTAGGCTATGGATAAAAAGGCATAAAGGGGAGAGGGTATGGACATTGAGACACTGATATCGCATCTAAATTACCAAGAATCTGTGGCAAAAGCCATCCAACAAACCTACAGTCATTCCACCCAAAAGATTCGAGACATTGCAGAAACCGCTTATGCTGGGGAAGCGTTCCCTCTATGCCACAAAAGCCCTCTTACTCGTTTGGGTGTGGTCCAGCATCTCTTGCTTTCCAAGTACCAGGAGTACAAAATGTTGGGGATTTGTGAGGACATCATCCTAGATACCTTCAGGGATGTATCCTTGCGGGCGAATTTGTACTTTGAGACCTTTAATGCGGCGGGCCTTAGCAAAGCGGATGTGATCTGGTTTCGGCACTTGATGAAGATCAACCTATTCAAGATTGGATCCTTGCAATTTCAGCCTTTTAACATGATCTATTTGGATGAAGAAACCATCGGGGAGCCATATATGGTCTTTGAGGAGGCCATCAAAGAAGCGCTGCCCAGTGGCGCGCCGGTGATTAATTGTCACATTCAGCAACGTGCGGATTTAACGCCTGCGGCAATTGAATCCTCGTGGCGTCGTGCGGCAAGCTTCTTTTCGTGCTTTTTTCCGAAAACCCAGTATCAAGCGTTCTTGTGCTATAGTTGGTTGCTTTATCCTAAGATGCTTCCTCATCTTTCAGAGCCCTCGAATATCAAAAGATTTGCCGAACAATTTACGATCATTGGCTCCTGCGCGGACGCCCAACAGGCCTTAGAATATCTTTTACCCCATGCGAAACAGTCACTGCCTAAACATGCGACATCCCTTCAAAAGCTGGCTTTTGAGCGGCCGGATTTGTTCGGATATGCTTGCGGGATCCGCAAACTGTAGCTTCCGATGGGATCCTTTGAAGCGCCGCTGATCCGTCTAAAGAACAGCCTATTCTAAGGAGGTCTGGGGCGTTTTTAGGAGATTCGGTCAGGTGAACGGCCCCCAAGGAGGGTCGACTCTGCCTTTGGCTCGGCAGGACGGCACAGGTCGTGTAGAATGAAGAAAAGAAAGGAGGAGTTCGATGAAAACATTGATCTTTAACGGGTCTCCCCGCAAAAACGGGGATACGATGTCACTGGTCCAAGAACTCATCGCTCATCTGGAGGGAGAAGTTCAGGTGATCCACGCTTACGATGCCCCCGTCAAGGGGTGCATCGACTGTCGATACTGCTGGGATCACGCCACTTGTTCTATGGAGGATTTTCAGAACTTAGATCAGGCCATTCAGGAGGCCGATCAGATTGTTTTGGCTTCACCCATTTATTTCGGAGAGCTCACTGGGGATCTCTTGCGAACGCTCAGTAAGCTTCAGGTTTATTGGAGCGCGGAATTTATGCGCAAAGAACAGTTGGTGCAAAAGCCTAAAAAGGGCGGCTTGATTCTTGCATACGCCGGCAATTGTGATTTGAACTACCCGTTACACACCGCGCGGATTCTTTTTCGCAACATGCGCGTGACGCAACTGTTTCCCGTTGTTTGCTCGAAGGACACCGATCGTGTGCCGGCGGCCAAAGATGAAGAAGCGCTGGCTAAGGCCCGCGCCTTGGCGGCCTTTTTTAACGAGGGATTTTCGTTCGCAGCGACTGAAGGAGGATCCTAGGATTAAAATTAGCTATCTTGGGGATTTGATGGTGGAGGGGCTTTGCTAGAGGCCGCCTAGACCGAGAAACGCTACAATTTCCAGGGGCTTTTCTCAGAACTTGCTCCGATTTTGGCGGATTCTGATTTTGGTGTGGCCAATCTTGAGACCGTGCTTCGAGGCGCAGCGCCCTACTAAGGCGAACATGTGCGTTATAATACCCCGGACGCTTTCTTAGATAGTCTAAAACCCCTAGGGCTCTGCTTGGTCTCCCTCGCCAACAATCACATCTTGGATCAGGGGAACGAAGCCGCCCTAAGGACTCGCTCCCTCCTAAGCGATCGGGGGATTGCCTTGGGTGGGCGTGGACGATGCCCCCTCGTGTTACGCACTTCATGCGGTAGGCCCTTTGCGAGTCGCCTTTATGTCCCTATGCGATTCCCTAAACGCTATGGATCAGGAAACCTTCATGCATCAAGGGCTGGATGATGTGGTCAATAGGACCTGTCCGCTGCCAAAAAAAAGAAATAATCCAAAGCAAACGCGCGCTTTATCACGGCGCTCTCGGGGACGTAAAGTTTTTCGTGCCTCGATTTTTAAGCTGGCCCCTTCTAAAAGGCTTGAAGGATCGCCTGCAAATTCGTCTCAAATGCAAAGGCTTGTTGCAGCTGGCCGCTCACAGCGATCAGATGTTGCCTCGGCACCAAGATTCGAAGTCCTTGGCGCGCATGGCTCGAATGGTGCAAGACGCCAAAAAAGATTCAGACCATGTGGTCGTGCTCGGTCATTGCGGTGGGCAGTTCAATGAAACGCCGGAGCCCTACGTCAAGGTTTTAGAGGATTTTTTTTCAGCGTCAGGGAGCCGACAGCTGTATCGGCAACCACCCTCACGTCATTCAGGAGGCAAAATTAACCGCCGATGGCGGCGTAGCGGCAGCTTGTCTTGGCAGCGTCAGCCAAACCCCAGACAACGATTTCTAAAATTTTCCGCCATTGCCCAACTATTCCAGGGTGCTGCATACGTATATTGATGAGCGCACGCCTCGCTGCGGGCGCTTGACCTACTCCTTGATTAAGGCTGTGGCGGATGAGAGATGATTCGTCCGCGTAGTGCCCTTGAGCACGCTCCTCAAGCAAAGACCTAAGGAGGCCGCCACCCGTGAAGCCCACGCCCGCGCACTCCATGAGCGGATTACGGGGCAACGTGCCCCAGAGGTCTTTGCCTATTGGGAGGAAGTGACCATTCCAAGAAAATCCTAGAATCCGTGGGGGTTCGGCGATGGGGGAAGGGGGCCAGGGCTCTCATCGCCTTGAAAAAAAGCGCCATTTCTGCTAGAGTTATACCTTGCTTTCCCTTGTATCTTTTGGGCAAGGGAGCAATAAAGACCCATTTTTACAATACGACCTCAACAGAGAGTCCATTTGAGTTTGCCACGCCAAAAGTCGGCGCTGCTGCTGGAGATAGAGGATCCTCAAAAAGCCTCTCTTCGCCCGGGCGGGGGCGCAAGAGACTAGTAAATAGACTGGACTGCTTAGAAAATAAGTGAAAGGCAAAAACTCCTTTTTAGGGGTTTTTGAGAAAAGGAAACTAACGCATGAAATTAGGAATTGTCGGACTGCCCAATGTGGGCAAAAGCACGTTGTTCAACGCCATTACACAGGCAGGGGCGGAATCCGCCAATTACCCTTTTTGCACCATTGAGCCCAACGTCGGCGTGGTGTCTGTGCCGGATGAGCGCCTGGATCATTTGGTTCAAATCTATGGTTCCAAAAAGAAAGTTGAGACGGCCATTGAGTTTTATGATATTGCGGGATTGGTCAAAGGCGCATCCAAAGGGGAAGGGCTGGGCAATAAGTTCCTCTCCCACATCCGTGAAGTGGAAGCCATCTGCCATGTCGTTCGAGCCTTTGAGGATGAAAATGTCGTCCATGTGGAGGGAACCGTAGACCCTTTGCGGGATATTGAAACCATCAACCTCGAACTTATTTTGGCGGATTTGGAAGCCCTGGAAAAGCGCATGGATAAATCCCTGCGGCAAGTCCGCTCCGGAGATAAGAACGCCAAGGCGGAATACGCCTTGATGGAACGCATCAAGGGGCATCTGGAGGGCGAGCAGCCCGCTCGAACCCTTGACATGACCGAGGAAGAAGAGCAACTTGCCCGATCCTTCTTTTTGATCACCTCCAAAAAGGTTCTTTATGTAGCCAACATTTCAGAGGAGGACCTCATGAGAGGCAGTGAAAATGTCTTGGTCCAAAAGATCCGCGCCTACGCTCAAGCTCAGGGAGCCGGTGTGTTGACCATCTGCGCTCGCTTGGAAGAGGAAATGTCCGGGCTCTCCGAAGCAGAAAAGAGGGAAATGCTTAAGGAATATGGGTTGTCCCAAACGGGCTTAGATCAATTGGTGCAAGAGAGCTATGATCTTTTAGGACTTATGAGCTTTCTCACTGCGGGGCCCATGGAGTGTCGGGCTTGGACGATCAAAAAAGGCACAAAAGCGCCCCAAGCCGCAGGAAAGATTCACTCGGATATTGAACGGGGCTTTATTCGGGCGGAAATTGTATCATACAGCGATCTCATGGCCTGCGGCTCGGAAACTGCGGCCAAGGAAAAAGGCCTTTATCGCCTGGAAGGCAAAGACTACATCATGCAAGACGGGGATGTGGTAAACTTCCGCTTCAACGTCTAAGAATGGTTTTTGGCTGATGGAATCCTTGCATACGGATCGCCCTTTAGGGAATTTCCCAAAGGGCGATCCGTATGTTTTCTTTGTTCGTACCTAGGAACAAAGGCGAGACGTTGCGCAATTAGGGTATAATGACCATAAAGAGCGCAGCCAAGGGCTGGGCAGTACACTATGAAAGGAAGGAGCTTTTTCAGGGTTGATTCTTAGCGTCTTGCGCGGACGATAAGAGCAGCGGCGAGGAGCTTCAAAAAGCAGCATTATGGTTCAATACTTTCAAAAAATAGGCCTCTGGAAATTTCTGATTCTTATGGTCCTTTGTCTCGTCGCCAATGGTTCCATCACGGCGGTTTTGACCCTTCGGTACGTACAAGGGGATCTGCCAAGCCTCTCCTTTAGCAAGATCATTTTTATTGGATCCATGGCGCTTTATGGCTCCATGCTGCTGTTTATTTGGGCCATGAGCTTGTCTCGGGAGGATCGGCAGCAAATGCTCAAACGAGCCCCTTCTCGCAGCCGCAGCCATCCTTTGTTTGCGTTGGTTCCTTTTCTCCTCTCCATTCCGGTGAACCTCCTCTACAGTCAGCTGATTATGAAGTTTTTTCCTGCATTTTATCAGCGCATGGAAGCGGCGGGCAACATGCCGGAGAATATCCTTTTGGACAAAGACCCTCTAAGTCTTTTGTTGATCGTCCTATCCGTCGTCGTGATCGCCCCCATCGTGGAGGAACTCATGTTCCGCGGCATTCTCTACAACTTGTTGAATCAATCCATGGGCGTCTTACCCGCCATGCTCGTATCTTCCCTGATCTTCGGCTTAATGCATGGCCCGACGTTCTTTCAAACCGCCGTCATCGGTATTTCGATTGCCTTTATTTATCAGGTGACTGGAAACCTGAAACTGGCCATGGTTGCGCATGCCGTCAATAACGGCTTGGCGTTATTGGTGGCCCTATTGAATCAAAAAGGTATTTTGGAAAGCAACAATGCCATGAACTTAATGTTGATTGGCATAACAGTCGCCCTAGCCGTTTGGATGTTCTTCGCCACCATCCGCTATCTTCGCCATCATAAGCTTTCGACCATCTTTAATGATGTGACGCCCATGTATAAGGAGGCCGTTCTGCGTCAGCAAGACGAAATGCGCCAGCAGCGAGAGCAAGGTTTTTAGGAGAATCGTCCCACGTCATCCCATCGTCCCTTAAAAACGGAGGAATCCCTATGGTTATTGCCTTTGGCGTTTTTCACCTAAAGCTTCATGAGGCCCATTCCCTCAAAGAAAAGAGAAGCGTGACCCAATCTTTGATTCATCGCATCCGAAACAAGTTCAATGCCTCCTGTTCAGAGGTAGGACTCAACGATGTGATCGGGGACATCGAAATTGGCGTTTGTGTGGTGAATTCCTCGAAAGTGGTGGCGGAAAAGCAAGCTGCACAGATCGGCGAATTTATCTACAACCACGCACAGGCAGAACTCATCGAAGAACGGGTCGAGCTTATCTACGTTTAACCAAGTTGCCCAAAACTCCATGCTAGGTGTCGACTCCGGGCGCCTGGTCTGATTTAAGAAGAAAGAGCCCAGGACCCTCAAGCCGTACCGCTTGGGGGTCCTGGGCTTTTTTTAACGCCTTGCGTCACGTCATACCCTCAGTAGCGCCCCTTTTCAACCCCTTTTTTAGCTCTTTGGAGGGAAGTCAAAGATGGGATCGGGGAAGAAGACGCCCAAGAGGGCACCGTAGGAAGGAGGAGGCGGGTAAGGGCAAAAGGCAGCTTCATAAATGTAAACATTTTGTTAAAGAAGAAAAGACCCCCTTCTTGAAAAGGGGGTCCGTCCGTCTTTTTAAGGGACGAAGAAGGGCTTTGGGGGCGGATTCCGGAGGCGAACACCCGTTTGAAAAGGAGTGTCAATCCTTGATGAGGGGCGGGTTTTAAAAACGCTTCTTTGGAGGGATCGACCAGAGATCTTGGAAAAAAATGAAGGCGTGACGGATGAGAGGATCCCTGGCCTCGAGGAGTCTGCCTTTCTTGAAATAATGAAGTACTCCCTATAGAATGGGAATAAGTGGAGAAAAGTGGATAAAAAATGAGGGAAAGTGGAGGTGGATCATGTTATACGGTCAAAGCACGCACAGCATCGACAATAAAAACAGAATTATGATCCCCACCAAGTTTCGCGACGATTTGGGCAAGAGCTTTATGATCACCAAAGGCATCGATGGAAACTTAAGTGCTTACCCCATGGCGGAATGGGAAGCCTTCATGGCCCAGCTGACGCCACAAAAAAACGCCCCTCCGGAAGTAATTCGCTACAAGCGCTTTTTCATGGCCAATGCCGAACCTGTGGAAATGGATAAGCAAGGACGCATTCTGATCCCATCGCATCTTGCCTCGTTTGCCCAACTCACCGACTCCGTTGTGAGCGTTGGCATGAAAGACTATTTGGAAATTTGGTCCAAAGAGCGTTGGGATGCCTATGAAAACGGATCTGAGGATATGTACGAGCTGGCTCAAAAAGTAGCCGAATATGGGTTATAAATCATGGAATTCAAACATAAAAGTGTATTGCTGCAAGAAACGATTCGGGGCCTCAACATCAAAGAGGGGGGCATTTATGTCGACTGCACTTTGGGCGGCGGGGGACACTCCCTAGAGATTCTAAAGCAGCTAAAGAACGGACGGCTCATCGCCATTGATCAAGACCAAGAGGCCTTGGATCACGCCAAGATCCGCTTGAAGGACTACCAAAACGTCACCTACTGTCACTCGAACTTTGAAAAGCTTGGGGAGCTCTTAGACCAAGAAGCCCCAGAGGGAGTGGACGGCATTGTGATGGATTTGGGGGTTTCTTCGTATCAATTGGACAATCCCGAACGGGGATTTTCCTATATGAACGATGCGCCCTTGGATATGCGCATGGATCAAAGCGGCGGGATGACGGCGTATGATGTGGTCAATACCTACCCCGAAGAAATGCTGGTGCGAATCCTTCGGGAATATGGAGAAGAGCGTTTCAGCGCTCGGATTGCTCGCATCTTAGTCAAGACTCGGGAAGAAGCGCCCATTCAAACGACGTTTGAACTGAACGAATGCATCAAGCGGGCCATACCTGCAGCAAATCGGCGGGAGGGCCCCCATCCCTCCAAGCGGACTTTTCAAGCCATCCGCATCGAGGTGAACCAAGAACTTTCCATCCTAAAACACACCATCAATGATGGTGTGGATCGATTAAAGCCCCACGGGCGCTACGCCATCATCACCTTCCACTCTTTGGAGGATCGTCTGGTGAAAAATGTCTTTCGGGATGCTGCGCATCCTTGCACCTGTCCGCCGAAGATGCCTTGTATTTGCGGGCTTAAGCCTCGGGTAATCTTGGTCTCACGTAAGGCCATTGAACCTGGCCGGGAAGAACTTTTGGAGAATCCCCGCAGCCGTAGCGCTAAGTTAAGACTATGCGAGAAGGTGGAGGCTTAGACGCTGGGGTCTAAGGTAGGGGCTTGAAGCACTTAAGCACAAAGAAAAGCACCTAGAAGAAAAGAAAGCATCGCAAGTGGGGGGCGCCCTGGGACGCGAAAAACGACGATAAAACAGGGTAAGGGGGATATGGATCATGGCAGAGACGAAACGCTGGGATGCGCTACCATTGGCGCCGCCAGACTTTTCCATCGGTGCGCTGGATGAAGCACTGGAACGTAAAAAAGAAATCCGCCGAGCGGGTGCGGCGCTTCGAACCCTGCAGAAAATCGCCAAAGGACTGGTGGTTCCGCTCGCCATCCTCATCATCCTCCTGCAAGGAGTCGCGCTGGACACCATGCAAAACCGGCTCACGGGAATGGGCTATGAGATCCATAACCTGCGCCGCTCCAATGAACTTTTAACGGTTTCGGTGCTTAAAGCTCAAAACTTGGATCAGGTTAAGGAAACGGCAAAAAGCGATGCCTACATCAGTCGCTCCGCTGCCACGCCACGAATCGTCGATTTAACGCAGGACAACTTTCTACCCCCCAAAGCTTCACCGGTCAAAAAAAGCCTTTGGGCGCAATTCCTGACTCTTTTCCAGTAACCATCCCCGGGAGTTTTCCAGACGGTGAAGCGATGGAGTCATTGGGATGACCGACCCAAAGATCCCCGGGTGCTTTCTCATGGGACTGGCATCCGGGGTTGTTTTTTTGCAAAAGCTTTTCGGCATTTTTGTGAGGTACTTTATGAAACATCAGGATCCCCATACGAGGGAGGAAGAAAATAAGGTTCTCCACCTAGCCTCGCGCAAGAAAAAGAACCGCGAGGGGCGAGTGGATCCCCGACAGGCCTGGGCCAAAATGAAAGAGGCTCCTGCGGCGAGCCGGATGGCTTTCTTCGTCGCCCTCATCTTTTTGATATTGTCGCTTTATTTGTCTCATGTGATGATCGTGAAAGCCAAAACCAATCGTGTGTTGGCGGAAGACCAACTGCGTCACACCGTAACCTTGCCCCCGCGGCGAGGAAATATTCTCGACCGCAATGGGAACCTTTTAGCGGCCAACATCGCTTCGTTCCAAATCGATATGGACGCTCGAGCCATGCAAAAACAAGCTTTAAAGCGCGAACAAGTCGGGACCCTAACGCCAAAGGACGAAGAGGTGCTAGGCGCCTACGTAGCGAAAACGGCGAAGGAATTGTCGTCCCTTTTGTCCTTGGACGAAACCGTCCTGCGGGAAAAGCTTTTGGCCAAAGACCGCAAAGGAAACTATCTGCCCTACGTGGAGATCGGAACCAAGCAAGATATTGAGCATCTCAATCCTTTGAAGGAATACCTTAAAAAGGAAAAAATCTCCTGGATGGTCCTTGCGGAAAATACCCGCAGATACTACCCCAATCAAAATATGCTGGCCCAAACCTTGGGCATTTTGGATGCTCAAGATGTGGGGCGTTTTGGGTTAGAGAAAGAGTATAACGAAGCGCTTCGGGGGGTTCCGGGACTACGCATCTCGCAAATCAACCAATGGAAAGAGGATTTGGGTTTTCAAAAGCCCATTCTCACGCCGCCCGTGGATGGAGCGGACCTGGTCACCACCATCGATGAGCGCATTCAAATCATCGCTAGAGACGCTGCCTTGAAGGCCATGAAGGAACATAAAGCCAAGGGCGTCCACATCCTTGTTTCCAATCCATTGAACGGGGAAATTCTCGCCATGGTAACTACGCCAGACTTTGATCTCAATCGCCCGTATGTGTCGGAGGATACCAAGGATCTTTTGGATCGCTGGCGCAACAAAGCCGTGGTGGACCTTTACGAGCCCGGGTCGACCTTCAAGATCGTGACCATGGCGGCTGCGCTCTCTGAGGGCGTGGTCAGTGATAAGGACGTGTTTACCTGCCACGGGCACACCGAGGTGGACGGGATTGCCATCCACTGCCCGAAGCCGGAAGGCCATGGAGATCAGAATTATTTTCAAATTTTTGGAAATTCCTGCAACGTGGGCTTTATCGAACTGGGCAAACGGCTGGGCCGAGACAAGCTGGAAAAATGGACCAAAAAGTTTGGCCTAGGGTCTGCCTTGGGCATCGACTTGCCGCAAGAAGGCACAGGATCCATGGATTTCAAATCCGACCCCACCGCCTACGATCTCGCCAACAAATCCTTTGGTCAAGCCACATTAACCACCTCGCTGCAGCTGCTCAACGACATCAACATCGTCATGAATAAAGGCAAAAGGACCACACCACACCTGATGAAGGAACTGCGTCGCACCGATGCCCAGGGCAAAATCTCAGTGGTGTCCACCTATAAAGAAAAGGAAACCGAGGATGTCTTGGACGATAAAGTCGCCGATACCCTTATCGCCATGATGGAAGAAACCGTCGCCCATTCCATGGGGCATCGGGCTCAGGTCCAGGGCGTCCGAGTGGTTGGAAAAACCGGCACCGCTCAAAAAATCAACCCAAAGACTGGCAAATACGAAAACATTGTCGCTACTTTTGTAGGGGCGGCCCCCGCCGACCAGCCAAAGCTCTCGGTATTTGTGGCCATCGATGAACCCGAATCCACGGAAACCTCGGGCGGTATGATTGCCGCGCCGGTGGTTCAAGAGATCATCAGTCAATCTCTGTGCTTTTTGAAGTAGGGATCCCGGGCGCAAATGCCCCTGACCCTTTGGTCAGGTGATATAATATTGGGGTTAGAAATGAGGAGGGGGACAAGGCAGCGTTGGAAAAAATATCTTTGCAAGAAATTGCCCGGGCAACCGGGGGCACCATACGATTTGGAGGGGAGAACCTCTTTGTCGATTCCGTGGTTATTGATTCTCGAAAAGTGCAGGAAGGCTCGCTCTTTGTCGGCATGGCCGGAGCGCGCGTGAACGGCAACGACTATGTAGCGAACGCCTTTAGCCAGGGGGCTGCGATTGCGATCATCGATGAGGCCAAAAAGGTGGCGCAGCAAGAGGGCAAGGGGTTGATCCAGGTCGCCTCCAGCCGTCAGGCGATGCTGGATTTGGCGCGCTACTATAAAAACCGCACCTTGAAAGCTGTGGAGTTTATTGCCGTTACGGGCTCGGTGGGAAAAACCTCCACCAAAGACCTTCTGCATGGGATGCTCAGTCGGAAGTATCGGGTCTACAAAACCAGCGGCAACTACAACAATGAACTGGGGCTGCCCTTAACGCTCTTTGCCATGGACGCTTCCTATGATCTGGCGGTTTTGGAGATGGGGATGTCCGCCCGGGGAGAGATCCATCAACTGGCGGATCTGACACGGCCAAATCGGGCGTTGATCACAAACATCGGCTCCTCGCATTTGGAAATTCTTAAAACTCGAGAAAACATTCTTCTTGCGAAGATGGAAATCACAGACTTTTTTGGTCCAGAGCAGACCCTTTACCTCAACGCCGACGATCCGTACCTGCAAACCGTGGAGAAGCCCCCTTACCGTTTGGTTCGGGCAGGTCTTACGGCAGGGGAGTATACGGCAAGGAATCTTCGCCTCGGGGCGGAGTCCATCTCGTTTGCTCTTTATCAAGGAACGCAGCATCTTGGTGAATTGACCCTACCCATGCCGGGAGCCCATAACGTCGCCAACGCCGTGCTGGCCTTCGCCTGTGCTCATGATTTGGGCATTGAACCAAAGGATCTGGAACACTTTACCCTAGAGCGTACGAAGATGCGTCTTGAGGTGCTGCGCACCAGCTCTTTGACCGTCATCAACGATGCCTACAACGCCAGTCCCGAATCGGCTAAGGCGGGTCTTCGCACCTTGGCCGCCCATAAGGGGCGAAAGGTGGCGATGTTCGGGGATATGCGGGAGCTTGGTGAGGCAACCATCGCCTCGCACCAAGAAGTGGGAGCCCTCGCCCGCACCCTTTGCGACGTTTTCATCGCTATTGGCGATCAAACAGCGGCCTATCGGGACGGCTTTGGCCCAAAGGATTTTCATGGCTTCCCCTCTGTGGAGTCGGCCTTGACCCACCTACCGAAGCTTTTACAACCCGGCGACGTCGTTTATCTCAAAGCGTCCCGAGCCAGTCATTTTGAACAACTAATACCCCATTTGGAGAGGATTTAAACCATGAGAATTTTTCTAGCTCTAGGGACCTCCTTGGTCCTTGGCCTGATTGCGGGCCCTTTCATCATAAAAAAGCTGAAAGAATATAAGCTCGGACAGCAGATTCGTTTGGAGGGCCCTGCGGAACACCTGAATAAACAGGGAACCCCCACCATGGGTGGCTTTATTTTCATCGCCGCAACCTTGGCCGGCGCGCTGATCTGGAACCGCATTCATCCGCAAAACTTGTTGCTTTTGATGGGGATGGTGCTCTTTGGGCTGATCGGCCTATGGGACGACACGCAAAAGATCAAGAAGGCACAATCTGAAGGGCTCTCGGCGCGGCAAAAGATTCTTTTGAACTTATTCTTCGGCATCCTCATGGCCGTTCTTTTGCAAATTGACGCGCCGGATACGTTGAACGTTGCGATTCCCTTCACCCAGCGCAGTCTGCTTTTGCCCCTGTGGCTTTTTGTACCCTTCATCGTTCTTTTTTATACTGCGGTCACAAATTCAGTGAACCTTGCCGATGGCATCGACGGGCTCTGTGGCTCCGTCAGCCTCATTGTCTCCCTATTTTATGTGGCCTATGGGCTAAAGACGGGGAGTTTAACCGTGGCGGTGTTCGCTGCGGTCTTGGCCGGGGCTCTTTTGGCCTACCTTGCCTACAACTGGCATCCTGCTCGAGTCTTCATGGGCGATACGGGATCCTTTGCCCTGGGCGGAGCCTTGGCGACGCTTTCGGTCTTAACGCATACCGAGCTGTTGTTTTTGTTGGTGGGACTCATCTATGTTTTGGAGTCCCTTACGGTGATTCTTCAGGTCATTTCCTTCAAAACCCGCGGCAAGCGCATTTTCCTCATGACGCCGATCCACCATCATTTTGAGAAAAAGGGGTGGAGTGAAGTCAAGATCGTCGGCCTCTTTAGTTTATTCACTCTCTTGTGTTGCCTTATTGCTTACGTTACCTTGACCTAATCGCTGGATGCGGCGGGCCTCGAAACGGGGTGCTGCTAAAGTCAAGTTGCTGAAAAGGAGGATCCGGCCATGGACCAAAAGCCAAGAAACCGCTCCGGCGAATCCCTTTGGGATCGTCCAGTTCGTCGCACGACCCCAAGAGGGACCCATCGCTCGAAACCCTTTGCTGGGCGACAAAGCGTTGCAAGACGAATCCAGGAGTTTTGGCGTGAGCGCGTGGAGTTTTCCCTTCGGGGGATGGACCGGCCTTTCCTTTATGTGCTGCTGATTCTTGTGTTTTTTGGAATGGTGATGATCATCTCCTCGGGATCCTATGCAGCGGTGCGTTTAGGGGGCACGGGGGTAACCCGGTACCTGGTCAAACAAGGGGGCTTCCTTCTAGGCAGCCTACTGATCCTTTTTGTCTTCTCCAGCATCGACTACCACGTGCTGAATTGGCGCTTACTGCTCTTCGCCTTTCCCTTCGTCTTGGTCTTAAACATCGTCCCGATCTTTTTCCAAGACGCCAATGGTGCACATCGTTGGATTGACTTGGGGCCCTTGTCCTTCCAGCCTTCAGAGCTTGCTAAATTCTACTTGGTGGCCTTGGCCGCCGCGCTGCTTTCTTTGCCAAAAACGAAGAAAAGGGCGGCGCAGCGAAATCGATTCTTTATTCTCACGCTGGCTCTTTTCGCCTTTGTTCTCATTATCGCCGTGCTGCAGAGCAACCTCTCCACCGCCGCCATTGCGGGCATGTCCACGATGATGGTCCTTTTGACCTCCTCCTTGCCCGTTGTTTGGAGCATCCTTTTAGGGGGCGCAGGAATGGTCGGCGGCATCTTCATGTTCATCTACTCGAGCTACCGACAAGATCGGTTGAAAGGGTTTATGAACCCCATGGCGGACCCCACGGGCAAAAACCTGCAGATTGTGCAGTCCCTTTATGCTCTATCCATGGGCGGTCTCTTGGGTCAGGGATTGGGGAACTCAAGGTTTAAGGCTTTTTGGTTGCCCATGGCGGAAAATGACTTCATTTTTGCCATCATCTGTGAAGAACTGGGCTTGGTGGGGGCTCTGGGCGTCATCGGCCTTTTGGGGTATTTGGTCCTAGCGGGTTTTCGCATCGGCCGAACCGCCAAAGACGAACACGGCAAGCTTTTGGCCTTGGGCATCCTCTCGGTGATCTTTTTTCAAAGTGCCATCAATCTGGCCGTGGTCATGGGCGCTTTCCCTGTTACCGGGGTGACGTTGCCCTTTATTTCCGCAGGTGGTACGTCGCTCTTTGTCAATATGGCGGCCATGGGTATTGTCTTAAATGTCTCCAAGCAGCGAAAGGAGGCGGTGTAAGTGAACGGTTCAGGACCAAAGCTTCCCTCTTTTTTACATCCCCCCAAGGGCTCTCGCGAAGAAGGCTCCCCGAGGGATGATGGGGACGCCCTGCGCTCGGCGCAGGATGCTTCGCCCCAAGATGCTTTGAGGCATCACGCCTTACCAAAGGGCCCTTGGAGCGGCCCGCGAACCTATCGCAACAACCAGCAGCGGGAGCGCTGCGAAGCCGCTCCTCCCAAAGTGGAGCCGCCGCTTTTTAAAAGGTCGGACGGCGAGGCCCATGCGCAAAGCAAGGTTCAAAGGTATGAACGGCGCAAAAAAGAGCGACTGCAAAAGAAAAAGCAGCGAACAGTCCGCTTAGTCTGGGGGGGAGTGATCGGCGTTGCTGTACTTTTAATCGTACTGTTTGGGCCTTTTTTTCGGGTATCGCGCATTGAAGTTCAAGGGGCTTTGGGAGCAGATGCTAAAAAGCTGGAAGCGGCTGCGGCCCAAGGACTGGGCAAAAGCCGATTCCTATTGCCCAGCACCGAGGTGAAAAAAGCCGCGGGGGCGGATCCTTTTATTGAAACGCTCCGGCAATCCGTGAGCGCCTCTGGGGTTTGGACCTTGGAGGTTCAGGAACGATCCCGAGATTATCTGTTACGCCAGGGCGCCGAGGAAGTGCTCTTAGAGCGCACCGGACGGGTGCTGGCTCGGGGAGCCATCGCTCCGCGTCTGAAAGATGGGGTCGTAACCCTCACGGACGATGCAAAGCTTTTGAACCCCGGCTACACCATGTACGCCCAAGGGCCTAAAAAGGAGTTTCTCAAGGAGTTCGCGGATTTGATGGCCACCAACCAATCCACCATCCACTTTGAGGCTGTGGATTTGACCCATATAGCGGCCATTCGGCTCTACAGTAAGGGTTGGGAGGTGGAACTTGGTCCAGGCAAAGACTTGAAGACCAAGCTCAATCAAGCCATCAACATCCTCAAAAGCATCGGGCCCAAGGAGCCTTCGGGCATCATTGACTTAAAGTACGAGGCGCCGCCGGTGATTCGTACGAAAGGAACATCAAAACCATGAACATTAAAGACCATCTCGCGCAGATCCGCGCTAAGCTTGCCCCTGGCGTGACCCTGCTTGCCGTATCGAAAACCAAACCCGTCTCAGACGTCTTGGAAGCCTATGAAGCCGGACAGCGCGCCTTTGGGGAAAATCGCGTCGGGGAGTGGCGGGAGAAAGCCAAAGAGCTTCCTTCGGACATTCAGTGGCATTTTATCGGAACCCTTCAGCGCAACAAGGTGAAATATCTGGATTCGCGCATCGCCCTGATCCATTCGGTGGATCGAGTTTCCCTGGCAAAAGAAATTCAGCGACGAGCCCATAAAAAGGGCTACGTTCAAGATGTTTTGCTGGAAGTAAACATTGGCGGGGAAGCCCAAAAGGGCGGCATCGCCCCTAAAGAGCTGCCGGAGCTTCTTGCCTTTTGCCAAACGCTGCCCAATCTTCGACTGCGCGGGCTGATGACCATCATTCCCAACACCCAAGACGAAGGGGAACAGCGCCAGTATTTTGAGGCCATGAAGGGACTCTTCGACACCATGAAGGCCGCTGGGGGTTCGGCCTTTGACACCCTTTCCATGGGCATGAGCGGAGACTATGAAATCGCCATGGTCTGTGGCAGCACATTGGTCCGAGTAGGCAGCGCCATTTTCGGCGCGCGGCCCCCTCAAGAAAAGCACGGATCCCTTTAGGATGTGCTCTGTACCTCCCTACGCCCCCGTCGGTGCCCGCCGCTGGGATTCCCTCGCAAAAGCCCCATAAGGAGGAGCTTATGAAGCTATTTCAAAAAATTAAGGATTTGATCGGCCCCGAAGATACATTGGACGATCCGTACTATGAAGACGAGGAGCTTGCTCCCTTGGAGCCGGCTCGCCGTGACAACGTCATTACCCCGAAGAGCTTTACCAAAAGCCCCAGGGACAGCATTCAGTCGCCCCTAGGAGTGCGAGAGGGCGCCAAAGGAAGTTCTTCCTCCTTATGCATCTCAAAGCCTGAGCGGTATGAAGAGGCAGCCCAAGTGGTGGAGGAAGTGCGCAGTGGGCGCATTCTTGTTTTGAATCTCAGCGCCTTGGACGTTAAGATCGGTCAGCGCTTTCTGGATTTTGTCTCTGGCGCCGCCTTCGCGCTGGAAGGGGACATTCAAGAAGTCATGGAAAACGTCTATGTGGTGTCCCCGCGCGGAATCAATATGAAGGGCATGTCCTCCCCACAAGACTTTCGCAGCCTCTATCGGGATTCCTTTCAATGAATAAAAAACAATGGGCGGCCTGTTTCCCGGGAGAAGATCCGGGGATGCTGGCCCGCCTTTTTACCTTAATTGAGGATGCCTTTGATGGAATAAAGGGGGTCTCCAACGAATTTTTCCCCCCCGCCCTTTGCAAAAAGATCGAAGAGCTGCCGGGGGGGTTGCCGGAAGGAGCGCTTTTTTATGCCCCAGCAGACGCACCGCATAAAGTGTTTGCGTCTTCCTTAGCCGAGGCCCAGGCGGGAGTCAGTCTTTTAAAAATCCAGGACGGCTATCCGAAAGACCCTCTGAAGCATAAGGATTATCTGGGCGCCCTCATGAGCCTTGGCTTGAAGCGAGAAAAGTTCTCCGATCTTTGGCTCGACGGTGAGGTTTGTTACCTGCCGGTGGTGCGTTCTTTGGCGGATTTTGTCATGCAGGAGATGACCCGGGTGGGCCGTCACAGCGTGCGCATCGAGAGTCTCCCCATAGAAGCGTGGGGGACGCTAAAGGATCCCAGGGTGGAGGAAGTGCTGCTTGTGGCCTCTCTACGTTTGGACGCCATCATTGCCCGCATGGGGAATTTGTCCCGAGGCAAAGCGGTCCAGGCCATTGAAACGGGACTGGTCAAGCAAAACGACCGCGTGGAGACGTCTTCGAAAAAAGACGTCCGAAAAGGCGATGTGCTGAGCCTTCGCGGCAAAGGAAAAATCGAAGTGGGCGACGTGCTGGGGACGACGCGTAAAGGGGCGCTGCATCTTCAAATCCTACGTTACCGCTAGGTTCTTTTGGGGAAAATCCTTATGGTACAATAAGACCATAATGCCCACGCAGCCGGACAGGAGGTCTTTATGCAAAGCGAATGGCAAGTGATCGTCTTAATCCTTTTGGTGATGCTCTCAGCGTATTTCAGCGCCTCAGAAACGGCCCTGACGAGCCTGAATAAGTTCAAGCTTCGTTCCTTGAAGGAAAGGGGAAACCGCAAGGCGGGTCTCATCTCCCGTTTGTTGGAGGATCCGGCCCGGTTGTTGTCGACGATTTTAATCGGCAACAATCTTGTGAACATTGGCGCCTCCACTTTGGCGACGGCTCTTTTTGTCAAGCGTTTCGGCGACGCGGGCCTGATTTGGGCCACTGCCGTGATGACGGTGCTTGTGTTGATCTTTGGTGAGGTGACGCCGAAAACCTTAGCCAACCAGTACCCCTTGAAGGTGTCCATGGCGGTGGCTCCAGCGCTAAACGCCTTAAGCAAGCTGTTTTACCCGCTGGCATTTTTGCTCACTCGCCTCACGGCCTTCATGACCCGGCATTTGGGGGCCCGCTCCGAAGGGGCCATCACCCAAGAAGAGATCCAAACGGTCCTGCATGTCGGTCATGAGCAAGGCGTCATCGCCGACGATCAACGCTACATCATCAACAACCTCTTCGGTTTTGCCGATACGCAGGTTAAGAACATCATGACCTCCCGAACCAAAGTCATCGCCATGCCAAAAGAGGCGACGGTGGGCGAGGTGCTTCAGTGCTACCGGCAATACTTTTTCTCAAGAATCCCCGTTTATGATGAGGATCCCACGGATTTCACCGGAGTGCTCAACGTCAAGGATCTCCTCATCATGAGTCCGTTGGATGAAAATCAGACCATTGCTTCCATGGTGCGCCCGCCCCTGTTCACTTATGAATTTGTGAAGATCAGCCGGGTGTTCCAGGAGATGAAACGCACGCAAAACCACATGGCGGTGGTGCTGGATGAATACGGGACCACCCAAGGAGTGGTGAGCCTTGAGGATCTTTTGGAGGAGCTTGTGGGGGATTTGGAGGACGAATACGACAAGCCTTTGGAGGTCGGTGTGGACGCCAAAGGCCAAGTCCTGTTGGAAGGCGCAACGAAGATCATTGATTTCAACCGCATGTTCCATACGCATTTGGAATCCCAGGACTTTGATTCCATGTCGGGCTATCTCTTAGGCTCCATGGATAAATTCCCTGAGGTGGGCGATGTGATCCCTGGACCTCATATGACCTTTACGGTCCTTGAGACCGACGGGCATTTTCTCGATCGCATCGGAATTGTCTTTGACGAAGCCTATTATCAGAATCTGCCTAAAAAGTATTTAAGGGTAACTCCCAAGAAGGCCAAGGGCGGTGCCCCCAGCCGATAAACGGTTTGATGAGAAGAGCTCCCCCGGCCCTTTTTGTGTTAAATTTAGAGGAGGAAGCCTCAAAAGGCGGCCGCTTAAGGAGGGTCTGAGCTCTTTAATAGGAGATGGGCGTACGAACGCAGCGAAAGGAAAGGAACGAAAAACATGCATTATATACTACTCTTACTGGGCGTAGTCGTGGACCATTTGACGAAAAAATGGGCGATAAATACGTTAAGTCACGGCGCAACGAAGGATCTCATTCCGGGGATTTTGGACTTTAGCTATTTGGAAAATCGAGGCGCAGCCTTCGGCATTATGCAAAATCAGCAGGCTCTCTTGATCGCCATCAGCGCCCTTGTGGTGGCTGTTTTACTCGTCTATCTTTGGAAAAATAAGGAGTCCGCTTTGTCCAAATCGGCCATGTGTCTTGTGGTGGCCGGCGCTTTGGGCAATCTCAAGGATCGCATCACGTTGGGGTACGTGGTGGATTTCATTCATTTTCACCTGGGAAACCAGTGGCATTTTCCAACGTTCAACGTGGCGGATGTCTGCGTCACCGTTGGGGTGCTTCTCTTAATCATTGATTTTTTGATTCATGAAGAAAGGCGCTATTCCAAACGGGTGGTGCGCACGCATAAGGGCATAAAAGAAGAATCCGTGCGCGAACAAGAAGAGCAACAGGAGAAGGCCAACTCATGAGGCGAACCCTTAGGGGCTGTCCCTTGCCCGAGGAGGCGGGGCAGCGCGTGGATCAATATCTTTCGGGACTCGATGAGGAGCTCTCCCGCGCTCGCATCGTTCAGCTGATTCGGGAGGATGCCTTGCGCGTCAATGGAGTAGCGGTGAAGCCCTCTTATCGGGTTCAATCTGGAGACGTCATCGAATTAACCCTCCGGCCCCGGGAGGAACTGTCGGCAAAGGCCCAGGATTTGCCCTTGGAGATTCTCTATGAGGATGAGGATCTTTTGGTGGTAAACAAACCCTGTGGCATGGTGGTGCATCCGGCGCCGGGAAGTCCCAGTGGCACCCTCGTGAATGCCCTGATGCACCATTTTGAGTCCCTCTCCCAAGTGGGAGGCTCCCTTCGACCGGGGTTGGTTCACCGCATCGACAAGGATACCTCCGGTATCTTGGTCGTGGCCAAGAACGATGCGGCACATCTTTCGCTCAGCGCACAGCTGAAGGATCACTCCATGACGCGGCAATATGTGGCCCTATGCCAGGGCATCATCAAGGAAGATCAAGGAGTGGTGGACGCCCCCTTGGGGCGCGATCCCAACCATCGGGTGCGCATGGCCGTCCGCCCTGAGGGGCGCCGCGCCGTGACGCATTATCGGGTGCAAAAGCGCTTTTTGGACGCCACCTTTGTGGTTCTGCAATTGGAAACGGGCCGGACCCACCAGATCCGGGTCCATATGGCAAAGCGGCATCACCCCGTGCTGCAAGATCCTGTTTATGGAAAGAAGGATCCCAAAATCCCTTATGAAGGTCAGATGCTCCATGCTCAAAAGCTGGGATTTTTGCATCCTCGGACCGGAAAATACCTGGAATTTACTGCCCCGGTGTCCCGGGAGTTTCAAGCCGTGCTTCGGGCAATGGAGCGCAAAAGGAGAGGACGAAGCCATGATCTTTAAATCGCAGCTCATGGATGACATGGCCATGAAGCGGGCGCTCAAGCGCATCGCCCATGAAATCATCGAAAAAAACAAGGGCACAGAAAATCTATTGCTCATCGGCATCAAGCGGCGGGGAATCCCCTTGGCGCATCGCATTGCTGCGCTGATGCTGGAAATTGAAGGCGTTGAGGTCCCGGTGGACCACGTAGACATCACCCTCTATCGAGACGATCTTTCAGAAGCGGCGGATGTGCCCCAGGTCGTGATTCCGGATCATCTGTTGCCGGTTCAAGGCAAAAAAGTTATTTTGGTGGATGACGTGCTTTACACGGGGCGGACGGTTCGCGCCGCCATCGACGCCATCATCAGCCGCGGACGACCCGAGGTCATCCAATTGGCGGTGCTCATTGATCGCGGTCATCGGGAGCTGCCCATTCGTGCGGACTATGTGGGAAAGAACGTGCCCACAGCTCGAGCCGAGCGCGTCGCGGTGGATTTAACGGAGGTGGATGGGGCCGATGGGGTTTGCATCTACCAGGAAGCAGAGGCATAAGATGAAAATTGTATCTTGGAACGTCAACGGCCTGCGGGCCATTATGAAAAAAGAATTCGCTCAAAGCATTGAAGCCTTAGCGCCGGATGTTTTGTTTTTGCAGGAAATTAAAATGCAGGATCACCAGCTCACCGAGGGTATGGATCTTCGGGAGATGGGCTATTGCCTGCGCATGCATTCCGCCGTGCGCAAGGGCTACTCTGGTGTGGCGGTGTACAGTCGCCTGGAGCCCGATGCGGTCTATTTGGGCACCGGGACAGAATTTGATGAGGAAGGCCGAGTCATTCGCCTGGATTTTGGCGCACTGAGCGTTTACGGCATTTATTTCCCCAATGGAGGGCGCGGCGAAGAGCGCATGGAGTATAAGATGCGCTTTTACGAGCACTATTTGGCGGAGTTTGCCGCTTTGGTCGCGCAAGGGCGTCATGTGGTGATTTGCGGGGATTTCAATGTAGCTCATGAGCCCATTGATTTGGCAAACCCCAAAAGCAATGAAAAAAACTCCGGCTTTTTGCCCATTGAACGTGACTGGTTCACGCGATTGCTGGGGCAAGGATTTGTGGATGTGTACCGGCGGCAAAACCCAGACAAGGTGATTTACACTTGGTGGGATCAGCGGTTTCGGGCCCGGGATCGAAACGTCGGCTGGCGCATTGACTACTTTGTCGTCAACGAAGCGTTGATGCCCTATGTGAAGGAGGCCGCCATCTATAATGAACGGATGGGCTCGGATCATTGCCCGTTGAGCTTGACCTTGGATTGGCCCGCCCAACCCGCAGCTCGTTTGGGGTATTTGCCCCTAAAGGTCCCCGGCGAAGAGGAGGCATAGGTTATGGATTTTCAGCTCATGGCCACCGCCACGTTTGGCTTGGAGGCCCTGGTCGCCAAGGAGCTCAAGGAATTGGGGTATGAAGATTTGCGCGTGGAAAACGGCCGGGTGCATTTTAGTGGCGATGAGATGGACATCGCCATCGCTAACACACATCTTCATTGCGCCGACCGCGTCTTGATCAATATGGGTCAGTTTCGCGCCACGACCTTTGAAGAGCTTTTTCAAGGGGTCTATCAATTGCCCTGGGGAGCGCTGATGCCGGTCAATGCGTTCATGCATGTTAATGGAAAATCCGTGAAAAGCACCCTTTTTTCCGTTCCCGATTGTCAATCCATCACCAAGAAGGCCATCATCAAGGCCATGGAGCGAAGCCATCCGGGACAATCCTTCCCGGAGGATGGTCCGCTCTTTAAAATCGAAGTGGCGCTTTTGAAAGACGAAGCGACGCTGAGCATTGACACCACGGGACCGGGTCTGCATAAGCGGGGCTACCGCAAGGACTCAGGACCTGCGCCGCTCAAGGAAACCCTAGCCAGCGCTTTGGTGCTGCTCTCGCCTTGGCGGGGCCAAGCTCGCCTGGTAGATCCTTTTTGTGGTTCCGGCACCATTCTCATCGAGGCAGCGCGCATTGCCAGGGGCATTCCTCCGGGACTTGAACGCAGCTTTGCCTGTGAGGCTTGGCCTTTTATGAAGCGGGAGGATCCCTTCCCTTTGGTGCGCGAGGGCGCGCGCCGAGCCATCAAAAGCGATGGCAAGCTCGATCTTCAAGGCTTTGACAAGGATCCTTGGGTGTTAGCGACGGCCCGAACCAACGCCAAAAAAGCCGGGGTCGGACGCGACATTGATTTTCGCCAGCGAAACGTTCGGGACTTTCCAAAGGAACTGGTTCAGGGCACCATCATCACCAATCCCCCCTATGGGGAACGCTTGGAGGAAGTTCAAGAAGCCAAGGAATTGGCTCGCATCCTCGGAGGGATCCGTGATGCCAACCCCCATTGGGATCTCCATGTCTTTACCGCCCTCAAGGGCTTTGAGAGCGCTTTTCAGGAAAAGGCGCAAAAAAACCGCAAACTCTACAACGGACGGCTGCTTTGCTATCTTTACCAATATTTAGAAAAAACCGCGGATCAGCCGCAAAAGGGGACGCATCAATCATGAAGAAAGTGGCAGTGATTTTCAACGGGGGAACCATCTCGATGAAGGTGGATCCAAAGCTTAAAGCGGCGGTTCCCACCCTGACGGGAGAGGAGATCATGAGCTTTGTCACAGGAATTGAGGAGTATGCCCAGGTGGAATCCATCGCTTTTTCTTCGTTTCCCAGCCCGCATATGACCCCACCCATTATGATGGCGCTTGCGCAAAAAATACGCGAAGTGCTCATGGGCGATGTGGACGGAGTCGTTGTCACTCACGGAACGGATACCTTGGAAGAAACAGCGTATTTTGTGGACCTCACCGTGGACACACAAAAGCCCATTGTCTTTACCGGCTCCATGCGCTCGGGGTCGGAGCTTGGCTACGACGGGCCGTCCAATTTAGCGGCGGCCATTTGCACGGCCGCCTCTTCCAGCGCCCGCGGTCGGGGAGTGCTCGTGTGCCTAAATGGAGAGCTCAACACCGCCTCTGAAGTGACCAAAGCCAATTCCATGGCCCTCAATGCCTTTCGAACGCCGACCTTTGGGCAAGTGGGCATGGTGGACAACAACCAAGTGCTTTTTTACCGGGAAACCGAGCGACATCAATGCCAGTGCATTGAAAAGTTGGAGGATCGGGTGGCCCTTTTGAAAACCTGCACCGGCATGGATGGCTCCTTGGTGGATTTTTGCCTCGAACGCGGCGATCGAGGCATCGTCCTTGAAGCCATGGGCAGGGGCAACATCCCTCCAGCCATGGTCCCCTCCGTTCAGCGGGCCATCGGCAGGGGCGTTCCTGTGGTCATTGTCTCCCGCTGCTTTGAAGGACGAGTGTATGATTCCTACGGGTACCCCGGCGGGGGTAGAAACCTTCGGGAGATTGGCGTCATTCTCGGCGACAACCTCAACGGTCAAAAGGCCCGCATCAAGCTTATGGTGGCGCTCTCTGCCACCAAGGATTTGGCCGCGGTACGTCGCTGGTTTGAGGAAGATCTTTACAACGAACGCTAAAGCCCAACGAACAGGGGGCCTTCTTCTCTATTTTGAAGAAGGCCCCCTGTTCGTTTCATCCCCAAAGGCTAGGGTGCCTCCCCCTGAAGGCACACCAAATGAAGACTAGTTCTTATCGTTCGTCAATTCCTCCAAGCATTCATAAGCCTGGATGGCGTAGGCATAGGCAGGACCGCCGCCCATTAAAATGCCGACGCCGATGGCTTCGGTGATTTCTTCTTTGCTGGCACCGGCTTTTAGGGCGCTGGTGATATGGCTCTGGAAGCAAAAGACACAATGAACGCTTACGGAGATGCCGATGGCGATGAGTTCCTTGGTCTTTAAATCCAGGGCGCCTGGAGCGCAGGCAGCTTCGTGCAGATGGGAAAAGCCGTTACAAAGTTCGGGGGCGGCTTTGGCATAAGAAGCCGCCATGCGCTGTCCGTGGCGCAGAGATTCTTTGTGGGTACTCATGAGATCCTCCTGGAAATGGAAAATAATAATTGAGAGGGTTCGACGGGGGATGAATAAGGCGAGGAAGGGGAAAAATTTTGTACTTTTAGCCTAACATAACCATTCGTTAACGGGCCCATGAGAACATTCCAAAAATCAATAAATGTCCCTTGATTTTTCTTTTTTTTGCTTCTACCAAAGAATTGAAGCAGAAGGGAATTCATCCGGTCTTGTCATAAAAAGATTGTGGAATGTTCACGGAATATTGCGGCTTTTTGCATAGCACAGACTCAGGGCCTACGTTACAATTGAATCGTGGAAGATCGATATTTAGGCCGCTGACTGCGACGCATTAACGCGAGATCTTCTCCCATTTTGCGAGAACTGCTCTTTGGAGAACGCTGGGGTGTTCGTTTGGGTTCCCGTTGTTTTTCGAAGCTCTGAATGGACGCATGGAGGTGTTTTTATGCTCGTACCGTTTTTGATTACCGCTGCAGTGTTTCTCGTTTTGGATGGAATTTGGCTGCTGACCGTAGGAGCTCGCTTTTATAAAGCTCAGTTGGGGGAGTTGATGGCGCCCACGGTGAATTTCTGGGCGGCGGGAGTCTTCTACCTCATCTATCTGACGGCATTGATGGTATTCGTAGTAGTTCCGGCCTTAAAAGTGGGTCGGCCGCAAGAGGCTCTGTGGAAGGGGGCGCTTTTTGGCTTGGCCATGTATGCCACATATGATCTGACCAATTTGGCCGCTCTTCGTGGCTGGCCCTTGTCCGTGACCCTAGTCGACTTAGGGTGGGGGGCCTTTGTTACGGCGGCTACTGCCTTTCTTGCGACGCATCTGATCCGTGCACTCTCTTAGAAAAGGCATAAAGAATAAGGAGGGAGGATGCATGAGTCCTACAATCACTTCCGCTACGCTCTACGGCGCCTTGGTAAATGGTGCTCAGCGTGTTGGAGCACATACCCTAGAGTTGAACCAGGCCAATGGATTTCCGGTACCCGATCAAGATACAGGGAGCAATCTCTCCTATCAGTTTGGGGCGATCCTACAAGAACTTCCGCCCAAGGGGAGTCTTTTAGAAATTTTGAAAGTACTCAGTGATACAGCTCTTTTAAGAGCTAGAGGCAATAGCGGATCCATATTTTCAGCCTATTTCGAGGGATGGTTTAAAGCCTTCCATCAGGACGGACAAGTTCTTAGCTATGAAGATTTGGACGCCATGTTTTCTCAAGGATCCCACTTGGCCCGCTCTGGCGTCATGTCGCCCTCAGAGGGGACGATCCTCACCGCCATGCAAAGCTTTGCGCATTCCTTTGGACAAGCACTGAGTCAAAAAAAGCAAGACGACCCCTTCTTGGAGGCCCTTGTGGCCCTTCGGCGAACGGTTGAAAAAACCAAAGATTTTTTGATCCAGCAACGCATGCTCAAGCAGGCGGACGCAGGAGCTCTGGCTTTTTTGTACTTTATCGAAGGCTTGGTGGAAGGGATCAAAAAAAATGGCATCCAAAGTGAACCAGCGCCGCTCCGATCCCAAAAGGAGTTACAGGCTCCCCTTGTCGCTCATGTATTTAGTGATGAACCCCTGACTGAGCGGTACTGCACGCAGGTCCTCTTGGAGAAGAAGGAGGGAGTTCCCCTTGTCCCGAAGGTTCAAAGCCTTTTAAAATCTTTGGGGAATTCTCAGGTTGTAACGGAGAATGATCGGTTGTTGCGGGTGCACATCCACTGCCAGGATCCTTCGCTCATCGTCGATCGTCTGGCGCCCTTGGGCCGCCTTTTAGAAGTTGGGGCGCAGGACATGGAAGAGCAGAAAACCCTTGCCCAAAGCCATAGGGGAAACATTGCCTTGGTGATTGATTCTATTGCAGATCTCCCCGAGGAGCTCCTTGGCCCCGGGGTCTTTCGGTTACCGATGGTTCTCTTGGATGATGGGGTCGCGTTTTCGGACAAGCGTACCTTATCCCCGCAGCGCCTTCAAGCGCGAAGAAAGTTTATGACCAGTTCACAGCCCAACGATGCGCAGATTCGCGCCTTTTTGGATCCCATCGTGGCAGCTTATGATGAGGTGCTCATTCTAAGCGTTTCGTCCCGGATGTCTGGACTCTACGAACGTTGGCAAACCTATTTGAAAAATGCCGCATCGCCCAGTCTTCATCTTTTGGATACGCGACTTAATTCCGCAGCACAGGGCCTCGTATGCCTAAAAGCCATCGAACTTTTGAAGCAGGGAGTCTCTCTTCGAGAGATGGAACAAAACCTGCGGGATTATTGCAAACGAGCGCGGATCTTTGTGAGCGTACCGGATTTGGACGGGATGATCCAATCCGGGCGTCTGCCCCTGCGCATCGGGTCTTTGTTGCGAAAGCTCCACGTGCTTCCCTTGATTTGCATCAACAGCAAGGGTGAGGGGGCTGTTAACGGGTTCTCCTTTTCAAGATCAGGTCTTGAAAAGAAACTCTTAAAAAAACTGTCGCCCCGAACCATTCAAGAGTACGTTTTGGTGTATTCGGGAAATCCAACGCCTCTTCTGCGCTTTGCCCCAAAGCTTCAAAAGCATCTGGGGAAAGCCCCTTTATACGTCTGTCCCTCCTCATCCGTCATCTCCTTATTCGCAGGGGAGGGCGCCTTTGCGGTGGGCTATCTGGAACGGGAGGAACCTCTATGATTGAGTTGCTTTTGACTTGTGCTGTCGTTTTTTTCGGATTTTTGTTGGTATTCTTCGCTGGCGTACGTTGGAAAAAACACGACCTCATCGATATTTTTTGGGGGATGAGCTTTGTCCTCTCCGCGCTTACCTCCTTTGCCTTAGGCCCCCGATCAGCCATGGGCCTTGTCGCTACGGCCGTAACGGTTTTTTGGGGATTGCGCTTATCCGTGCATTTGGCTCAAAGGAACCTTTCCAAACCTGAAGATCCTCGATACCGTGCCATGAGAGAAAAATGGGGGCCGAACGTCGAGCGAAATATGTTTTTCAAAGTTTATTTGAGCCAGTTTGCCTTATCGTTGTTCATTGGGGCTCCGGTCCTTTATATGAATCTCACCGAGGGGACGCCATTAGGGTTTTGGACCTTTTTAGGGGTTTTCGTTTGGCTTTTGGGTATTGTCTTTGAATCCCTAGCGGATGCGCAGCTTCGCGCCCACCTAAAAAAGCACCCGGGGGAACTTATGACCCGAGGACTATGGTCTTGGTCGCGCCACCCCAATTATTTTGGGGAAAGTCTTATTTGGTGGGGGGTGTTTTTCCAGGCGCTCAACCGGGGCCCTTCGGCCCTTTGGTTGATCCTCAGTCCAATACTGATCACTTCGCTTCTCGTATTCGTTACGGGAGTGCCGTTGACGGAGAGACGCATGGAAAAACGTCCGGGATGGGCAGCTTACCGTCAGAAAACCAGCCGATTTTTTCCCTGGCCGCCCAAAAAAGAAAGCAAGGCCTCGTAAGAGTTCGACCCAAGATACGCGCTTGAAGAAAACCTCACCTCCCCCGTCCCCCCTTGAAATCATTGGGTTGACGGTAAGCGATCAATAAAGGCACCGATATTCGGACCCAGAAGTACGTCCGGATATGGGTGCCTTCTTGCGATGCTTTTTTTTACTCGGATCTTTTGTGAACTTTGCTTAGTTAGGGGTCAATAGAAGCAAATACCAATGCCTTAAAGACCGTGAGACCATTGCGGCATTAAGACTTGGAGGGGCTGCCTTATCCGTAAGGATCACGGATAGTCCCCAGAATTCCTCATCGTTTTGATTTTTGCCCCGGTGGATTTCAGAAACTCCATGGACGCACGTACCGCATGGATTCAAGGAAGGATGAGCCCGTAAAGTCATCGAAGACAAGCAAAAAAAGCGCATGAACACCCTTGAAAAACGAACGGAATACGGGAGAAGAACGGGATGATTTTTCGAAGATTGAAGTCTTCTATAAATACATGGATGTTAAGTTAAAGCTCGATCAAAAATCCATCCTGATGGAAGAACTTCAGGCAACCATTGACCAGCTTCGAGAGCTGCTCTATTTGGCACAAAGCAAGACGTACGCAGCATCCCGCAAGAAGAATGTCGATGCAAAGATCCAGCAGCTGCGCTTTTTTGAAGAGGATTATAGGGTGTATTCAACGAGGCAGAGCAATACGTAGCGGTTGAAAAAAAGGCCGACGTCCGCTAAAAGAAAGGCCAAGTGGGTGCCCAACAAGCCCTGATTTGACCCTCTGCCCGTGGAAGAAATCATCGAGGAACGGGCGCCAGAAGAGCAATTCTGTAACACCTGTCATGGACCACTTCGGGAATTGAAAACGGTTGAGCGAGTGGAGATCTGCATCAAACCGGCCAAGATCTACAAAAGAAAGATCCTCTCTAAAATTTACTCATGCGTTACATGCGAGAAAAACGGGGATGCCCCCATTGTCTCCAGCGCCAAAGAGTTGCCGTTATTTAACGGCAGCGATGCTTCGTCATCCCTTGTAGCCTATGTTATGGCCAAAAAGTTTTGGGAGAAAGTGCCCATTCACCGGTTGGAAAAGAAATTTTTCTATAGCGGTGTCAAGATCAGCCGGGGCCTAATTTCCAAATGGATCCGTGATGCCACGCAGTTGTACCTCAGGGGATTGTATGACTTCATGCAGGAAGCGCTTTTGAAGGGGGAGATGATCCCCGCGGATGAAACAAAGCGCGAGGTTTTGCGAGAACCTGGGCGCAAGGCGCAGCAAAGCTCGTACATGTGGCACTACGTCAGTGGACCTCTAGAGCATCACCCGGTTGCCTTATAGGCGTATCAACCCGGACGTTCCGGGAACGATGCCAAAGTGTTTCTGAATGGATTCTCGGGCATCCTGCAAACGGATGGCTCCAGCGGCTATAACAAAGTCACTGATGTCCGCCGAGCTGGTTGCCATGCCCATGCACGGCGTAAGTTCCTTGAAGCAATTAAAGATTTAGAGAAAAGATACCGCAGGGTTCCAAGGAACGTTGGCGTATGCCGGACTCAAATATTAGGATGAACTCTTCAGGCTGGAGCGTACATTCAGTGAGAAGAGTTCTGAAGAGCCATACCTTTAAAGCCTGGAGCAGAGGAACCCCCTGCTCCAGGCTTTAAAGGTATGGCTCCTTGAGACAAGAAAGAAAGAAACCGTAAAATCCAAACTAGGGGAAGCCATCACCGATCGCATGAATCAGTGGCCCAAGCTTACTCCCTTTTTGGAAACCCCAAAGGTCCCATCAATTGCCAGAGCGCGCGAACATCGCATACGACAGCCCATAGAAGGAGCCCCTAGATGCTACCCCCATCCGGGAGAGGACTCTAGAGGCTCGTATGGGCCGCCTACAAAGGCCCTAAGGATCTACGGTCGGAGCGAAAGTCTGGGCCTGTGGTTTTTTAAGTTCTTATCCGATGGTTGAGAGCAACAAAGGCACGGCCGATCGAAGCTCTTCCTCCTTTAATTTAGCGTAGCCTAAAAGCAACTGGGGCGATGAACCTTGGCTTTTTTTACGAAAGGCATTGATCCCGTAGACCCGGATTCCGGCGCTTAACGCGTTCTCTAAAAGCGCTTCTTCCGACAGCGTCGTGTCCAGAGTGGCTAACAGGGACAACCCCGCCTCCGCACCCGAAACACTGAGGCGAGGGTGGCCCGTCAAAAGCTCTTCCAAGAGGGCTCTTTTTTTTGCGTAGGCCAGCCGCAGACGGTTGAGGTGGGTTTCAAAGAAGCCTTCGTCAATAAAGCGGGCCAGGGCTTTTTGGGTAAATACCGAGCAAGGGCAACCAAACCCTTGGAACCATTCATCGTAGCGCAGCATGAGCCTGCGCGGCAAGACCATATAGCTAATACGCAGGGCGGGCGTAAAGGATTTGGAGAAGCTGCCCATATAGATGACCGAATCTTGAGAATCCAGGCTTTTTAGTGCGGGGACGGGCTTTCCAAGGTATTTGAACTCCCCGTCGTAATCATCTTCAATGATGAAACGGTCCGAAGATTGGGACGCCCAGTGCAAAAGCTCCAAACGCCGTTGAATGGGTAAAATCATTCCCAGAGGGAACTGGTGGGCGGGCGTCACTAAAACAACATCCGCCAAGGAATGCCGCAACGTCTCACAACAAAGCCCTGATTCATCCACAGGGATAGCAATGGGGTCGAGCAAATCGTGGGTGAAAAAGGGCGTACCGAAGGCATAGCCGGGATCCTCGAAGGCATAACGCGATGAGGGGCTTAACAGGCGGCGGATCAGTTGAAATAAATGCTCGGTACCCGCTGAAATTAAAACATCGTGCATGGAGATCTCAAGACCTCGTGAGTGGGAAAGGTACGAGGCAATGGCCCTTCGCAGCGGGGCATAGCCCTTGGGATCTCCCGGGGCAAGGAGTTCCTTGGGGTCGCCTTCAGCGGACTCTTTTAGGAGGCGGCGCCAGATGCCAAAGGGAAAGGCAGCTGGGTCTACGCCGTGGTAGGAAAAATCATAAAGGGGCTCCAGGGGGGAGTGCAACGGATCTAAAGGATGTGGCAGGTTCTGTTGGGGTAAAATTAGTTGGTGGTCTAACGCTTGGACAAAGGAGCCCACGCGCTCGCGGCGCAGGATGTAACCTTCTAGTTCAAGCTGCGCATAAGCGGTTTCCACCGTGTTGATGCTCACGCCCAGATCCTTTGCTAAGCAACGCTTTGAAGGAAGCTTCATCCCCTCTGGGAGCACCCCCGAGAGCATGCTGCGCCGTAATGCGTGATAAACCTGCAAGTGCAGGCAGCCGTCTGAAGGGTTTAGATGGAAATAAAACATACAACCTCCTCTGGACCCATAAAATATCTCTATTTTGGTACTATGAATGGGTTCAGAACCTCATTATATTAAAACATAGACCAGGGAGCAAGCCGCGTTATCGCAAGGAACCTTCCTTCCTGGACCCCCTTGGGGGAATCTTTCAACTAACGATCGGAGGAAAACATGGATATTTTGGAGAAGTTGCGCGGGGGCGTTATTATGGACGTTACCAACGCCGAGCAGGCAAAAATTGCTGAATCGGCCGGAGCCGTTGCCGTCATGGCGCTTGAGCGGGTTCCCGCGGATATTCGGGCAGCGGGTGGCGTCTCTCGCATGAGCGATCCTGAAATCATCGCGAAGATCCAGGCGGCTGTGAAGATACCTGTCATGGCGAAGGTGCGAATTGGACACTTTGTGGAGGCTCGGATCTTGGAGGCTTTGGGTATTGATTTCATCGATGAGTCGGAGGTGCTTTCCCCGGCGGATGAGCGTTTCCACGTAGATAAGCGTGCGTTTAAAACGCCCTTTGTGTGCGGGGCCAGAAACCTTGGAGAAGCCTTACGGCGTGTGGCTGAAGGTGCCCAAATGATCCGAACCAAGGGAGAAGCCGGAACGGGGGATGTGGTTCAAGCCGTTACTCATCTTCGTCAGATTATGGGGCAGATGGCTTGGGTCGCTTCGTTGCGTGAGGATGAGGTATATCATCAGGCCAAGGAGCTGGAAGTTCCCGTGGAGCTTTTACAGTATGTGAAAAAGCATGGGAGGCTTCCGGTTCCAAACTTTTCGGCCGGCGGCGTCGCAACCCCTGCGGATGCTGCTTTGATGATGCAACTGGGCGCCGATGGCGTTTTTGTCGGTAGCGGCATCTTCAAATCCGGAAATCCTCAAAAAAGAGCGGTATCCATTGTTCGGGCTGTACGGCATTACGAGGATCCTCAAGTCCTTTTGGAAGTATCCAAAGGGTTGGGAGAAGCCATGGTCGGCATCAATCCGCAAGAGATCAAAATCCTGATGAGTGAACGGGGCCTTTAAATTCGGTCCAACAACTACCCTTGCCCCGTAAAACGGCTTCTCCCATTGCACTCGCTCTCATTAAAAGGAAGAAGGGCATCGGTCCGTGCGTTGGGGATGGGCCAGCCCTTACAATAGAGTTTTTAAATAAGTCAAGCAACGATGGAACCGCCGGTTCCTCAGCGCTGGGCAGAACGAGGGGCGGGCTCGGGCCAATCCAAGGTCTTTTAGGAGATCCCGATTCTTAGGATTCAATCTGGATGGAGTTCAAGATTCTTTAGAACATGGATCCTTTCATCCATCAAAAATCACTGGCGGACAAAATTTTAAGAAGACAACATTGGGGGAAGGGCCGAAGCATGGGATAAAGTAAATGCCTCACAACGACTTTTTTAAAAAGTCGTTGTGAGGCATTTTTAGTCTTGATAATCCAGCAAAAATTGTTCTAAAGTGCCTTCATCCTCTGCCGCGCGCATCGCATCAATCCCATCGGGATCTAAATGGATGAACATTTTTATCTTTCCATGTTCATCCAGACCAATCAAGGCCTCTCCATCCTGGGAGCCTTTAAAGTCCCGGCACACGCTGTGACAGTATTTTTTAAAGATTCGGCGGGCTTTTCGAGCCAGTTCCTTTCGATTGCGGAGGTATTCATCCACAAGGTCGTCGGGAATATAATAGGATCCCACCAACGTCATGCCATCCACCTTCACGGCGAAACGATGGCCGTCAATGTACGAATAAATTTTACCCATCCGGTGTCCTCTCCGCCATTTTATGGCGATCTTTTTAACGTTCCTGTGTCTAATTGATTTGAAACTATTGTATCATATTCCGCTGAATGGAAGGAAAAGGTTGTGGCCTTTACGCTGTGGCAGAAGCTTCTCAGGGGGTCCTCAAAGTTTTAGCTATTATCGAGGATAATCCGAACTTTTTAATCAACGATCGCACAGAACGCCAAAGCGTAAAGTCAATACTTCATGATATTGTGGTACCTGCTTTTATAATTAACAAAATTTCCATAATAGAAAACGATTTCACCGCTGTATGGGGGTATTCCGCTTAAAAATTGATAATAGGGAACGAATACAAATATTAAAATGGGATTGTTTTGTCTTAGTCTAGGAGTTTCTTTCATTGACCATTGGAGGCGTTTTCGATAAAATCAGGTTCGGCTTGAAAAGCCACTTCTTGCCCTGCAAGAGGTATCGTCAGGTTGAACCAAAATAAGATTTTCTGAGCACTTTTTCAAGTTCAAAGAAAGCAATTGTTGTGGGAAGGCCTAATTCAAAAAAAAGGGGTTTCATTTTATGAGAAAACGATTCACGACCTTCCTTTTGCTCCTCGCTTTGATTGCCGGCCTATTGCCTTTATCTGGTGTGCCTGCACAAGCAGCGCTCCCGAAGCAGCTGAGCTCTTCCCTTCAAACGGGGACTGTGACAAAGTCGCTTTTGGCTCGTCAGTTGGCGGATAAAAATGCGGATGATCCGGTCAAAGTGCTCATCACCTACCAAGCACCCCAAGGGGGGATGGAGCTTTACGCCAAGAAGGCGGATGCTGTGGATCGCTTGGCTATGGGCCAGCAAGTGGTGGCATCCATGGCCCAAAAAATTGCCGCCCAGGGCATTGTTTTTCATTCCTCGATACAGTTTCAGTACCTTCTCTACGGAGCGGCAGGAACTACCACAGTTTCGGAGGCTTTGGCCTTGGAAAAACTGCCCGGAATTCACCGCGTGGAACTGGATCCTGAGTTTTTACGCCCTGAGCCGATTCGACCGGCAATGGATCATAGTGTGGGGTTGATCCAAGCCCCTGACCTTTGGACTTTAGGGTACAAAGGAGAAGGACAAGTAGTGGCAATTATTGATTCAGGGGCGGACCCTTTGCATCAGGATTTAACGTTGAGCGATGCGTCTAAGGCTCGTTGGAAGACGCAAGCAGAAGCCACGGCCTTTATTCAAGAAAAAAAACTGGCCGGACGCTATTTTTCTTCCAAAATCCCTTACGGATATAATTACGCTCAGCGCAACGACCTGATTAAAGAACTGAAGGCGGGTGGGGACAACCACGGAATGCACGTTGCGGGAACCATCGCCGGCAACGGAAATCCTGAGGTAGGAAGAACCCGAGGGGTTGCACCTGAGGCCCAACTGATGATTATGAGAGTGTTTGGTGAAAACTCTGAGTCCACCAATGCTTCCTTGTATATTAAAGCCATTGAGGATTCTGTCATCATGGGGGCCGATACCATCAATATGAGTCTGGGAGCCCCGGCCGGTACGTTGGCCAACATCGGTGAGGGAACCCTTAATGCCATTAAGGCTGCCTCTGAGGCGGGAATTGTTGTGAACATTGCTGTGGGCAATGAGGGTCATTTTGGCTTTCGGGCCAATCTGCCCTCGTCGGACGCCCCGGACATTGGCCTTACCGGAACCCCGGCGATTGCTCCGCAATCCATGGGGGTCGCCTCCATGGAAAACGGCTTTGCGAAACTTACTTATCTTGAGACTTCAGATCACACGAAGTATCCCTACGAAGACCACTGCAATCTCCCGCTTCCTGTGGATGAAGCGCTAGAGGTTGTTGCTTGCGGCTTAGGACGTTCTGAGGATTTTATTGGAAAAGAGGTGAAGGGGAAAGTCGCGTTGATGGAACGGGGGGAATTAAATTTCTCCGTCAAAATTAACAACGCGGCTGCCGCTGGGGCCAAACTGGCCATTATATACAATCATCAAGCCGGTGGTGAAGAGTTGATGGTGATGGCCACCAAAGACATTACCATCCCTGGATTCGCTGTGGCGCACAGCACGGGGCTGGCCTTGATTGAAAAGGCTCAAAAAATAAACGTTCGCTCGGGCGTGTCAAGTTTCCCCTCGTTACGAGCTGGAAAAACCAGCGACTTTTCCAATTGGGGGGTGAGCAACGATCTGGAATTGAAAACAGACATTATCGCTCCCGGTGGGAATATTTATTCCACCATCAACGACAACAAATACATCAACATGAGCGGTACCAGCATGGCTACGCCCCATGTGTCAGGGGGAGTGGCATTGGTCAGCCAAGCGCTGGCCTCCAAAAAGCCCGATCTTAAAGGGGAAAAACGCTACCAATACATTAAAAACGTGCTCATGGCTACGGCCAAGCCCATGGTTGATCCCGAGTCCAAGGTTCCCGTTTCGCCCAGAAAGCAGGGCGCAGGGCTTATGAATCTTCCGGCTGCCTTGTCGGGGGACGTGGTCTTGACCAACGAAGCGAAATCCGCAGGCTCTTTGATGCTCGGGGAACTGGGGACGGATTCTTTCACGGTAAAGGGTCTTGCCGAGAACTTTGGAGATCAGCCCAAAACCTACCAATCCAAACTGGTTTTAACCACGGATGAAGTGGCCAACGGGCAGTTCCAGTTAAAGCCTAGAAAGCTTAAGGAGATCACAGGTCCTGCTGTGACCGTGCCGGCTAAGAGCTCAAAAATGGTTGAATTTGCCGTGGATGCCTCTGCGTTCCGAGAGGAACTCTCTCGCTTGATGCCCAATGGCTATTTCTTGGAAGGGTACCTTTTGCTTGCCTCGGAAAATGATCCTGAGCTGTCCATGCCCTTTGTTGGATTCCGCGGCGAGTGGAACAAGCTCCCCGTCATGGAAAAGAGCATCTACGAATACCAATTGGCAAAAGAGAAGCCCATTTACTATTCCGAGTCCAGCCGCAACTTCACCCATTTTTCCTCCAAGGTGGATAAGGACATCGTGGTGGCGGGGGAACTGGAGAAAGATGCGAACGGACAGCGCCGCTTTGACGCGGAGGCCGTGGGGATTTCTCCCAACAAGGACGGCAAAAATGACTTCCTTGAATTTCAGGGCGTGATGCTGCGCAACAATTACGCCGGCCTTTACCGAATTCTCTCGGAAAGCGGACAGTTGCTTAAAGTTGGCTTTGACAGCATCATTCCTTCCCCGAAAAACCACTACAGTGGAAATCCCGCCCGTCCGCGCGTGACCAACAGCAGTTATTGGATTTGGGATGGCCTCTTAAAGGGGCGGGCTAAGGAAGGAACCTATATCTTTGACTTTCAAATTCGTCCCAACATCAAAGAAGGCAAGGATCAGCATTATCAGTACAAGGTCAAGGTGGATTTGACCGCCCCCTCCTTGGAGTCTGGTTCCTTTGATGAAGCCACGCGTCGTTTGAAGTTCACCGCAACCGATTGGGACGGCGTAGGCGTTCAGTCCGTCGAGGTTTCCTTGAAGGGGGGAGACGTGCTCCAGCCGGAAGCGGATGGCAGTTACAAAATCCCGGCGGGGCAAGAACTCAAAAACGTTCAGCTGAAGCTCACAGACCGCGTCTATAATGCAGGAACCCTCACGGGAGAAGATGTGGTCAACGCGGCAACGCTGAAGGGAAAATTGGAGATTGAGAGCAAGTCCTTGGATGTAAACCCCATTCCTTCCTATGATATTTCTGTGAAGGATAAGCAAGGAAAGCCCTACAACTATCGCTCGCGGTTGCCTCTTGGGGAATATACCGTGGAGGCGGTAAACGTTCAGGAAGGGTACGTCTGTCAAAATCCCAGTCACCAGGTCCTTTTGACGCAAGAAAATCCTCAAGCTCGCATCCAGTTTGAATTCAGAAAGGAAGCCATCAAATCCAAGGAAATGACCCTACGTCTGCGCTTTGCCTACGGAACCTACAAAATGCCAGTAAAAATTGAAGCGCGGTTGGATAATGGCAGCAAGGTGACCTTTGAGAAGGATCCCGTCCTCTCCACCTACTATCGCGCCACCCTCCCGTTTGGCAACCACGAAATTCATATGCTGGATGTTGAAGAAGGTTGGATGGTTTCTCCCAAAGTACTGCCCGTTACGGTGAGTGTTGACTCTTCCGACAGCTACCGCGTGCTCTATTCCAAGGGAGCCGGCGGTCGCATTGAGGTAGAAGCGACGGCGCAAGCGGGACAAACCGTGCCGAAAGTGGAGTATATGGCCACCAACTCCGTGGGTGTGGATTATAACGTCACCGATCTTCTGCCGTTTGACTACTACACCGTAAAGCCCAAGCACCTGGTGGAGGGGTTCTATTCCGATCCCGCCCAGATGCGAGTGACGGTGGGCAGCAGCACCCCCAATCCCAAAGCGGCCTTTAAGTGGTTCGCTTCAGAAGGCATCCGAGGCAGCATTACTCCCGAGACCAAAGCGTTCAAGGAGGGATACACGGATCTCTTCCCCGAATATGAAGTCACCGACTATTATGGAAAAACCTATGAGGATCTGAAGAACCTACCATTGGGGACCTACATTGTCCGACCGGTAGGATACGATCCCAAGTACTATCCCAAACCCCTGCGCAGTGAAATCAAGCTGACCCAGGAGGCTAAAGACGCCACCCCCGAATTCACCTTCAAAAAGCACTTGGATGAGGCGAAGAACGGCAAACTGGTGGTCTCCATTGAAGCGCCTCACAATTATGCGCAAAAGGTCTCCTTTGACCTTGTGGGCTCCGACGGAAAGGTCCATGAGTTGACCTTCTCCAAGGACAACCTCGTCTACAACCAAATCACCCTCCCTTATGATGCCTATACCCTCATCGCCAAGGATGTGGAAGAGGACTATTATGTGGCCGATCCGGTGAAAAGGGTGGTGCTTTCTAGCTCCACGGAAACCGTATCCTTTGCCTACCGAGAAGGTACCGAAGCCGTCCCCCAGGGATCCCTGAATGTAGTGGCCAAGGATCCAGAGGGAACTTCCTTGAGCGGCGCAACCTACCAGGTGGTCAATCACCTCGAGAAAAAGCAAAAGGATTTAGCAAATCTTCCCTACGGCGTTTACCGTGTGAAGCTCACGAAATCGCCCAAGGGCGCGTTGCCTCTATATAACGAAACGCAAGTCACCGTTTGTTCGCAGACGCCCCATCCCACAGCCATCTTCCGCTTTGCCAAGGATCCGAACTTTATCGACAAGGAACCCTTGGAAGCCCTCTTAATAAAGGCTGAGGGGATCCAGCGCAAAGACTTCACCCCGGCTTCCCTTGAAGTCTTGGATCAAGCCATCGCAAAAGCCAAGACCGCTCTTGCCAAAGAACGGCCCACCCAAGGAGACCTCGACGCGGCCCTAAAAGAACTTCAAGACGCCTTGGACCAGCTCCAACGCCTCGTCCTTCGCGGCGCGCTGATTCAAAAAATCCATCAAGCTCAGACGCTGGAGGCCTCCATTTACACCAAAGAGAGCTTTGCCGCTTTAGAAAAAGCCCTCAGCCACGCTCAGGCAATCTTAACCAAGGAACAAGCCAGCCAAAAGGAAGTAGATGAAGCCGCAGCCTCCTTGGCAAAGGCCATGGAGGAGCTGGTGGTTTTAATCCCTGTGGATTACACCCACCTGAAGGCCCTCATCGAAACCACGGAGAAGATGGACCTTTCCGCCTACACGGAGGAATCCGTGAAAAGCGTCCAGGACGCGCTGGCGACGGCTCGTAAGATTCTGGCTGCGGCGCAGTCTACGCAAAACGACGTCAACCGCGCCTATGCAACCCTAGATCACGCCTTGAAGGCCTTGGTGGAAAAAATCAAGGTGGTCAAGGACAATTTAAAGCAGCTCATCGAAAAAGCTCAAAGCCTCACCCTCGAGAACTACACGATGGAAACGAGACAACGGCTGGAGGAATCCCTCAAGGCCGCCCAAGCCGTCTTTGCCAACGATAAGGCCACGCAAAAGGACGTCAACCTTCAAGAGGCCCGGCTGCGGGTGCACTTAGAAGCCATGGTGTCCATTTTGCCGGTGGACCGCGTGGGCGGAGTCAACCGCTACGAAACCGCGGTGCTCACGTCTAAAAAATATTTTGCCTTCGCACAGAGCGTGGTATTGACCACGGGGGAATTCTTCCAGGACTCCATCAGTGCTGCGCCCTTAGCCGCTGCCCTCAACGCCCCGCTGCTGCTGAACGGGAAAGATCGCATGGACCTTGGAGTCCTAAAGGAAATCCAGCGCTTGGGCGCCAAGAAAGTGGTACTCATTGGCGGATCCCGCGCCCTTTCAAAGGGGGTCGAAGATCAGCTCAAAGCAGCGAAATTAGAAGTTTCCCGCATCGCAGGAAGCGACCGCTATGAGACCGCGTTGCTCGTTGCCAAGGAATGGGCCAAGGTGACGAACCAAAAATTCAGCGGCGCCGTCTTGGTCAGCGGCGAAACCTATCAAGATGGGCTCGCAGCCTCAAGCCTTGCGGTGTTGAGAAAAGAACCCATTCTTCTGGTGGGTGCTAAGGGACTCTCAAAGAACCTTAGCACCTTTGTCAAGACTGCGCCGATTGAAAGCGCCTTGATCGTTGGCGGCACCCGCTCTGTGTCTGAGGCGACGCAACAGGAACTCCAGGGATTAAAGACGCAGGTAGCGCGCCTAGCTGGAGCGGATCGTTATGAAACCGCCGCCCGGGTGGCTCAAGAAATGCCCTCAGGTCAAGGAGAAGTCTTTGTCGTCTCCGGCGATCAATTTGCCGACGCCCTCGTCCTGGGCGTTGTCGCTGGGCGGGCTAAAGCTCCGATCCTTTTGGCTCGAGCAAAAGAATTGCCCCCCGCAACTCGCTCGACGCTTCAGGAGCGAACTGTGAAGCATGTAACGCTTTTGGGAGGAACACGCTCATTAAGCGAAGCGCTTCGTGGGCTCATAGAAAATATCGGCCTGCAGTAAACGCAATGCCCTAAAAAAGTAAACCGCAAGAGGCGTCTTCCCCCATGGGGAGGGCGCCTCTTGCCTTGAGGGGGAGACGTCCCTGGGGGGGCTTCTTCCCTCAAGGGGAAATAGGACTTTTTAGGGGAGGGGAGCGAAAAAACAAAGGCAAAGAGCTCCAAGACCCCAACGTAAGGGGCTCGGCAGGGGTCGCACAATAGATTCCCTTGAAAGGAGAAGACTTCATAGCCTATAATTAAGAAATACGATAGGGATCGAAAAGGAGGGTCTGATGGCGAAAAGCATGACGGGATTTGGACGCTCTTCGGGACACGCCGGGGGACGGTCGTTGACGCTGGAGCTTAAATCGGTCAATAGCCGGTTTTTGGATTTTAATATTCGGATGCCCCGAACGCTCTTTTCTTTGGAGGAGCGGATCAAAAAGCGCATCGGCCAAGATATTGGCCGCGGGAAAGTGGATGTTTACCTCACCTACCGCAACAGCAACGAGGCCGATCAAGGCATCCGGGTCAACCGGGGCGCGGCGGCGCGCTATGTGTCGGAGCTGCGGGATTTGGCGAAGGAATTGACCTTGCCTGAAGGACTTTCCGCAGGAATTCTTGTGGGACTTGAAGGAGTCGTTGCTTTGGAGCCCCCCCAAGAAGATGAAGAAGAGCTTTGGGCGCTGATGCGTCCGCTCTTTGACGAAGCCCTGGCCCAGCACACCGCCATGCGCTCCTCGGAGGGGGCTCATCTGAAAGAGCAACTCCTAGACGAGCGCGAGGCGATTCTGGCGCAGCTTTTGATTTTGGATGAATTGGCTCCAGAGGTGAAGAAGAGCTATTACGAAAAGGTCCGTCAAAAAGTTTTGCAGCTCACGCAGAGCACCCTAAGCGAAGATCGCTTGGTGCAGGAAGTAGCGTTGATGGCGGAACGTGCCTCCATCGAAGAGGAAATCACGCGCCTGCGCTCTCATATGGACCAGCTGGAGGGCTTTTTGCAGCAATCGGGGAGCATCGGGCGAGCGCTGGACTTTTTAGCTCAGGAAATGAATCGCGAAGCCAACACCATCGCCTCCAAGGCGTCGGATCCGCGCATTACCCAAGCAGCGTTGGCGCTGAAAGGGCATATTGAAGACATTCGGGAACAGGTGCAAAACCTCGAATAGGGGATTATGAGGACAAGGGGTCTTGGGGACCCAAAAGAAAGGGACGGTTCATGAACATCAAACTCATCAACATCGGCTTTGGTAATTTTATCTCCGCGCAGCGCCTGGTAGCTATTGTGGCGCCGGAGTCTGCGCCCATCAAGCGCATCATTCAGGAAGCTCGGGACCGCGGCATGCTCATTGATGCCACGTACGGGCGGAGAACTCGGGCGGTGATCATCACCGATTCCGATCACGTGATCCTCTCAGCGGTGCAGCCAGAAACCGTAGCGCATCGTCTGGACGTTATGGAAGAGGAAAAGACCAGCGACAAGGAGCCGCTTCATGAGTAGAGGCTTACTGTTTGTAATATCCGGTCCTTCGGGAGCGGGCAAGGGCACCATCTGCCAAGCCTATTTAAAGGAGGCGGACCACACCTGGTTGTCCATATCGGCCACCACTCGCAGTCCTCGCAATGGGGAAGTGCACGGGGAGCATTATTTCTTCTTGGACCGTGAGGAATTTGAGCAGCGCATCCAAGACGGTGACTTTTTGGAGTACGCCAATGTCTACGGCAATTATTACGGGACCCCGCGTTCATTGGTTGAAGAAAAGCTGGAAAAAGGGTATGATGTTATATTGGAGATTGATATTCAGGGGGCCTTGAATGTTCAGAGCAATACGGATGAAGGCATTTTTGTCTTCATTTTGCCGCCCTCCATGGAAGAACTCAAAGCCCGCATCATTCGCCGCGGCTCTGAAACTCCTGAATCACTCATCCGCCGTTTCGAGTCGGCGTTTGAGGAGATCAATTACGTTTCACGTTATAATTATGCGGTGATCAACACTACGGTGCCGGAAGCCTTAGACAGCGTTCGTGCCATCGTCCGAGCCGAAAAGTGCCGCGTGGGCCGCGTGTTGCCCAACATTAAAGAATTGCAAGGAGAAATGCCCGATGGAAAAAAAGACCATGATTAACCCGTCCATTACGGACCTACTGGAAAAGGTGGACAATCGCTATCGTTTGGTCACTGTAACGGCCAAGCGGGCCCGCCAGCTAATTGCCAAGCAGCCCATGTTGGTGGAGGATGGAGATTACGACAAACCCCTGACGACCGCCATTGAAGAAGTAAATGAAGGCCTCGTGCACTACGAGAGTACGCAAGAACCCCCTAAGGTAGTCTCTTAACCCTTCATGGCCCGCACCCCCATTTCCGGAGGCGGGCTTTTTCCATACGATCCCCTCAGCGAAAGGAAGGTGTTGGCATGATCCGATGCGAGGTCATTTTATTGAATAAAACCAAAAAACTGGATCGGCCTTTTTCCTATCGGGCGAGCGAGGGAATGGCGCTGGGCGTCGGTGATTTGGTGCAAGTCCCCTTTGGTCCCAAAAATCAGCGGGCCAAGGGGCTCGTTTTATCCGTGGAGGAGCAATCCAAGGAGGACCCGAGCTTAAAGGTAGTTTTTGAGGTGTTGGGACGAGGTTTTTTTAAGAAAAAAGACTTAAACCTCATGAATTTTTTGCGAGCGGAGTATTTGGCCGGATATGCGGAAGCCCTGCGCTTGCTGCTCCCCCCCGGGGAGCTAGTAGGCAATCAGCACCGCATACGAAAGGTGCTGGTGGCCAAAGACCCTCCCGATTCCCACGCCAGGGGCAAGGAATACCGAGCCATCTACGATTACATCGTCAAACAAGAAGCTTTGGGCGGCGTCATCGCGCGGGAGGTCGCCTTGGCCGGATTTTCGGCTTCCAGCGTCCGAACCATGCTGCGTCACGGGTTTTTGGGTGTGGAGGAGCAAAGGGAGTCTCGGGCCCACCACGGAGTATGGGCCAAGGAGGAGCCTCTTGAGCTCAACGAGGAGCAAGAAGCCGCGCGCCAAAAGATTGAAGAAGGGCCTGCGGGGGTGTACCTTTTGCACGGCGTCACCGGATCTGGAAAAACCGAAGTGTTTTTGCATCTGGTGCGCTCAGTCCTCGAAGCTAAGGCCGACGCGGTGCTCCTCGTGCCGGAAATTGCCCTAACCCCTCAGATGATTCAGCGGGTCAAGGGACGCTTTGGTCCGGAGGTATCCGTATACCACAGTCGCCTCAGCGAGGGCGAGCGTTATGATGAATGGATGCGCATTAAGAACGGCGAGGCCCACCTAGCCATCGGCGCCCGCTCAGCGCTATTTCTGCCTTTTGCCGATTTAAAGCTTGTCGTGGTGGATGAAGAGCATGAGATGAGTTATAAATCCGAGACCAATCCCAAGTACCTGACTCGGGAGGTCGCGCGCTTTATGATGCAGGAGAATGCCGGAAAGGTGCTTTTGGCGTCGGCAACCCCCTCTTTGGAAGCCTATCAAAGCGCTAAAACGGGCGACTATCAATTGGTGGAACTCTCCAAACGGGCGGGCGCGGGCGCGATGCCTAAGATCTACACGGTGGATATGCGCCGGGAGTTGCGCTCGGGCAATCGGAGCATTCTCTCCGCGGCGCTGCAGAGCGCCATGGCGCAAAGCCTTGAGAAGGGCCGCCAAACGATTCTTTTTTTGAATCGACGCGGCATGTCGGGGTTTGTGTCTTGCCGAGCCTGCGGGTTTGTCTATCAGTGTCCGCACTGCTCGGTCTCCCTCACCAAGCACGGGGGTGGGCGCCTGGTGTGCCATCATTGCGGTCATACGGAATATCAAAAGAGCGTTTGTCCCTCCTGCGGCTCGCGCCTGATTAAGGAATTCGGTGTAGGCACCGAGCGAGTGGAGGCGGAAGTCAACGAACGGTTCCCAGATGCGAGAATTCTGCGCATGGACCGAGATACGACGAGCAAAAAAGAATCCTATGAGAACATCTATGCGCAGTTCAAAGCCCATGGTGCGGACATCCTCATTGGCACACAGATGGTGGCCAAGGGGTTGGACTTTCATGGCGTGGATCTTGTGGGGATACTCAGCGCGGATTTATCCTTGAACATGCCCGATTTTCGCGCTTATGAAAAAACGTTTCAGCTCATCACTCAGGTCTCTGGGCGAGCGGGGCGGGGAGATGGCGCAGGCCGGGTCATCCTTCAAACCTATCAGCCTGAAGCCTATCCCATCGTCTTTGCCATCCAAGGGGATTATCAGGGCTTTTTTAACCAGGAAAGCAGTATTCGCAGGGCGCTGAACTATCCGCCCTTTGGCCGTCTATTCACCCTCATTCTCTCCGGCCAAGAAGAGCCGGTGTTAATAGAATGTATACAGAAAATTGCGCGAGCTTTAAGGGAAGCGCTGCGACCGTATGCTACCATTACCATAATGGGATCAGTTGCGTGCCGCATCAGTCGGCTCAACGGGTGGTTCCGTCAGCAGCTGGTCATAAAAGGGCCTCTTTCCCGGCAGATGGCTCAAAAAGTGCAGCAACTGGTCTATCAAGCGGTGCGGGGCAAAACCCTTCGGGTGTCCCTTGATCGAAACCCTCAGGATTTCCTATAATGAGCGCAACGATCCCCGCCAATAATTGAGGGCAGTCCAAGGGAGTCTCCCAAGGGCTGGTTTAAGAAAAAAAGAGGCGACTCTTAGAACTCAATGAAGAACTCTAAAAGTAAAATAGAAATAAAAAACGATGCCGCTTCAAGCCTTCGGCTGGAGGGGGCGTTAAAGGAGATAGTATGGCCTTACGAATGATTCGGGACGAGCGCGATCCCATTTTGAGAAAAAAAAGCAAAGAGGTGCGGGAGGTGACGCCCCGCATTAAGGAACTGACAACAGACATGCTCGATACGATGTATCACGCCAATGGAGTGGGCCTTGCGGCGCCTCAGGTGGGTATTTTAAAGCGGGTGATCGTCGTGGACATTGAACCAGAGATGCGGGATCCCCATGTATTTATCAATCCACAAATCATTGAGCAGGAAGGAGCCTGTATGGGTCAAGAGGGGTGTCTTTCGGTCCCAAATCGAGTCGGCGAGGTGGAACGGCCCACTCGCATTCGCCTGCGGTATCTGGATTTGGCGGGGCAGGAGCAGGAGCTTGAGGCTGAGGACTTTTTTGCCCGCGCCATCTGTCATGAGGTGGATCACCTAGAGGGCATTCTTTTCATCGATCACCCTGAATTTGTTCCCGTGGATCCAGAGGATCCAGGCGTAATGGACTAGGGGGTGCCCATGGAGAAAAGCCGTCTGCGCCTCGTCTTTATGGGAACGCCGGATTTTGCCGCCCACTCCTTGGAGGTTCTCTCGGCGCACCATGAGGTGGTTTTAGTAGTGACCCAACCCGATCGGCCGAAAAACCGCGGGAAGAAATTTATGGCGCCCCCGGTGAAAGAAACCGCTGAACGATTGGGACTGTCCGTGGTTCAGCCCGAGGCGCTCAAAAAAGAACCGGAGCTCTTGGCCAAGGTGCGTTCCTTAGCGCCCGATGCCATCGTGGTGGTGGCCTTCGGGCAGCTTTTGCCCAAAGAATGGTTGAGCGTTGCTCCCTTGGGGTGCATCAATCTGCATGCCTCCCTTTTGCCCAAGTATCGGGGCGCCTCGCCCATTCAGCACGCAATTCTCTGTGGGGATGCGGTGAGCGGAAACACCGTGATGCTCATGGAGGAGGGCCTGGACACCGGCCCCATTCTTTTGCAAGAGTCCATCCCCCTCCAACCAGAGATGACCGCGGGAGAGCTCCATGAGGTCCTCATGGAGAGGGGCGGTCCGTTGCTTTTGGACGCCTTGGACGGACTCGAACGAGGCGACTTGGTTCCTAGGGCTCAAGAGGCGGAGGCGGCCAGTGTCGTTCGTAAGATCAAAAAAGAAGACGCCCTGCTTAATTTTCAGGAATCTTCAGAAGCTCTGGCGCGTAAAGTTCGGGCCTTTTGCCCGTTTCCACTGGCTTATGCCTTTTCCCAAGACCTCAGGGTGCGCATTTTAAGAGCGCACGCCGTGGCTTGGCGGGGGAGCGAGGCGCCGGGGACGATCCTCTCCCAAACCAAAGACGGGATATTGGTGCGCTGCGGCGAGGGTGCTTTGGCCATCACGCTTTTGCAACTCCCAGGCAAGCGCCCTGTAAGCGCTGAAGCCTTTCTCAATGGCAATCGCCTGCCCGAAGGGCGGCTCAATGAATCGTACTAAAAGGAGGAGCAATCCATGAATCTTATGCCGACGACCTTGGCGTTTATTCCTTATCTGGATCCGACCTTGATCCTCTTGATCCCAGGGCTTTTGCTCTCGGGCTGGGCTCAGGCTAAAATTTCATCCACCTACAATCAATACGCCCAAGTGGGCAACGACCGAGGCTTGACGGGCGCTCAAGTGGCCCGCTACATTCTGGATCAGTCGGGGCTCACATCCATTCCGGTGGAGCCCGTAGCGGGGGAGCTCACCGATCACTACGATCCAAAAGGAAAAACCCTTCGCCTCTCTGAGGGGGTCTTTGCCAATCAGTCTGTGGCCGCTCTAGGCATTGCCGCTCATGAGGTGGGGCATGCCATTCAGGACGCTCAAAATTACACGCCCATGCGGATTCGCGGCGCCATCGTTCCGTTGGCCTCCCTTGGCAGCAATTTGTCCATCGTCTTGATCCTCATCGGCCTGGCCATGGGCGGAGGCAATCGTCTGACTCAGATCGGGCTCTTGTTCTTCCTATTTACCGTCCTCTTCCAGCTCATTACGTTGCCTGTAGAGTTTGATGCGTCTCGGCGGGCGGTGAAAATCCTCGATACCGGCATCCTTAATCCCCAGGAAATGGTAGGGGCCAAAAAAGTCCTCTCCGCGGCTGCCTGGACCTACGTGGCCGCCGCCGTCACCGGCATCTTGAGCCTTCTTCGCTTGATGCTTCTCTCTAGGAGAAGAGACTGATGGATCCCGTACGACGCCTTGCGGGGGATCTGTTGATCTGCGTACTAAAAAAAGGGGCCTTCTCCGGCGCTGAGCTGGATAAGGCCCTTTCCAAGACCGATTTTTCTGAGCGGGATAAAGCTTTTTTGACCACGTTGGTCTATGGGACGCTGACCCACCTTTATGCCATTGATTTTGAACTGGCACATCATTCCAAAACCAAGCTCTCAAAGCTTGAGGATCACGTGCTCACGCAGCTGCGCTTGGCGGTTTTTCAAATTCGCTATTTGGATAAGGTGCCGCCGTTTGCCGCCGTCTCAGAGGCGGTTTCTTTGGTCCGAAAAAAGAATCCCAAGGCCGCAGGATACGTCAATGGGGTGTTGCGCGGACTCCTGCGCCGTCAAACGGCTTGGTCCTTTGCCAGCGAAGAGGACGCCCTGAGTTTTCAGTATTCCCTGAAGCCCGAGCTCACCGGACACTTTTTAACCAGCTATCCGCAACACGTTCGAGAGATCCTCGAGGGCTTGCTGCAAAGTGGTGATTTGTGTCTGCGAATCTCGGGCACTCCCCAAGAGGTTTTGGCTTATCAACAAACCCTCGAGGACCAAGGCTTTGCCGTAGCGCCGGGGCGTTTGCACCCCATGTTTCTCCATGTGGCGCATAGTGGCGCGGTTCGCTCGTTGCCAGGATACGCCGAGGGACGCATCGCGGTGCAAAATGAGGCTGCAGCGTTGCCGGCGCTTTTGATGGCTGAGCTCGTGCCCCGAGGGAAGGTTTTGGATGTTTGCGCAGCTCCAGGGGGCAAAAGCGCCTGCCTTTGCCTTTTGGGCACTCCCGACCTTGAGATTACGGCGCTGGACCGCACCAAGGCGAAGGTTGAGAAAATGCGAGAGAATTTCCAGCGTCAGCACCTGCCCATCAAAACTTTTGTCCAAGATGGAACAGTTTTTCGCAGCAAAGAGGCGGGCGCCTACGATGGCGTACTCCTGGATGTCCCATGCTCGGGACTGGGACTCATGGGCAAAAAGCCCGACATCCGCCAGAAGATGACCCTTGAAGGCATGAGGGAGCTCGAAGAAATTCAGCGGACCCTCATCGCAGTCAACAGCCGCTATGTGGCGAAGGGGGGCTACCTCATTTACTCGACCTGTACCTTGAACCCTCGGGAAAATGAGGAGGCGATCCGCTGGTTTCTTGCCGCCGAGCCCTCCTTCCAGCGATGTGAAGAGCCTTTGCAGGCGTGGGTATCCTCACGCAAAACCCCCCAGCTTTTATACCAAGACGGCATGCTGACCGTCTTGCCAGGGCAAGGATTGGACGGGTTTTTCGTTGCGATTCTTCAGCGGAGGGATTAAAAGGCGCTCAAGAGGCCGCTTAAGTGAGAACTTTTTGCGCCTTTGCTAAAATCACGCACGCACCCTAAGAGGCTTTTTTGTCCTCAGGCAGCAAAGGGGCGTTGAGGGTTTTTTTTGAGGAGAAAACCTCGATCGTCCTTGGACCATCAACCGACAGGGAGCTGTCGGTTGATTTTTTGTCTTGAGGTGAATTGCTGGGGTTCGCTCGATGGGGATTCCTGGGAGGCTATCGGGCTTATTATGCGGAGGAACATGAGGGTCTTCTACGTTCAGAACGCTTCGCTGTCTCGTAGGGAGCAGGTTGCTATAACAAAAGTTCAGCCCGCAATAATTCAGTGAACGCGGTGCGAGCCATGAAGGTGCGAGCCATAGCTAATTGCGGGATCCTTATTTTGTGGTGGGGATTGTCCGGATCCCATTCATCCGCGGGATCAACCCTCAAAGCAATCGTCCGGCGGAAGAACGGCCCTTACCCTCTATGGGGAAAATGAACGTGGTCGCAGGCGATGAGATGAACGTATCTTCAAAGGAGTGCCTGGACTTTTTTTGAAGAAAGGATCATTGAAAACGTTGGGGCTTCCAGTATTTTCTCGGGGGAAATCCGCCCAGGTGTCACCGTTTGGTTACTTTTACAGAGGATTTCTATGCTATACTGTTTTAGAAATTATGCATGTTTGGATGGCGATAGTAGTGTACAACCTATTGGATCAATCCCCAGAGGAATTAAAAAAAATAATGACGGCTCATGGGGAAAGCGGCTTTCGCGCGAACCAGGTTCTGAACTGGATCTACCAAGGCGTTTACAATCCAGAGCACATGACGAATTTGCCCGCCGCCACCCGGAGGTTTTTAAAAGAAGAAACCGTATGTTCCGTCCCCGGCCTTGAGAAGCTGTCAACGTCGAAGGATGGCACAAAAAAAGCGCTTTTTCGGCTTTTGGACGGACAGCTCATTGAAGCGGTTCTTATGAAGTATGAACATGGGTACTCGGTCTGCATCTCCACTCAAGTGGGCTGCCGGATGGGGTGCCGTTTTTGTGCCTCGACGCGGGGCGGTCTCATCAGAAATCTCACGTCGGGGGAGATGATTGGTCAGATTTTGGCGCTGTCTTCCCTTTGTGGGCATCGCATTTCCAATGTGGTGCTCATGGGCTCCGGCGAGCCCCTGGATAATTTTGAAGAAGTCCGCCGCTTTTTGGAGCACGTCAGCGCCCCTTGGGGCCTTGGCATCGGGCAGCGACACATTACCCTATCCACCTGCGGTGTGGCGCCGATGATCCGTGCGTTTGCGGACTTGGACAATCAAGTGACCCTAGCCATCTCGCTGCATCAGACCACGGATGCAAAGCGCAGGGAGTTGATGCCCATTGCGCAGCGTTATGATTTGCAAGAGCTCTTCGATTCCCTGAACTATTATCAACAGAAAACGGGTCGGCGCATTTCCTTTGAATTTGCACTGCTGCGGGACGTCAATGACTCTTTAGAGGAAGCCCGAGCCTTAGCCATTCTTTTGCGCGGCCTGAAAAGTCACGTTAACTTGATTCCCCTAAATGAGATCGAGCAGGGGGTCTTTCGACGGCCGGATCCAGCAAAGGTCCGCGCTTTCCAAAAAGAATTGGACCGACTGGGCATTGAGACGACCATTCGCCGCGAAATGGGCAGCGACATTGACGCCGCTTGCGGACAACTAAAGCGAAGTTACCTGGATCAAGGAGGGACCGATCATGGCGGAAATGATCAGTGACATTGGAAACGTTCGGTCAGTGAATGAAGATTACGTCGATATGGACCGTACGAAGGACTATGGTCTTTATGTGGTCTGTGACGGAGTGGGCGGGCATAAGGCCGGCGAAGTGGCCTCCCAAGAGGCCGGACGGTTTATCAAAGAATATCTGCGGGCGCACTACAATCGCAACATCGCCCCGCACATCTTGGAGGCCGCAATTCAAGGGGCCAATGAGCGGGTGTTTCAGCTGGGCCAAGCGTACGAGGAGTATTCGGGGATGGGTACCACCGTCACCTGCGCCTTGGATGTTGGATCGGACGTCTTCGTGGCTCACGCGGGCGATTCTTCCGCCTACCTTATGAAAGGGGAGCGCATCGCCAAGCTCACGAAGGACCATTCCGTCGTTCAGCAGCTGCATGATGAAGGACAGATTTCTGAAGAGGAAATGCGGCACCACGAGATGAAAAACATCATTACCCGTTCTTTGGGGACGCATAAGGATTTAAAGGTGGATATCTTAGAGGTGGAAAAGAATCAATTCGATCAAATGATTCTTTGCACCGATGGGCTCACCGATTACGTACGCAAGGAAGAAATGATGATCGAGCGCCAGAAAATCAAGGACGATCGACAGTATTTGGAGCGGCTGGTGGGCTTGGCCAAAGCCCGGGGTGGACACGATAACATCTCAGCGGTGATCTTTAAAGGAGAAGCACGATGATCGGAAAAATTCTCGATAAGCGATATCAAATCGTTGAAAAGCTCGGCGACGGCGGAATGTGCCATGTGTATAAGGCCTTTGACCTTTCGTTGAAGCGCTTTGACGCCATCAAAATCTTGCGCGAGGAATACGCCAAGGATCCTAAATTTGTGGCACAGTTCCACCGGGAAGCCAATGCCGTGGCGGCCTTGAGCCATCCCAACATCGTTGCAGTGTACACCGATGGGAACGATGGCGGGCTGGATTATATCGTCATGGAATACATCAAGGGAAAGACCCTAAAGGAGCTCATCTCCAGCCGCGGCCCGCTTTTTCAAGATCAGGTGCTGAAATACTCCATAGAAATTGCCCAGGGGCTGCAGATGGCCCACCAAAATAAGATCATTCACCGGGACGTCAAATCCGCCAACATCCTGATTTCCCAGGACAATCGGGTGCGAATTTTAGACTTTGGCATTGCGGGGACGCCGCAAGCCACGCCAAAGCCCCGGGACGGAAGGGTCATTGGCTCGGCTCACTATTTCTCTCCTGAACACGCCAAGGGCCTGGAAACCGACGAACGCTCGGACATCTATTCTTTGGGCGTTGTTATGTATGAGATGGCCACAGGCCGCTTTCCCTTTGATTCCAGCAGCCTGGAAACCATCGGTCACAAGCACATTCACGAACCGGTCATTGAGCCGATTAAAATTCAACGCAGCATCCATCCAAAGCTCAACGCCATTATTTTGAAAGCTCTGGAGAAACAGCCTGAAGACCGCTATCAAAGCATGCGCGACCTGATTACAGACCTGCGCTTGGTCAAAGGGCCAAGAGCCCTGCAGTTTGCGGGGGCTGGAGTGGGGGCCAGCGGAGATACCATCGAATACGACGTAGAGGAAGTCGAGGCCCCCATTACCGCCAAAAGACGGGTGGCTGCCTTGGAACAAACCGAAAAGCCCCGCAGAAGCTATGCAGAAGAACTGGAATCTTTGGAAAAAGAAGAGGCCAAGGAAAAGGTCAAAAATCGTGGGCTGTTGGCGGTGCTTTTGGTGCTGGTCATCGCCCTCGTGGGCCTTGGAATCTGGGGAGCCAAGTATATGGGCTTTTTTGGGAAGCCAGCCCCGGCTTCAACGCCCAAAACCATGACCATGATCAACATTGTGGGCATGGACGAGGCCAAAGCTCGCTTGGAGCTCTCCAAGTATCAGATTCGCCTGGAGACCGAAGCTGTGGAGGCTGAAGGCCCCGGAGGTGTGATTCTTTCCGCTCAGCCCCAAGCTGGAGAACCAGTGACCATAGGCGGCACCGTTCGGGCGAAGGTGAGCCGTCGCCATGAGGAAGTTCAGATTCCCTCGTTCTCAGGCATGACCGTGACCCAAGCGGAAGAAGCGCTCAAGCAGGTCGGCTTGAAGCGGGGCGCCTTGAAAAAAGCCTACGACGATTTCATTCCCAACGGACAAATCATTGGTTCAGCCCCCTCTTCAGGGGAAAAACTGGAAAAAGGAGCGGCCGTGGACCTCACCGTTTCTGAAGGACGCGATCCCAATAAGGTCGGCAACATGGTGCCAGAGCTTAAAGGTTTGACCAAGGAAAAGGCCCGCAAAGCCCTGGAACAGGCGGGCCTGCAGTTGGGCGACGTCAGTGAAAAAGAAGTTTTTGATCCGCAGATGAAGGATGTGGTGGTGAGCCAGAGCGTCCCTCGCGGGACCGTGGTGGCCAAGGACACCAGAGTTCATGTGGAAATCGGGCGCTACGTGAAAAAAACCAAACCCGCGCCGGATACGACTCCGGCCACGCAGCCCACGACGCAGCCGTCGACGACTCCGGCCACCACTCCGGCCACGCAGCCAGGAACTCAGCCCACCACCAAACCCGCCACTTCGCCCGAGGGACCTTTCAAACCAGGCTCCCTCGTCAACATGGATTACAATGAGGCCGCAGCCAAGGCCAAAGCGGCAGGGTATCAGGTGTATATATTCAACCTCTACAACCCCGATGGGTCGGTGGTGTCCCAAGCCAAGCGCGATGAACTCATTGCCGCCGGAAGCATTGACGGATACATCACTGAGGTGGATGCCGCCGGTGCAAGGATTTTGGTCAATGTGATGAGCAATGTCCCCATTGAGTAAAAAATCGTTGGACAAGCCCGTAGCCTGCGGGCTTGTCCCATGTGAAGAACAGGCGAAGGGAACCCTGGAGTGGGGGCGGATCGTCAAAGGAGTGGGTGGTCTTTATCAAGTCCGTAACGAAAGAGGCGAAGAGTCTGCCTGCCGGCTGCGGGGAAAATTTCGCCGGGGCATCACGCCCTTGCCCGGCGATGCCGTGCGGTTTACTAGAGCCCTCCCCGAAGGGATCATCGAGGAGATCCTACCCCGCACCAATGCACTGATCCGCCCGGCCATCGCCAACGTCACAGAGGTTTTTCTGGTTTTTGCCGTGGCGCGCCCCGACATCAACTGGGATCTTCTATACAGCTTTCTTTTGGGCATGGAACAAAAAGGGGTTGCTTTTCGCATTCTTTGGAATAAGATGGATTTGGCCGGCCCCGCCCAAAGAGCAAGCATTGAGGAGCATCTTCGCGGGACGGGATATGCCTTTACGTTTCTTCAGGCCAATCAAGAAGGAGCATCTCAAAGCGTGCTTCCATATATAAAGGATGGCATTTATGTGCTCTGCGGGCCCTCTGGGGCCGGCAAATCCACCTTGCTCAACGCTCTTTTGGGACAGCGGCATATGGCAACTGGAGAAGTGTCTCAACGCATTGGCCGGGGACGCCATACCACAAGGCACACGGAGCTTGTGCCCTTGGGGGCAGGACTTTTGGCCGATACGCCGGGATTCTCTCATGTGGAGCCTGCCGGCATCACGCCCGGGGAGCTCAAAGAGTACTTTCCAGAATTTCGTCCCTTTGAGGGCAGCTGCCGCTTCCAAGGTTGTCTGCACGACAAGGAGCCTGGGTGCGCGGTGAAAAACGCGTCGACCGAGGTGGTCGCTCCCCAGCGATACGACTATTACCTTCGCGTACTACAAAAAATGAGAGAGGAAGAAAAACACCAATGGGATTGATTGCACCTTCTATTTTATCGGCGGACTTTGCGGCGTTGGGCGAGGACATCGAAGCCATCACCAAGGGCGGCGCCGATTGGATTCATGTGGATGTGATGGATGGATCCTTTGTGCCCAACATCTCCATCGGCTTGCCGGTGGTTTCCGCCATCCGGGGGAGAACCACCCTGCCCTTTGATGTGCATTTGATGATCGTCCATCCGTCTCTCTACTTTAAAGACTTTGCCGATGCCGGTGCCGATTGGATTTCCTTTCACTGGGAGGCGGAGGTCCATGCCGATCGTGCCGTCAGCCGCTTGAAGGAACTGGGGGTCAAGGCGGGCATCGTTTTAAACCCTGCGACGCCGGTATCGGTCCTGGAGGACCTTTTGCCCCAGTTGGATTATGTGCTTTTGATGAGCGTCAACCCTGGCTTCGGCGGCCAAACATTCATTCCTTACGTCACACAAAAAATCGTAAAGCTGCGGGCCATGGCGCAAGAGAAGAATCCCAACCTCATCATCCAAGTGGATGGCGGGGTGGATGCGGGAAACATCCGCATGCTCAAAGAAGCTGGCGCGGATTGCTTTGTGGCGGGGTCAGCGGTGTTCCGCGGCCGAACGCTAGAGAAGAACCTTCAGACCCTGCGGGATGCTATGGCATGAACGCACTCATTGTAGCCGGCGGCACCCCGCCTTCAGGAGCTTTGCTGCAAGAGGTGGTGCGCCGTAAAAAGCCCTTCATCCTCGCTGCAGATCGAGGCGCTAAGGTATTACTAGATCAAGGCATAGCTTTTGAGGTTGCTGTGGGGGACTTCGATTCCTTGGATGAGGACAGCCAAGGGGCCTTAAGGGACCGCGCGAAAGTTACCATATATCCTCGGGCAAAGGACTTTACCGACACCTTTGCCGCTTATCGGGCGGCCCGAGAGCAAGGGGCTAAGCAGATCGTTCTTTTGGGGGGGACGGGCAGCCGCATCGATCATTTGTTGGCCAATATCGGCCTGTTGCAACAAGCGTTGGCGGATAGCATTCGGATGACGCTGCTCGATGATCACAATCAAATCAATCTTTTGAATCAATCCCAAGAGATTCCCAAGGGTCCTTTTCCATACCTTTCCTTTAGTGCCCTTGGCCAGACGGTGCCCCATTTTTCCTTGCAGGGCGTCCGGTATCCCTTGACGGATCACTCCCTGAGATTTGGGTCGGGTCTGACGGTGTCCAATGAATTTCAAGCGCCCTTTGCCAGTGTGCGATTTAAAGAGGGACTGGTTTTGATGCTGCAAACCAGCGATGAGCCATTTCTTGAAGCGCTCCCTCAGGTTCCCGATTGGTCCTTTTAAAAAAGCGCGAACTTCTTAAAACAACAAAAGGCTTCTCCGAATCCAAAGGGATACGGGAAGCCTTTTTCGTGGGCGGATCAATGGGGGCGTTGCGTTCAAAAAATAAAAAAGGCTCTGATGTACATCAGGCCTTTTCTTCTTAAATAGCGCGTTCAACCTTACCTGAGCGCAGGCAGCGGGTGCAGACAACAACTCGTTTCGGAGTCCCGTTGACAATTGCTCTGACTTTTTTCAGATTGGGAGCCCAGGTTCTTTTATTTTGTCTGTGGGAGTGGCTGTAGGACACTCCAGCAACGACGCCCTTATCGCAATATTCGCATTTTCTCGACATGACAACACCTCCTTAATGAGTGTTTTAACAGCATAAACTAGTATAACACAGGCCATAGTCCCAATCAACAAAAATTTTCAGCAGACCGTCGCTTAAATTTAGGAGAAGGAGTCTTTGGCTGGCTTAGGCTGCGCCTTAAGACCGCCGTCGTCTGCGTCGTCTTCTGAAAATGGATTGATAAAGGCTTGAAATTATTATATGATGATTAGTATGTAAAAGTATGGGCCGGTTTGAGAATCAACCGCGTCCGAAGGCGGTTCTAGACTAAACCCGGAGGTTATACATATGATCGGATATAAAACCGAACTCGGAAAAGTGAGCTATTCAGACGATGTCATTGCCAACATCATCGGCATGGCCACCATGGAATGCTATGGCGTTGTAGGAATGGCGGCCAAAAACACCACCGATGAACTTTGGCAGCTCATTAAGGTGGAGCATTTAAATAAAGGCGTCAAGGTCCATCAAAAAAACGGAGAGCTCTCCATTGAAGTATTTGTGGTCGTGGAGTACGGCACGAAGATTTCTGTGATTGCCAACAACATCATTCAAAAAGTCAGATACAATGTGGAAAACTTTACGGGATTAAAGGTCACGGGCATCACCGTGAACATTGAGGGTGTGAGGTTCTAGAATGACGTACTCGGTAATTGATGGACAACATTTTATTAATATGTGCATCTACGCCAGCAATTTGCTGGAGGAAAAGAAAGCCTATGTGGATTCACTGAACGTCTTTCCGGTGCCCGATGGGGATACCGGGACCAACATGAGCATGACCTTTCGCGCGGCAGTGGATGCTGTGAAGGATTCCAAGGAAACCAATCTGGCCAAGGTGTCCCGCGATTTGGCCAAGGGGGCCCTCATGGGCGCCCGGGGCAACTCCGGCGTCATTCTCTCGCAAATCTTCCGAGGCATTGCCAAAGGGTTCGAAGAGTTGGACCAGGCGCCGCCTGAGGCGTTTGCCAAGGCGTTGAAGGAAGGGGCACAGGCCGCCTATCGGGCGGTAATGCGACCTACCGAAGGCACCATCCTCACGGTCATTCGTGAAGTCGGAGACGCCGCCACAGCGGGCTCCTACCAGGATATGGGCGAGCTGTTGACGTTGGTCAACCGTGTGGCCGAAGAAACCCTCAATAAGACTCCGGATCTTTTGCCCCAGCTCAAAGAAGCCAAAGTGGTGGATTCAGGCGGCATGGGGTTATTCATTATTTTCAGAGGCATGCAGGACGCCTTGACCAACAACCTCGTAGCCGAGGTTCGACAGGACGTCACGGCTTCGGGCAGCGTGGTGGATCACGGTGCCGTCATGGCACAGAGCAACATTACTTACGGCTATTGCACGGAATTCATCGTGGGCGGTGCCATTGAGGATCCTCAATTCCAATCGTTCCTGGAGGCTCGGGGCGATTCCATCGTCTTTGTCACCATGGATGATATTACGAAAATCCACATTCATACGGAAGAGCCCGGCGTGGTGATGCAAGAAGCCCAAAAACACGGCGAGCTGTTGAAGATTAAGATCGAGAACATGCGAGAACAAAATCGCCAGTTGCACACCCATGAGGAGTCCGATTTTGTTAAAGAAACCTTGAACCAGGCAGAAGTGGCGGCTCCAGCCAAACGCTACGGCTTCATCGCTGTGGCCGCGGGGGAGGGGCTTCGCACGATCTTTGAGGATTTGGGCTGTGATGTCGTCATTGAAGGCGGTCAAACCATGAACCCCTCCACGAACGACATCTTGAACGCCGTGAATTCCCTCAATGCCGAAGATATTTTCATTTTGCCCAACAACAAAAACATCATCATGAGTGCCAATCAATGTTTGGATTTGACCGACAAGAAGCTTCACGTGGTGCCCACGAAGACCATTCCTCAGGGCATCAGCTGCCTCGCTGCGTTTAATCCCGAGGCTGACGAGCATGAAAATGAAGAACTGATGATGCGGGCGCTGAAAGAAGTGAAGTCCGCCCAGATCACTTTTGCGGTACGAGATACGGAAATTGAAGGACAAAAGGTCCATGCGGGCGATTATCTGGGACTGCTGGAGAATAAGATCAAGATGGTGGAGCGGGACATTTACCCGATGGCCGAACGCTTGATCGAAGAGATGGTGGACAAAGACACCTCCGTAATTTCGGTCTATCACGGCAAGGACACCCAGGAAGAAGAGGTTAACGCTTTTGTGGAAGCGCTCTCCGCGAAGTATCCGGATTATGACGTCATCAGCTATGCTGGGATGCAGCCCCTTTACTACCTTATTTTGTCGGTGGAATAGCAAGGCGCTTCTCTTTGGTTTGGCCCCCCTCCTCTGCGCCCGGGTACGCAGGCGAGGGGGTTTTTCCATCGTCTGTGGGGGGAAGGCCTTGAACCAGGGGGCGCCTAAGCCCGTGGTATAATGAATGCAGAAAAAAGGATCGCCTGGAAGGAGGGGAGAAATGGTGGAACTGACGCAGTCGGTGGCGTCGTTGAAGGGCGTGGGAGAGAAGACCGCAAAGACCCTAGAGGCGGCAGGCATCAAGACGCTTTTGGATTTGATCTTGTATTTTCCCAGGGATTATGAACGGATTGAGGCGCTATCTCTTCGCTCGGAGCAAGGCGAAGAGAAAGCCAAGGTGGCCGCGCGCTTTCAGTCCGCGGCCCGGCCCGTTCGCACTCGCACGGGAAAAACGCTGACGACGCTGCGCTTTGATTCGCTGCGGGGTCCTATTCGTGCGGCTTATTTCAACATGCCCTATGCGGCCAAACAATTTACTCCGGGTCAGCAGGTACTGCTTTATGGGCGCTTCAAACGCGAGGGGAAGGCCTTATCCGTAGTCAATCCCCAGGTGCTGCGAGACATGGAGGACGAAAGGCACACCCCAAGAACCCTGATCGCACGGTATCCCTTGAAAGAGCACTTAACGGAGCACCTCTTGCGAAAGCTCGTGCAGCAGGTCCTCTCTGGGGTGCGCATTCGGGAAAACCTGCCTCAAGACTTACTGGAGAGTACGGGTTACCCTTCCTTGGATGAAGCGCTACGGGCCATCCACCAGCCGGACTCTCCGTATTTTGAACGTGCCCTGGAGCGCTTGAAGTTTCAAGAACTCTTCGCCTACAGCATGAAGATCCAAGCAGCTAAAGCTGAGCGCCGCGAGGATCACACGGGCATTGTCTTTGCCATGAGTCCAAGGCTTCGCGCTTTTCGCGATGCCCTGCCCTATGAATTAACCCTGGCGCAGCGGCGCTCGATTCGGGAAATTCTGACGGATCAAAAAAAGGACCGGCCCATGAATCGGCTCCTCCAAGGGGATGTGGGCTCTGGAAAAACGGTGGTGGCCCTCACGGCGCTCTTCAACGTGGTGGAAAACGGCCGCCAGGGCTTACTGATGGCCCCCACCGAAATTTTGGTCCAGCAACACGCCAAGGAAGCTCGGGAGCTGTTGACGCCCTTTGACATTCAAGTGGAGGTGTTGACGGGCTCGACGAGCGCGGCGGAGCGTCGCAGAATCTTAACTTCCTTGAAAGACAAAGCGCCCATGGTCTTGGTGGGAACGCACGCCCTTTTGGAAGGGGATGTGGAGGTTCCCGCTCTCGGCCTTGTGGTCACCGATGAACAGCATCGCTTCGGAGTGAATCAGCGCCTGCTCTTGCGTGAAAAGCATGAGGGAACGGATGTTTTGGTCATGAGCGCCACGCCCATTCCAAGAACCCTGGCCCTGCATCTTTATTCCGACCTGGATTTGTCGGTCCTGGATGAACTGCCACCGGGCCGCCAAAAAACCCGGACGAAGGTTTACGGCCCTGGGGAGCGCCAAAGGGCTTATCTTAAAGTGCAGGAGGAAATACAAAAAGGGCATCAGGCCTACGTGGTTTGCCCCTTGATCGAAGCCAAGGAAGAATCCAAGCTTTTGTCGGTGGAAGCTCTGACGGCAAATCTTCAAGAGGGTCCCCTGCAAAAGGCCCGCATCGCCAGCATTCATGGACGGATGAAAAGTGCCCAAAAGAATGAATTGATGGACGCGTTTGCCCAAGGGGCTTACGACGTGTTGGTGTCCACGACGGTCATCGAGGTGGGCGTTAACGTGCCCAACGCCACGGTTATGGTGGTGGAGAACGCCGAGCGTTTTGGACTCTCTTCCCTGCATCAGCTCAGGGGTCGCGTGGGCCGCGGGGCCGAGGCGGCCTACTGTCTCTTGATTTTTGCCGGAGCTTCCGAGGCCACCAAGGAGCGCCTGGACGTGATGGCCCAAACCACCGATGGATTTCGCATCGCTCAAAAAGATTTGGAGATGCGGGGCAGCGGCGCTTTGTTTGGCACGAACCAAAGCGGCGAATCTGGCTTGATCTTGGCGGATTTTATTCAAGATTATCCGTTGTTTATCGAGGCTTCTCGTTGGGCGGAGATAGTTTTTTCAGCCCAAAACAAAGAACATCGGGATATCCGTGATGAGTTTCTCGCCACCTTGGACGATGGATTTCACCTGGTGTGCGTGACCTGACGGCGACGAAATGAAAGGAAGGCATATTTTTTGAGAATTATATCGGGCAAAGCCCGCGGACGAAAAATCTTAGGCCCGAAAAACGAGGGGAGGGAACCCCAAAAAGGAGACCCTCGGGCCACACGACCCACCCTAGACCGGGTGAAGGAATCCATGTTCAACATTCTGGGCAAGGACGTCTATGGACGCCGGGTGCTGGATTTATTTGCCGGCACCGGATCCCTTGGATTGGAGGCGGCCTCTCGGGGGGCTTCGGACGTGGTCTTGGTGGACCACTTTAAGGAAACCTATGATCTTTTGGTTGAAAACATTCAAACCCTAGGTTTTAATAAAGAGTGCCAAGCGCTTTTTATGGATTGGCAAAAGGCTCTGGGCCAACTGGCCCGCACCGGTCGGCCTTTTGATTTGGTGTTTATTGATCCCCCCTACCTCAATGAAATGATTCCCCCGGCCATGGCGTATCTTGAAGCGCATCACTTGATTTCTTCCAAGGGCATCATCGTCACTAAAATTGATACCTCCGAAGAGGTGTTCCAGGGGACGGCGGCGTTTCCCCTCTCTGATGTGCGCAACTATGGGAATACGACCTTGGTTTTTTACCGAGCCCGGCAAGAGGACGAATAGATGACCAACATTGCAGTATATCCAGGATCTTTTGACCCCATCAGCTTGGGGCATCTCGACATTATTGAACGGGCCGCCACGATTTTTGATAAGGTCATTGTGGCGGTGCTCATCAACACGGAAAAGAAGGGGTTTTTTCCCATCGAAGAGCGTATTGACATGATTCGTCTCGTGACTTCGCATCTGCCCAATGTTGAAGTGCGTGGTTTTTCGGGGCTCACCGTCAATTTCTTGAAAGAAGTAGGGGCGCGGGTTATAATTAGAGGACTACGCGTGGTCTCTGATTTCGATTTCGAACTTCAAATGGCCAACGCCAACCGGGCCATGGAACCTGAGATTGAAACCCTAATGATGATGACCAGCCCGAAGTATTCGTATCTTTCCTCTTCCCTTGTGCGCCAGGTGATGCATTTTGGCGGAAATTTGGAAGGATTTGTCCCGGGGCCCATTATGGAGCGGCTCAAAAAAAATTATTACAAATAAACTCTATAAACCCCTCGTTTTGTGCAAAGCGCTAAAGCATAGTGCCAAAGCGTCGAGGCATCGACGGATTACGTTAAAGGAAAGGTGCAGTAAAATGGAACATGAACGCAATGATTTGGGCAAAAAAAAGATTGAATTGGTTCGGCTGGTGGAAATCCTTCAAGATGAAATTGAGCAAGCTTCCAAGGTTCCGTTCTCCAGTAAGGTGATGGTGAATCAGGAGATCATCACCGACATCATCGGAGACATCATCCAAAACGTGCCGGAGGATTTCAACACGGCCAACTACGTGCTGGCGGAAAAAGATCGGATTTTGGAAGAAGCCAATGCCGAATACAACCGCATCAAGGCAGAGGCCGAGGAAATCATGAGAAGCCGGGTCAATGAGCACGCCATCGTTCGGGCCGCAGAGGACAAGGCTCGGGAGATTGTCTCCAAGGCACAGACGGAATCTAAGAATATGCGTCTTGCCTCCCGAGATTATGCCTATGGCCTGCTCTCGGAGCTCGAGCAGGAGTTGCAGCTGCGTTCCAATGACGCCATGGCTTCTTTTAAAAAGTCCATGGAGGATTTTGTGGCCGGCTACCGCCAAAGCATTGATTCCACCACCAGCACGGTGCGGGAAAACATTCAAGAATTGGCCAACATGAAATAAAAAAGCGAAGACTGCCCCCGTGAGAGGGCAGCGCAGATCAAACAAGGATCCTTCGAGCCCTAGAGCGGAGGGATCCTTTTGCGTTAGGGACGATGCGTTTCTACGGAAGCGGACCCTTCTTCGTAAGGGCGCTTGGCGTAATGCGTAACGGGTGGGTAAAGTCCCACAGGGGATCGTAAGCGGCGTCTAGAGCGTGATAGCATTCGCTGGCGCGCACGTCTGGAGCGGTCCATTCCCTGGGAAGATTCTTTAAACTTTGGACAATGGGGAGACTCCGCTGGCCTCGAGTGTGGGCTAAAAACGCCGCGCCTTTTTCATTGAGGCTAAGGATGAGGCTGTAGCGAGGGTCTCTTTGACGTTCGGTCTCGTAGTCTAGGGCAGCAAGGCCCAGGCAGGCGTGGAGAATTAGGCGCTGGATGCGGGTATTGGGATAGCGTTTGGTGGCTACGGCCGCTTGAAAGTCCTTTAAAGTTCCGTGTCGTAGAATTCCACGCGCCTTGAGCATCCGTTCGCCCAGACCGTCTCGAGCTTCAGGGAGCGTCATTAGGCTTTCTGGGTGATAGGTCAAGGTCAGGGCCAAAAGATCCTTCAACGGATCCCCCTCAGGAAGCTTGCGTTCCTTTAAAGCCTGCTGAAACAGCGCAAAGGCTTTTTCGGGCATGCCTGAGCGCACCGCATCGAGGTTTCCCTGGGCCAAGGCGCTTCGAAGGGCTGTGGCCGAGGGGAGTAGGGTAGGGTCTTCTTGTTCCTCATGATAGCCCATGCCTTGACGAGGGATGGTGTGGAGGGTGAGGGGGGATGAGCGGCGCAGGTGCTCTTTGGCGTATTCAAGGGCCAAAATGTTGTTGGGCTGACCCAAAAGGCCGTGGGCCCATTCGTTGCCAAAGAGCTGCACGAGTGCCTCCTCACGCGCTTTGGGATATCGGTGTCCTTTTTTTAATTGGGCTCGGATGAGGGGGTCCAAGCTGTCTTTATTCTCCAAAAGCAGACGGGCAGCTGTAATAATTTCTTCCAAGGATCCGCTCTCGGATCCAAAGCAGAGCAGATGATTTTCTCCAAAGGAGGAGGCGATGCCAACGCCCCCGCGGGCAAAAAACTCCGCGGAGGAAGTCGCATAAATCAGCGGCATTTCTAGGACAAGATCCACGCCGCCCGCCAAGGCGATTTGGGCTCTTTGGAATTTTGAGCAGAGGGCAGGGGTGCCCCGCTGCAGGAAATTTCCGCTCATGATGCCCACCACCACGTCGGGGTTGCACTGCGTTTTCAGGGTCTTGATATGATGGGCATGGCCCAGATGGAAGGGATTGTATTCACAAATGACGAAGGCCGCTCTCATGGGACTCACCTGTTCTATTCTTTCTTTGATACTGTTTCTTTATTATATCAAATGCCTTGATAAGGCGTGCACAAATGGAGTAAGATAGATACGATAAAAACCTGCAGGAAGGATCCACCCTTTCGGGGGAAAAGGAGTCAAAAAATGGATTTCATGACGAAAATGAAGGCGCAAGCTCAAAAGGCGCGTCAAACCATCGTTCTGCCCGAGGGCGAAGAAGAACGGACGTTGCAAGCCTCTGCCAAAATCAGCCAAGAAGGCATCGCAGATCTTGTGCTCATCGGAAATAAGGACACCATTTCGGCTAAAGCCACAGAAATGGGCCTTGATCTCACGGGGTGCTCGGTCATCGATCCCGCGTCCAGCGACAAGCTGAACGCCTACGCCCATGTGTTTTATGAATTGAGAAAGAAAAAGGGCGTGACGCCGGAACAAGCTTTGGAAATCGTGAAGGATCCCATGTATTTCGCCACGATGATGGTCCAAGCCAACGATGCCCAGGGCATGGTCTCTGGCGCCGTGCACACCACGGGGGATCTTCTGCGTCCGGGCCTTCAGGTGATCAAGACGGCGCCTGGGGTCCAGGTGGTTTCGTCCTTCTTTATTATGGAAACCGGATCGGAATACGGCCAAGAAGGCACGTTGCTCTTTGCCGACTGCGCCGTAAATCCCATGCCTGATGCGGATCAATTGGCCTCCATCGCCATTTCCACCGCAGATACGGCCAAAAACCTCATGGGGTACGAGCCGAAGGTGGCCATGCTGAGCTTTTCCACGAAGGGATCTGCCGAGCATGAAGTGGTCACCAAGGTCCGTGAGGCGGTGGCCAAGGCCAACGAATTGCGACCGGATTTGGCCATCGATGGTGAGCTCCAAGCGGATGCGGCCCTGGTTCCCGGGGTAGCCCAACAAAAAGCGCCCCACTCCAGCGTTGCCGGAGCGGCCAATGTTTTGGTCTTCCCGGATTTGCAAGCGGGAAACATCGGGTATAAATTGGTGCAGCGCTTTGCCAAAGCCAAAGCCATCGGACCCATCTGCCAAGGCTTTGCCAAACCCATCAACGACCTCTCCCGCGGATGCAGCGTGGAGGACATCGTCAATGTTGTCGCCGTAACGGCCGTACAGGCTCAGACCAATACGAACAAATAGAGAAGGGGTATTTAGTACAATGAAAATTTTGGTTATCAATGCAGGATCGTCGTCCCTCAAGTATCAGCTTTACGATATGACCAACGAGGCCGTACTGGCCAAGGGTCTTGTGGAGCGCATTGGCATCGAGGGCTCCGTTTTGACCCACCGGCCCGAGGGCAAGGACAAGCACATCGTCAAAACCCCCATGCCCGACCACAAGGTTGCGATCTCCCTGGTTTTGGACTCCCTTTCGGATCCTTCGGTGGGCGTGATCCAAAGCCCCGATGAAATCACGGCAGTGGGTCACCGCATTGTTCATGGCGGCGAGAAATACTCCAAGTCCGTATTGCTCTCTAAAGAACTCATTCAGGAGTTGGATGAAGTTTCTAAATTGGCCCCTTTGCACAACCCGCCCGCCCTCATCGGCATCCATGCGTGCCAGGAATTGATGCCCAAAACGCCCATGACGGCTGTTTTTGACACCTCTTTCCACCAAACCATGGAGCCCTCGGCCTATATGTATGCCCTGCCCTATGAGCTCTACGAATCGGATAAAATCCGCCGTTACGGCTTCCACGGCACCAGCCACAAATACGTCTCCCAAAGAGCGGCGGAGCTTCTCATCCGCAACATTGAGGACATGAAAATCGTGACCTGTCATTTGGGCAACGGATCCTCGGTCACCGGAGTAAAATACGGCAAAGCCATTGATACCTCCATGGGCTTCACGCCTTTGGCCGGGCTCATCATGGGAACCAGAACCGGCGATATGGATCCGGCCATCGTCACCTATCTCATGGCTGAAAAAGGCTGGGACGCCAAGGCCGTGGATAATCTGATGAATAAAAAATCCGGTGTGCTGGGAATTTCCGGCGTTTCTTCGGATTTCCGGGATTTGGAAAAAGCCGCCAGTGAAGGACATAAGAGAAGCCAGCTTGCCCTGGATATGTTCTACTATCGCGTCCGCAAGTACATCGGCGCATATGCTGCCGCCATGGGCGGACTCGATGCCATTGTCTTCACCGCAGGTCTTGGCGAAAACTCTCCGGAAGCTCGGGAAGAGATTCTTAAAGGACTGGAATTCTTTGGCTTTGAAGTGGACCAAGAAAAGGATGCCTGCCGCGGCAAGGAAGTGGTCTTCTCCACAGAAGGCTCCAAGGTGAAGCTGCTCGTGGTACCGACCAATGAAGAACTGATGATTGCTCGGGATACCAAGGAATTGGTTCAGGCTGAAGCGTAATTGAATCACTCTCTAAAAATAAGCCGTGAGAATCCAAAGGGATTCTCACGGCTTATTTTTAGGGGCGCTGCAAACGAGCGGAAACGCTCAGCGGGCGTTTTTTAAATGCTCCTCTATCAGCTGTTTCAGATCAAAGGCGGAGCGGTCCATGGCGGTGGGGTTGATGTTGACGGGACTGATGAGCTTGCTTTGACGCCACTTCTCCAGTTGGTGCTCCTGAGCCCCTCGCTCTTTTAAAAACCCTTCCGGATCCCATAACTCCAAAGAGCAAAGCGTCTGTTGCGCCCGGGTCGTGAGGCGTACGCTACGGATGGCGCTCCAGGGAATGAGTCCGTAGCGCGCAAGACCGGTATTATCGATCAGTCCTTCTTCGTTTATAATTAAAAGAGGCGTTGGGTCTAAGAGGTTGCGCAGCAACGCGCCAGAGCAGAAAATAAAAAACAAACCGCCCACTACGCCCAAAACTTTAAAGAAAGGTCCTTGCTGGAAAAAGACCAAGAGAGATCCTCCTACAAGGGCCAAGGAAATAAAAAAAAGCAGATATTGCTTGGACTTTTGCGGGCGAATGATGATTTCGTTCATAAGAGCCTCCCATTTTTTTGCGTTGTTGTAAGCTACTGTAATGATAGCCCATGGCTGGCAATCTGTCATGGGGGAAAAAAGAATGAAAAGGACCAATCAAGCGACGTGCAGTTCAATGACGGGGCACGAAGAGAAGCTATTCGCTCAGAAGTGGTGCGAAGCGTTCTTAAGCCATGAAGGCCGTGGCGTCCGGGAGTGAAGGATTGAGGGCACCAGAAGAACCCATTGGGACAAGGGGCCGAGTTTAGCGCATAGAAGCGCAAGGGATGCAGGGATTTATTTAACCCAGAGGTCCAATCACCGAAGAGCGGATCCGCCAAGAGGAATTCCAGGGCGAAATTGACAATAATAAAGGGAATCTTTTCATTCATCCTCTTCAAAATAATGGTAAAGGACCAGTGAGGGACTTCTTAAAGCGCCCCACCTCAAGGGGAGCCGGCTGGGCGCAGTGACGTCCTTACCTTCTCTAGAGGGAGCCTTGGAGGATCCCTCTAGGGGGCGCTGTACCAGGAAATCCCCCTGTTTTTTTTGAGCCATCATTGACAGATGTGCCTTAGACTGATAATATGAATTGTGTTCGTCAAGAGAACTTTTGTTTCAGCCCCAAAAAGGAAGGATTGCAAATGATCATTGAACTTTCGGATGCCAAGGCGAAGCCGGTGGTAAAAGATCTCAACTTCTCATTTTGGCCGGCGCTTTCCTTGGAAGAATCCAAGGAGATTCAGTTTTTGGATCCCATTAAGGCCGTTGGCACGCTCAAACAAACAGGCCGGCAGTTGGCGCTGGATGTCTGCCTCACCACCAAGATGAGGTTCATCTGCGATCGCTGCCTAGACTCATTCGATCGGTCCATGGATGTTAAAGTTCAAGAGACCTATTCCAGTGAGGAGTCCTCTGACGATGAGGATACCATTTTGTTATCCCCAGGAGACACCGTGGATCTTGCGGACCTCCTCACAAAAGATTTGATATCCAGTCTGCCGATCCAGGCACTTTGCAGTGAAAGCTGCCAGGGCCTGTGTCAGGAATGCGGGGCCAATCTCAATCGGGAAGCCTGTGACTGTGATAAGGAACAGGTGGACGAGAGGTTCGCCGCATTAAAGGATTATTTCAAGGAGGTGTAGAAATGGGAAATCCAGCAAGAAGATTCTCCAAGGGCAGAACCGCCCGGAGAAGAGCCCAAACGTTCAAGGCCGCAGCACCCAGCATCGTTGAGTGCCCCAAATGCCATGAAATGATGCTCTCTCACAGAGTTTGCAAGAATTGCGGACACTACAATGGGCAGGAGATCATCGCCAAGGTTGATGTCGAATAATTGAATCCATGAAAAGCGCAGATGGGGCCATCCCAATCTGCGCTTTTTCTTTCTTTTTTGCCCGTGATTCTCTCCGAGGGCTTTCGCCCCGGCCAAGATAGGTCTGGGTGCAAGGACGATGGTTTATGGTAAAATGGAGGCATTGATTACGAGGAGGTCCAAAGACGATGACCAAACGATTTGCTGTGGATGGCATGGGCGGGGATGAAGCGCCCCAAGCGGTGGTGTCCGGTGCGGTGCGGGCCGTAAAACAATTTGATGTCTCCCTCATTTTGACGGGGGATGAGGCCCTTTTGAAGAAAGAACTCGCCCTGCATGAGGTGGCGCCTGGCCGCATTGAGATTCTGCCCACCACTGAAGTCATCACCACTGAAGAGGCTCCGGTGATGGCCATTCGACGCAAAAAAGATTCCTCCTTGCGCCGAGCCATCGAATTGGTTCGGGATGGAACATGCGAAGGCGTGATTTCTGCCGGCTCCACGGGCGCGCTTTTGGCGGGGGGCTTATTCATCATCGGCCGCATGAAGGGGATTGATCGGCCGGCGCTTGCCCCCTTAATTCCAGGAAAAAACGGCCCCTTCATGATCATTGACGTGGGCGCCAACACCGACTGCAAGCCCATCAATCTGCACCAGTTTGCCCACATGGGCAAGGTCTATTTTGAAACGATTCTGAAGGTGCCTTCTCCAAAGATTGGCTTGATCAACATTGGGGCTGAAGCAGAAAAAGGGAACGAACTGACCAAAGCGGCGTACACACTTTTAAATGAGGATGACTCCCTGCATTTCGTCGGCAACGTCGAACCGCGGGAAGCTCTTCGGGGCGATGTCCAGGTCCTGGTTGCCGATGGCTTCGTTGGCAATACCATTTTAAAAACCTTTGAAGGCACGGTGAAAACCATGTTGGAGATGATCAAGGAAAGCCTTATGGCTACTCCTCGAGGTAAAGTGGGTGGGTTGCTTATTAAAAAGCCCCTGAAAACCATGATGAAGCACTACGACTACCGAGAAACCGGAGGATCGGCCTTTCTTGGACTCAAAGGCATTGTCGTCAAAGCCCATGGATCTTCCGATGAAGTGGCCTTTGCCAACGCCATCGGTCAGGCCCTTCAGGTTTCAGACGCTCGCTTCATCGAACGCTTTGCACAAGAACTTGAAAAAACCAGTTGCCAATAGAGGCTGGCTCATACTATGATACAAGGGATTCCGGTGGGAATCCCAACGATGAATCCAGATTTTTAAAAGGAGGGAAACCAATGGTATTTGAAAAGGTTCGTGACATTATAGCAGATAAGCTGGGGATGTCTCCAGAGGAAATCCGTATGGATATGGGATTTGAAGATTTGGGCGCCGATTCCTTGGACCTGATGGAGGTGATCATGGCCCTGGAAGATGAGTTTGACCTGACCATGCCCGAAGATGAGGCCAGCAATACAAAAACCGTCGCCGATTTGGTCCAGTTTATTCAAGAAGCCCGCGGCGAAGAATAGATCTTACGAGGGATTCCAACGGCCGGTTTTCAGGCCCCCCCCAATCAGTGGACCCGGTAGTGGGAGCAGTTCAGAGAATCACCTACCCCTACTTTGGATCCCGTGAGAAAAAACCGCGATGCAGTTTTGGTGGTGCTGCTTGAGCCGCAAGGATCCCGGGGACAACCCAGAGTCCCCCGTGTTCGGGATCTTTGCCCCAGTCCCTGCAAAGATTCCGAACCTGAGTTGATGAATGGTTTGAGCATCCAGCAAAGAGATGGATTCCAGGGAATTTGGGGTTATAAAGTCAATGGAAACAAAGACAAAAAAAGCCCGGGAATACTGAAATGATCAGTATTCCCGGGCTTTTTTTGTTCGGTCGATTCTGAGGGGTTAAAAGTAGGAAAACACGCAGCACCACAACAAAAAAACGAACTAAAGAGCATCGAAGAACTTCAAGATAAGCCTTGAACGGGTTAGAGTCAGACTTTGCTTGGGCCAATGTTAGCCCTAAGGACCATCCAGCGAGATGCCCATGGATGGACCAATCCAACAAATGCGCTTTTTGATGAAGAAAACCTGGGGGGATTCTACGAAGCAACGCAGTGCAAAGCCGTTGAGCGAAAGACCTAGGTGCGCCGCGTAAAAGTGGAACCGCGGAGCCCTTCGGGCCTCTTTCTTTGCCAAGGAAAAGAAAAAGAGGACAAAAGCTCGTCGCATGAAGCTGGAGAAGGGCTGGTGATAAGGGCTGGTGATAAGGGCTAAAGATCTCCGGTAAAGGGGGGGGCGGTCCGATATCCTGCACTGCACGGGGGGGAATAAGGCCTAAGCTTGGGGCAGCAAACAACAGCCAAGGGGTATTCGAGATTTGAACCGACCGTAAGTTGACGCCATAACGCCCCCCGAAAGAAGGCGAGGGGCCCCCCTTTTTTGATATAATAAGGGGGTAGGATCAACGGATGGGGAAGCGCCCCTCCACAAAGTCCATTGCTGAACTGGCCTTCAGGCGATCAGCCGGTTGATCAATGGCCTTTATGACCAAAGGAGATACATTCATGCAGATCAAGGAATTGGGCATTGTGTTCCGTCGTCCGGAACTCTTGGACCTTGCCATGACGCACTCCTCTTTTGCCAACCAGCAGGAGGAGCGCTCCAGCAATGAAAAGCTGGAGTTTTTAGGAGATGCCGTACTGCAGCTTTGCATCACAGAGCATTTATATGAGACGGGGGATGGCAAACAGGAAGGGGATTTGACGAAAATCCGTGCCATGATTGTCTGCGAGCCTTCTTTGCACGAGGTCGCCAAGCGCTGGAATCTGGGCCGCTATCTGCTTTTATCTCATGGAGAGGAAGCCACGGGCGGTCGCCAGCGCGCCTCTCTTTTGGCGGATGCGGTGGAGGCGGTGATTGCTGCGCTTTATTTGGACCAAGGCATGGAGGTAGCGCGGGGCTTTATTTTGACGAATTTCGAAGATCTCATCGCTCGAGCCAAAAACAATGAGATCATTATGGATTACAAAACGCGTCTGCAAGAGCTTTTGCAAGAAGCCGGCGCCGTGCAGATCCGCTACGATCTGTTGAAGTATGAGGGACCGCCGCACCGCCGCAAATTTTATACCCGCGTGGCCATTGATGAAATTACTATGGGTAAGGGCGAAGGCATGAGTAAAAAAGAATCTGAGCAAGAAGCCGCCCGGGATGCCTTAAGTAAGCTTGCTACGGGAAAGGACCCTTCTTGAAGCGAATGATTGTTCCTTTTTTCATTCCCTTTGCCGGCTGCGGGCATCGGTGCATTTTTTGCAATCAGGAAACCATCAGCGGCGCCCTCGCCCAACAGCTGCCTTCCCCTAAAGAACTCCAAGATACGCTGGAGCGCTATCTTCAATCGGTAAAGGACCCATCACAGCCCGTTGAAGCGGCCTTCTACGGCGGCTCCTTCACCGCCTTGCCCTGGTCGGACCAAGAGCGGCTTTTATCCGCCATTTTCCCTTATCGAGTCAACGGAACCTTGAAGAGTTTGCGAGTGTCCACCCGACCCGATGCCATAACCCAGGAAGGCTTGGAACGGCTGAAGGCCTATGGAGTAGAAACCGTGGAGCTTGGCGTACAAAGCATGGAAGATGAGGTCCTTTGGCAAAGTGGGCGGTTCCATACGGCAGCGGATACGATTCGGGCGTCCAAGGCCATCTGTGAGGCAGATTTGCATTTAGTGCACCAGCTCATGCCGGGGCTTTTGGGGGCGAGTTTTTCCGGGGATCTTTATAGTCTTCGGGCCTCGGCTGCTCTTCGCCCCGAGGCGGTTCGCCTTTATCCGACGCTGGTGCTTCGGGGAACGCCTCTGGAGAGGCTTTACCGGGAGGGACGCTATGCGCCGCGTTCTTTGGAAGAGACCGTAGCGCATCTCCAAGAGATGATGACCTTTTTGGACGAAGAGGGCATTGAGATTCTTCGCATGGGTCTGCAAGAGACCCCAAGCCTTTTAAAGAGCCTGATTTGTGGGCCGCATCATCCCGCCCTTCGAGAGCTGGTGTTGAGCCGAAGGCTTGCGGGACGGATTGCTTGCGCCCTTGCCGGCGATGCCAAGGCCCAGCTTTGGATCCATCCCTACGATGCGTCCATTTTAAACGCCAACAGAAAACAATACCGGTCAACGCTGCCCAAAACTCTGGCGGTTCATGGGGATTTTCACCAAGTCCGCGGCGTTGTGACATTAAGGAGAAGGGGCCAAGCCCCCATAGAAATATGCATTTAAAGAATTTGGAAATTCGGGGCTTTAAGTCCTTTGCGGATAAAACGGACCTGAGCTTCGGCTCGGGGATTACGGCCGTTGTCGGGCCCAATGGTTCGGGGAAATCCAATATTTCCGACGCCGTTCGCTGGGTGTTGGGGGAACAAAGCGTCAAGCAGCTGCGCGGCGGCAAAATGGAGGATGTCATTTTCGCCGGCACTCAGTTTCGTAAACCCTTGGGACAGGCCAGCGTCTCATTGACCCTAGACAACAGCTGCCAAAGTCTCCCCGTGCCCTACAATGAAGTCACGGTAACACGGCGTCTTTACCGTTCGGGAGAAAGTGAATACCTTTTAAACAATCAGGCCGTCCGGCTGCGAGACATCCATGAGCTCTTCATGGATACGGGCATCGGGCGGGAAGGTTATTCCATCATTGGGCAGGGCAAAATTGACGCGATTTTGTCGGGCAAACCCGAAGAGCGACGGGGCCTAGTGGAAGAAGCAGCGGGCATCACTAAGTTTAAAACTCGCAAGGAAGAGGGAGAACGCAAGCTTCGCGCAGCGGAAGAAAACCTCATCCGCGTTGAGGATATTCTATCCACCTATGAGGAACGCCTGGGCCCCTTGAGAACGGAAAAAAAGAAAGCCGAGGAATTCTTAGTGTTCTCCAAGGAGTTGCGGACGTTACAGACTTCTTTGATTCTTTCGGATCTCAGTGAGCTTTTGGAAAAACAAGAGGCTTTGGAGCACCAACGTCAAGGGTTGGCGGGCGCCTCGAGCGAAAAAGAAGCGCAACGCATCGCCTTGGACGACGCCTTGGAAGAGGAAAAAAACCGATTGGACACGTTGGGAAAGGAAAAAGCCAGCAAAAAAGAAGCCTTTTACCGCCACCAAAGTGAAAAAGAAGCAGCGAGTGCTCAGCGCGCCTTGGATGAAGAAAAAATCCGCACTCATGAGGAAGGCGCCGAAAAAGCCCAAGCGATCTTAACCGTATTGGAAGAGGAAGCTGGGCGCGCAGTGGTTCAACGAAAGCAAGAAGAAGAAGCTCTAGCGATCCTGGAACAACGCCTTTTGGTCCAAACCGCGGATTTGGCTGCGGCGGCCGAATCCGTGAGCGAAATCGAAGGGGATATCCAGGCCGCCGAAGCTGAAAACCAAGCGGCCAAAGATCAAGAAGCCGCGCTGCAAGAAGCCTATAAGGACGCCCAGCAAGCGCTGCAACAAGCCCAAAGCCGTAAAGAATATCTTCTCGCGCGAGAAGAAAGTCTCTCAAACCTTGATGAAGGATATGAGACGACGCTCAGGCTCAATGAGGAAGGCGCCGCTTCCTTGGAGGCGCAGCGCCGAGTTCTTGAAGAGAAGGATCTGGCGGATCGAGAAATTCTAGAAAAGGAAGAAGAGGCTCTGGCATCCCTGGATGCTTCCCGCAAACACACGGCTCGGCGTATGGACGAGCTTAAAAGCGAGCTTCGGGAAGGGGCCTCGAAACAAACCATGCTCCAGCAGCTGGAGCAGAGCCACGAGGGCTATCAAAAAAGCGTGCGGGATCTCTTCCGATTTTTGAAAACCAGTCGCTCCCCTCTCGAAAAGGACACCCACCTTATCGGGGATGTTCTTCAAGCCAAACCCGAGCACGCCTTGGCCATCGAAGCGGCCTTGGGCGGCTATGTGGGCAACGTCATCACCAAAACCGATGAGGAAGCCAAGGCGCTCATTGCGCTTTTGAAAAAGCATCGTCTCGGTCGTTGCACGTTTCTTCCGCAAAACATCATCAAAGCTCGGCGCATTCCGATGCCACAGCTTAAAACGGTCCAGGCGTTGGGATTTGCGTCCGATCTTGTGGAGACAGCCCCAGCGTTTCGAGAAATCATCGACAGCATCTTAGCGCGAACCTTGGTGCTGCGCACCATGGATGAAGCGGTCCTCGCCGCCCGAGAAACGGGGTATCGGATTAAAATTGTCACCCTGGAGGGGGACATCATTGCCCCGGGGGGCGCCATGACGGGCGGGAGCCAAAAAGGAGGCAGCGCCGGAGTGGTCTCGCGGCGAGCGCAGATCGAATCCTTAGGGGAGCAACTTCGGGCAGCTCGGGCAACCCTTGCAGGCGAGCAGATCGCCTTGGAAGGGCTCCGGGAAGCCCTGGCGCGGCAAACAGACGTTGTGCGCGCGCTTCGGGAAAAACGACGGGCTGCGGAGCTTGAAGCCGCACGGCTGAGCGAGCGTATTGAGGGCTTTCGCCGTGAGGTTCGACGCATGGAGGAAGTACTCCAGGATCAAACGAGCACGAAGGAAGCGGTGCAAACGCAACTGGCCGCAGCCACTGAGGCGGCACAAGAGGCCAAAGCGAGCCTCTCCCGCATTGAAGAAAAGCAAGAGCAGGCCCTTACCGAGCGAGAGCACCTGCGAGAAGAGCGAAAAATGCTTTTTGCTCAAAGCGATGCCTTGCGCGACGCCCTGGCCAACCAGCGCCTGAGCCTACAGAAGGTTCAAGGGGAAAAAGAACAAATGGATGCGGCGCTCCTGCGTCTGTCGCAACGCGAAGAAGAGAACGCTTTGCGAAAAAGCCAAGCCCTCGAACAGCTTCACTCGCACCGCACCAGCGCCCAAGAGCTTGTTTGCAGCTTGGGGGAAAAAACGGCAGCGATGGAAGAGCACCAACAAGCGATGGCAGCGCTGGATCAGGCTTACGATGCACTGGACATGCAAGAGGTCTCCCTCAAGGCCCGTTTGAAGGAGCGGGAAAACCACCTGGAAACCCTTCGCTCAGAAGCGGACTTCTTGTCCAAGGAATTGTACAAGGTTCAACTGATGCTGGAGCGTGCGAAGGAGGAAGAAGAAGAGCTTTTGCGGCGTCTCAACGAAGATTTAAACCTCACGCTGGCTGAGGCCAAAGACGAGGCCATTCCCCTAGAATCCAAGGCAAAGGCCCGACGACGCATGGGGGAACTCAAAAGCGCCATCACTTCTTTGGGCCGCGTCAACCTCAGCTCCCTAGAAGAATATGAGAAGGTATCGACTCATTATGAATTTCTTCAAGGTCAGCGCAACGATCTTTTAAGTGCCCGTGCGGAGTTGTTAAATCTCATCGCCGAGGTCACCAAAAAAATGCGTACGCTTTTTCGGGAGAATTTTGTCATTCTTTCAAGGAACTTCCGAGAAACCTTTCGCCAGCTCTTCAATGGCGGAACGGGAGAATTGCTTTTGGGCGAGGGGGATGAATTGACGGGGGCCATTGACATCAACGTCCAGCCGCCCGGCAAGAAGCTGCAGAACATCAATTTGCTCTCAGGAGGAGAGAAGGTGCTCTCAGCCATCGCGTTGACTTTTGCGATTCTTCGCATGAAACCCTCGCCCTTTTGTTTTTTGGATGAGATTGAAGCAGCCTTGGACGATGCCAACGTCTACCGCTATGCAAGTTTTCTCAAGGAGTTTGCCCAAGAAACGCAGTTTATACTCATTACTCATCGCAAAGGCACCATGGAGGCGGCAAACGTTCTCTATGGTGTTACAATGGAAGAGCGGGGCATCTCGAAGATTGTCTCCGTGGATTTGGACCATTTTAAGGAGGATGCACCGTAGTGGCGGGATTTTTTGAAAAATTAAAAAAAGGGTTGGAAAAAACCCGAAACAGCCTCACCGATCGAATCAATGAAGTATTCCAGGTGGCCGTATACATTGATGACGATCTCTACGACGAACTGGAGGAGGCGCTCATTGTATCCGATGTGGGCGCTCGAACCGCCGATGAACTCATTGAGCGTCTGCGCGAGAAAATCCGTTCTGAAAAAATCAACCGCGTTCAAGACGTCAAGCCAGCCTTGGCGAGCGTCATTGCCGAATACATGGATCAAGAGGATTTGGAGCCGCTGAAAATTCCGGCGGTGCTTTTGATTATGGGGGTCAACGGCGTGGGGAAAACCACCTCCATCGGCAAACTTGCCCATAAATTCAAACAAGAGGGAAAAAAAGTGCTGCTGGCTGCAGGCGACACCTTTCGTGCAGCGGCCATCGATCAGCTGGAGGTTTGGGCCAAACGGGCCGACGTTGAGATCATCCGGCATCAGGAAGGATCCGATCCCGCAGCCACGGTCTTTGATTCGTTGCAGGCTGCCAAGGCCCGGGGAACGGAGGTCTTGTTGATTGATACGGCGGGCCGGCTGCACAACAAGAAGAATCTCATGAAGGAACTGGAGAAAATCAATCGGATCATCGACCGGGAATATCCAACCGCCCATAAAGAAGCGCTGCTGGTCCTCGATGCCACCACCGGACAAAACGCCATCAATCAGGCGCAGGAATTCAAACAAGTTGCCAACATCGACGGCATCATCTTAACGAAGCTTGACGGAACCGCCAAGGGGGGCGTTGTGCTCTCGGTGAAGCAAAGCCTCGGAGTTCCAGTGCGCTACATCGGCGTTGGGGAGGGCATCGATGATCTTCAGGATTTTGACGCCCAAGAGTTTGCCGCGTTACTGCTGGATGTGAAATCCTAAAAAAGGCACTAGGACGTTGGATGCGATCCTTCTTATGACGGATTTTCCCACGATGGCGAAGTCTAAGGAGAGCACCACGCTTCCCCCTAGAGCCCCTTTCCTCATACGTGTCGAAGATGCCAGAATCCATTCCACGATGTATGGTGGTATGCCTGACGTAACAATCAATAGGCCTCTAGGGGGAAGCGTCCTGATATCTATTCGGGGGATCATCTGTGTCCTGGGAATTTTATTTTTGACGGATTCGGATCGCTTCAGGTCAGATAATTTGAGCTTAAATCGACATGCAATTTCACGCTGTTGATACATCGCCGGGGCGCTCCTGGGTGAATAAGCATCAGCAGTGGTATTAGGCTTCCACTCATGGGCAAGGGTTGATTTGTGGCGACCAATGAAATGAGCAATCCGTGTTCTTGTTTTACCTTGGTCGTGAAGTGAAAATATCCTTTCACACTCATCTGGGGTAGGATGTATGTAATGACTCATAGTTCCTCCTTAGTAACTGAATGTCTTTGCAAATACCATGATTCCAAGGGCTTCTATGCATCCATATTGATTCGTTGCATTTAAAGGGTAAATTCAAGATCGGCTACGCCGTCTTCGATCCCCGGGCGCTGAAAAAGTCGCTTGATCTCGCGCCGCTTAGAGGCCCCTTCGAACAATCAACCCCCTGTTAAGTAAAAATACTTGACAGGGGGTTTTTCTCCTTGGTATGATGAGGAGCGTGGGAGGGGATGCAGGATGGAAGATCGAGTGGAGACCTCACTGTTGATGGATTATTATGGCGGTTTATTGACGGACAAACAACAGTCCGTGATGGCGCTCTATTTTTATGAGGATTTTTCGCTCAAAGAGATCGCAGATTTAAACGGCACCTCCCGTCAAGCCACCCATGATCTGATTCGCCGCACCATTCACCAATTGACGCGCTACGAGGAAACCCTGGGCTTGAAAGCTCAAAGCGAATCTCAAGAGCAAGCTAAAAAGCACCTTTTGGACGAACTGGAGCGCCGCGGTCAGCTCGACTGGACCCTGTTGCAATACTTGGACGCCCTTTAAGGTCCGCTCTATGCAGGCTAGGGCAAGAATGAATTTTCAATCAAGGAGGTACCATGGCCTTTGATAGTTTGGGAGACCGACTCCAAGAAAGCTTAAAAAAGCTTCGCGGAAAGGGATCCATTAACGAAGCGGACATCCGCGATGCCATGCGGGAAGTCAAGCTGGCGTTATTGGAAGCCGATGTCAACTTCAAGGTGGTCAAACAATTCGTCCGTTCCGTAAGCGCCAAAGCCATCGATGAGAGCGTCATGAAGTCCTTGACGCCCGGTCAGATGGTGGTTAAGATCGTCCACGAGGAATTGACCCATTTGATGGGGGACGAGGAAATGCCCTTGCAGCTGCGGGATTCGGGCATGACCGTCTATATGCTTTGCGGCCTGCAAGGGGCTGGGAAAACCACGATGGCCGGAAAGCTTGCGCTTTATATGCGGAAGAATAAGAACCGCAAGCCGATGCTCATCGCCTGTGACGTATATCGTCCCGCAGCCATTAAGCAGCTGGAAGTGGTGGGAAAGCAAATTGATGTTCCCGTGTTTTCGCTGGGGGATCAAGTCTCACCCGTGGAAATCGCTCAAAGAGGCATCGAGTTTGCTCGGGAGAACGGCTCCAACTTTGTTCTCATCGACACCGCCGGTCGGTTGCACATTGATGAGGCGCTGATGCAAGAGCTCCAGCAGATCAAAGAAGCCGTCTCACCCAAAGAGACCCTTTTGGTGGTGGACGCCATGACGGGTCAGGATGCTGTGAACGTTGCGCAAAGCTTTGACGAACAGCTTTCTTTGTCCGGCGTGATTTTAACCAAGCTCGACGGAGATACCCGAGGAGGCGCCGCACTTTCCATCCGGGAAATGACCGGAAAACCCATTAAAATGGTGGGCATCGGGGAGAAAATGAACGATCTTGAGCCCTTTTTCCCTGAACGCATGGCGTCTCGGATTCTGGGCATGGGAGATGTGTTGTCCTTGATCGAAAAGGCTCAAGCAGAGCTCGATGAGGACGAAGCGCAAAAGCTCACCGAAAAGATGCTCTCCAAGGAGTTTAATTTCGAAGATTACTTGGGGCTCATGGCCCAAATGAAACGACTGGGGCCCTTGACGAAAATCATGGAGATGATCCCAGGCATGAATAAAGCACAGATGCAGGGGATTAATGTGGAGGAAGGTGAAAAGTCCATGAAAATGAACGAAGCCATCATCCAGTCCATGACACCCAGGGAACGAAAAAACCCCAAGCTCATCGATTCGTCGCGCAAAAAACGGATCGCCAAGGGCGCTGGCGTCACCACCGCCGACGTCAACCGCCTGATGAAAGGCTTGGAAGAATCCAAAAAGTTGATGAAGCGCTTTGGGGGCAAACTGCCTCAAGGCAAGGGCGGTGGATTATTCGGTGGAAATCTGCCAATTTAGGCGGAATTCGATACAAAAGTCAAACGAGCGAAAGCTATCGGAGGTAAAAACAATGGCAGTAAAAATCAGATTGAGAAGAATGGGATCCAAGAAAGCACCCTTTTATCGCGTGGTGGTTGCCGATTCCCGCGCCCCAAGAGACGGACGGTTCATCGAGGAGATCGGTTACTACAATCCCGTATCCACGCCTAAGATCGTGAAGATTGACGCCGAAAAGGTCAAAGCATGGATCGCCAACGGCGCGCAGCCCACGGACGGCGTTGTGAAGCTTTTGGAGAAAGAAGGCATTATCGAACGCACGGAAAAGAGCTGGGAGAAGAAGGCCAAGCTTGATGCTGTGAAGAACGAGCGCATCGAGGCCCGCAAGAAGGCAGCCAGCGAGCGCAAAGCCAAAGAGGCTCCCGCACAAGAGGCTGAAAGTGAAGAAGCTTCCGCTGAAGGGACCCAAGAAGAAACTCAGGGCTAAGCACCATGGAACTCATTGAATTTCTGGCCAAATCCCTGGTCGACCACCCGGAAGCGGTGGAAGTGACCCACCGCATCGAGGGCGACACCGACGTGTATGAACTGAAGGTAGCCCCGGACGAAATGGGAAAAGTCATCGGCAAGCAAGGAAAGATTGCAAAAGCAATCCGTACCTTGGCGCGGGCGGCTTCTGCCAAGGAATCCAGGCGAGTGAACGTAGAGATCCTTTAGATCCTGCGAACCTCTCCGTAAAAGAGCCGGCACGAGCCGGCTCTTTTCCCATCATCGGGGCCAATGCCCCTTCGCGCCAGGAACAAAAGGAGTGATGAAAGATGAAAAAAACAACCTTGGAACATATGGTCATCGGATGTGTGGGCAAGCCCCACGGCGTTCGGGGAGAAGTCAAAATTATTCCGAGAACCGATGATCTGCGCCGCTTTCGCAAGCTGCGCTACGTGATCATCGGAGAGACCGAGTACGACGTGGAATTCGTGAAGCTTCAGGCGGATCGAGCGATTTTAAAGCTCCAAGGGATGGAAAAACCGGAAGATTTGTTGCCCTTGCGGGACTTGGACGTCATGGTGCGCCGGGAAGACGCAGTGAAAAAGAAGCCCGGGGAATACTTTATTGACGAACTCAAGGGGCTTGCGGTGGAAGACACCAACGGCGAAGCCTTGGGCGTGGTTTATGAGGTGTTGACTACAGGGGCCAATGATGTCTATTGGATCAAAGAACCCAAGGAGCTCTTAATACCCGCTTTAAAAACCATTGTCACCGCGGTGCGCCTGGACGAAGGAAAAATCGTCATTCGTCCGCCTAAGGAATGGAATTATGAGGATTGATGTCTTGACGCTTTTTCCAGAGATGTTCGAAGCCCTTGGCTACAGCATCCTGGGGCGTGCCCAAGAAAAAGAGCTGTTGGACCTCAAGGTGCATAACCTTCGAGATTTTTCTTTGGATAAGCACCGCCGCGTGGATGAAGCGCCTTATGGGGGCGGTTGCGGCATGGTGTTAACTCCCCAGCCTGTTTTTCACGCAGTGGAAGCCATCCGACGGGAGAATCAAGGTCCGCTGATTTTTCTTGGACCTCGGGGCAAACCCTTTACCCAAGAAACGGCCCGACGCTTGAAAGAGCTTTCAGCGTTTACGATTTTATGCGGGCATTATGAGGGCATTGATGAGCGTATATATTCCTTGGTGGATGAGGAAATTTCCTTGGGGGACTTTGTATTGACGGGGGGAGAGGTGGCTGCATTGCCCATCATCGACGCTGTGGTGCGCCTTTTGCCCGGGGCTTTGGGTTCGGATGCCTCCAGCGCGGACGAATCCTTTGAAGGGGGTCTTTTGGAGTATCCTCAATACACCAGGCCCCCAGAATTTCAGGGGATGAAGGTTCCGGCCATCTTGCAATCTGGACATCACGAGTACATCGCCAAGTGGCGGCGGTTTATGAGTCTTGAAATCACCAAAAGGTTGCGCCCGGATCTTTATGAGGCGTTTCAAGAGAGTAAGGCGGATCATAAAATCCGATTAAAGATAGAGAAAATAGCCCCCTGGCCCGAAGATCGTAACGTCCTGCCCTACGGTCCTTCGAAAAAGAGTTCCCAAAGTGCTCCTTCCAAAGAAGCAGCCCCCATATGCTCCACCATCCTTGAAGAATAAGCGACGAGCTTTTTTGTGCGTTGTCCCAAATCGTCCTGCTCTTGCTGCGTCAAGGGCAGGACTTTTCTAGGTTCTCCCCCTGCGGGGCCTCGAAGGGTTCTTGGTCCAAATAGGCGAAATGAATCTACCGGATCCCGTTAAGGAGAAGGGAAAATCAAGGAGAAGGCAATGATTCAAAAAACACCGGCGATTAGGAGCGCTGATATAAGAAAACAAGAAGAAACCCAGTGAAATCAACGTTTTCTATGGTAGCAGGCAAACAGGCGGCACCAAAAAACTGAATACTCAGGCGAAAAAGGGATGTTAGCGAAAAGCAGCATCCCTTTTCGCATTTGCCGGCGGCGTTTCTATCTCCCTTCATTTTGGGAAACAGGGACGCCGCTTTTTTCATGCCCCATGTTGCGCATTAGGCAGCGTCTTCGCCTTGCTGCAAACGTTTTTTCGGGCGCAGTTTAGACCGAATAAGGGGTTTATACCTTTTCCCGCTAAACTGCTGTTCTATTGCGTAACAGTCAGACAAGCAAAGGAGATAAGACTATGGCAGTATTTCGGGTAGAGCGCAACAAGGGCTATACCGTAATGAGCAACCACCATCTGCGAAACAAGGAGCTTTCCCTGAAAGCAAAAGGCCTGCTTTCACAGATGCTATCGCTCCCGGAGAACTGGGACTATACCCTTGCAGGACTGTCCCATATCAACCGGGAAAGCATCGACGCCACCCGTACCGCCGTCTGGGAGGTGGAACGAGCCGGATATAATAGACGCAGCCAGAGCCGGGACGCAAACGGGAAAATGGCAGAGATGGTTTATACCATCTATGGGCAGCCCATGTTGGAAAATCCAACATCGGATAATCCGGTATCGGAAAATCCAACGCAATTAAATAGAGAGATACAAACTAAAGATCCAAAAAATAAAGATGGATCAATTATCGATTCCATTCCTTTTCGTACTTCTGCCTCCTTTCCTTTGGAAAGAGCAGCTGCTCCGCCGGAAGAGAAACGAAAGGAAATGAACGATGCATATAAGGTCTACGAGGAAATTATCAAGGACAACATCGAGTACAGCTTTCTCTTGCAGGACAAAAAGATCGACAGAGACAGATTGAATGAGATTGTTGACCTGATACTTGAAACCGTATGCTCTCAAGGGAAAAAATCCGTGTTGCAGGCGACGATTACCCAGCGGAACTGGTAAAGTCAAAATTTATGAAGCTGGACAGCGAACATATCCGTTTTGTTCTTGACTGCATGCAGGAAAACACCACAGAAATCCGCAACATCAAGCAATATCTAAAAGCGGCGCTTTTCAACGCTCCGTCCACCATAGACAGCTATTACACATCTCTTGTCAATTACGACATATACCGAGGCGGTGCGCTCCGCCGGTAAGAATCCGGGATGCGGTATCATTCTCGCCCCGGAAAAGACAGCCCATAAGCAAGGAGGGCACAGCATGAAACAAGGAGCCTTATTTTTTGATGAATACAAAGACCGCTATGACATCCGCTTTGACCTTGCCCAATACTACGGCGGGCTTCACTGCGGGGGCTGTCTGGAAGTGTTCACAGGTGGCAAGTAGAAGCCTGCTCGCATGGAGTACGGAGACAACTGGTATCTTGCAAACATCCGCACCGACGACCTGAACGGTCTCATAGTGCGGATTTAACGATTATACAAGCTGAGGAAAAGAGGCCGGTAAATACAGGATGAAATCAATGAAAAAGCCATTATGCTCTCTATCCGGGGAGCAAAACTGACAGCAAGGATCTTGCAGCAGGCGATCAAAGCCGTCCTTGCCGAAGTGCAAAAGGAGCTGCAAAAGAAACAGCAGAAGATCCCGCTCGGAAAGCAGACACTAAAACAGCTCATGCGTCAAAATGACGGTGTTTCCAATATCGAGATCACAGAGGATAACATCAAAGCTTTTGAGAGTACGGCGAAAAAATATGGGATCGACTTTGCCCTGAAAAAGGACGCAGGCGAAATGTCTCCCCGCTACCTTGTATTTTTCAAGGGCCGGGATGCGGATGTGCTTATGGCAGCCTTTAAGGAGTTTTCCGCAAAGAAGCTAACGCAGGAGAAAAAGCCGTCGCTGAAAAAAACACTGTCGGCGTTCAAGGAGGTCGCCCAGCAGAAAAACGCAGAGCGCGGCAAGGTGAAGAACAAGGACAGGAGGATCGAGAGATGAATACGGAGGCTTTGAAAAAATGGATTCTGCCCAATCTTCCGTACCTGTTCTTTGTCTATCTCTTTGATAAGGCAATGCAGGCGTATGGACTTGCTCCCGGAATTGATTTTTCCGGCAAGTTTCTTTCTCTTAGGATAGGTTTTGCTGCCGCGTTTGCAAATGCAGCGCCCAGCTTTGCCTTAATCGATCTGGCTGCCGGGATCGCCGGTGCCGCCCTGATCCGGCTGATTATCTATATCAAGGGCAAAAACGCGAAGAAATACCGCAAAGGCATCGAATACGGCAGTGCCCGTTGGGTTGCATAATATTAACTGAACAGGAGTGATATATAGACACGAGAAAAGGAGGATAATGCCATGATAGAATATCATAACATAATCACTGCACTATACTCCCGCCTTTCAGTTGGTGATGAAGATAGAGACGGTGGCGAGAGTAATAGTATTGTCAATCAAAAAGCATTTTTAGAAAGGTATGCAAGAGATAAAAAGTTGATAAACATTCGCCACTATATCGACGATGACGAAAGCGGTAGGTTCTTTGACCGCAGTGCCTATACACAGATGATAAGCGATGTAGAACAAGGCAAAATTGGAATTGTCATCATGAAAGATATGACAAGATGGGAAAGAGATTATCTTCAAGTCGGAAACGCTGTGGAGATATTTAGAAGAAACAATGTACGTTTTATCGCCATCAACAACGGTATAGACAGCATTGACCAAAATACATTGGAATTTGCTCCATTTATCAACATCATGTCTGTGCGCCCATAAGGGGCTGTAATAATCTTACCTTGAGC
>LQGW01000061.1 GCA_002838815.1 Clostridiaceae bacterium JG1575 | reverse complement strand
GTACTAGGAACTTTTACACAAGATTTTGGACTTGACTGTAAAAATATCGTCATCCAGGGGAACGTAGTTGTAGCCATCGGTGGTTTTCGTTACATTTCTTTGTCCGATGATGGAATTAAAGAAGCCTCCCGAGAGCATGCCACGGTAGTTGAGCTGCTCGACGATCAGCTCCGCAGGATAAACGCGGTCCACCCAATCCGGGACTTTATCCACGCTGTAATAGGTGGACGCTCCAGAGCTTGCGTCGGTGACAATGGCTCCCTTCACGTCGGTACCGCCGAAAAAGCCGATGCGCCGAGTCAATACGGAGGTGATGAAGAACCCCTGCCCTTGATCGTCGACTTCGAAATTCGTTTCCCCAAAGATCTGGAAGGGATACTGAAACCGCAGATGCCGTTGGATGTCTCGCATCAAAATATCGCTGGTGGAATATTTCAGCGGCTTGTTGAGCTTGATTAGGGAAGCTTCCTGAGTGGCCATATCCACCTGCACGTAATAGGGGATGCCGTTTTTATTATTCAGCACGTATTTGATGATGTCCGAATACGCTAAGGGGGTGACCCGCACTGGGACGTTCTTTACGTTGATCTGGGTGTAGTTGTCGCTGATGTTGAATTGGGAAACCACATCCTTGATGGCTCCCAGCTGGCGGTTGCCGATGATTTCCGCGGCATCGCGGTCCACCACCGGCACCTTGTTGTAGCGCATCTGTTTCACGGTGTCTGAAAAATTTGCATCCTCTACGGGGATCAACTTAGCGTACGTCTTTGCCCGAAAGATCGGTTGCGACAAAAGGCCCAGCACCAAGGGGACAACGACAAGGACCCCCAAAATCCCGAGGGACACGCGGCCGATGCGCAAGAGGGGCATGCGCCCGCGCCAAAGATTCAGCACATTGAAGACCACCACCCCTAAGATGAGGAAGCGGTAGAATTCCGGCGCCTGTGGGTTCAGTGCCGGCAGGCGAAGGAAGAAGTAGAGAAACATCAGCACCAGCGTCAGGGCCAAAATCACCAAGGGATTCCAGCCTTTGCGACCGCTCATGCGCTGATCCATTTTGCGTTGCAATTGTTGGATCCACTCGCGAAACTGCCCCTTGCCGCGTCCGGGCTGCGAGCCAAAATGCACTTTGTACGTCTTCTTAGAGGCCTGCTGCTTATTGTTTGCTTCTTTAAAATCCTGATCCATCAAAGACCCTCCCCATAAGTATGTATTGGATCCATTATGCCAGATCTATATTAATGCCGGATTAACAAACCGTAAGCGACGGCTTGACCCCCAGCGGAACGAAAAAAGAAGGTCCCGCCCTCCAAAAAAAGCGTCGGACCTTCTTCGTCTACTGGACGAGCCCCCTCTTGCGGCTGTATTCGCCCTCACAAAATCGGGGCCTTAAAGCTTGGCTGTGCCAAGATAAGCTTCTTTGATCTTATCGTTGGCCAAAAGCTCCTCTCCCGTGCCACGCAGCGTCACCCGCCCAGTCTCTAAGACATAGGCCTCGTGGGCAATTTTCAGCGCGGCGTTGGCGTTTTGCTCCACGAGCAGGATGGTGACGCCAGAGTGATTGATTTCTTGGATGATGCGGAACATGTCCCGCACGATGAGTGGCGCAAGCCCCAAAGAGGGCTCATCCATCATGAGGAGCTTCGGGCGAGCCATGAGCCCCCGAGCGATGGCCAGCATCTGCTGCTCTCCGCCCGAGAGGGTGCCTGCCTCCTGCCATTCCCGTTCCCTAAGTCTTGGAAAGAGCTCATAGACCCATTCCATATCTTTTTTGATCTCTTGAGCGTTGCCGCGAAGATAGGCTCCCATTTTTAAATTTTCCAGCACCGACAAGTTGGGGAAGACGTGACGTCCTTCAGGCACCAAGCTGATGCCCTGGGCCACAATCTGCCGTGTTTTTTGCTTCGTCAGAGGCACTCCTTCCAAGAGAACCTCGCCGCTTTTGGCCCGCACGGTATTCATAATGGCCTTCAAGGTGGTGCTTTTTCCGGCGCCGTTAGCCCCGATCAAGGTGATGATGCGCCCCTTAGGCACTTCGAAACTTACGCCACGCAGGGCCTGAATACCGCCGTAGGCCACCACCAAATCATTGACTTTAAGCATCTTCATCCACCCCCAAGTACGCCACGATGACGCGGTTGTTGTTTTGAATCTCCCGAGCGGTGCCCTCGGCAATGGTGACGCCGTAGTCAAACACATAGATGTGTTCAGAGATGTCCATGACCACTTGCATGTGGTGTTCAATCATGAAGATGGTGAGGTCGAACTCCTTGCGGATCTCCCGGATAAATTCCGTGAGGTCTGCTGTTTCGGTGGGGTTCATGCCGGCGGCGGGTTCATCGAGAAAGAGCACCTTTGGGTCGGTGGCCATGGCTCGGGCGATTTCCAGGCGTCGCTGGCGCCCGTAGGGCAGCGAGCCTGCCTTTTCGTTGCGCAGCTCAAATAGGCCGACCCGCCGTAAGAGCGCTTCGCTCTTTTCCAAAACCCGTGCCTCCTCTCGTTTTGCAAAAGGGGTTCTCAACGTGGCGGTGAGCGCGTTTTCCTTCATGCGCAAATGGTTGCCAATGAGCACATTCTCAAAGACCGTGAGGTCGCGAAAAAGCCGGATGTTTTGGAAGGTTCGGGCAACCCCCAAACGGGTGATGGCATCAGGTTTGAGCCCGGTGATGTCCTTGCCTTCAAAAAAGATCTGTCCTTGCGTCGGGCGATAGACGCCGGTAATCATATTGAAGGCCGTGGTCTTGCCCGCTCCGTTGGGTCCGATGAGGGCGGTGATGCTGCCTTTTTTAAGCCGTAAATTGAAGTCCGAAACGGCGGTTAAGCCACCAAACTGCATGGTGACCCCTCGGGTGAAGAGCAAGCACTCGGATTCATCAATGCCCCCACTAGGACCCTTGGGCGGAATACGCTCCCCATCGGAGGGGCTCAAGGGTTCGTCATAGTTTTCCGCATCGGTGCGAAGGATGGCGCCCTCCATGGTTTGATCCGAGCGCACCTCCATGGCCCCCTCTTGCGGCTTAACTCCTTGATCCAAAGCCGCCTCGGAGGATGCCGGGCTGGTCTCGGGCGGTGTCTCGGGGATTTTCAAGTTTTTATTCTCCTTCTCCATGATCGCCGGCCTCCTTTACTCGCTTGGTTCGTCCCTGAAACAGATGAATCAGCCCCTGCCAGGTAATCTCTCGAGTGCCCATAATCCCGCGGCGGAAGAACAAAACCACCACGATGAGCAAGACGGAAAAGACCACCATGCGAAGCCCCGTCACTCCGGAGAGATCATCAATGATCCGCATTTTTTCCATGCCAAAGGCGTAGAGGAAGGAAGCGATGATCGATCCCGACAAGGAGCCCATGCCGCCGATGACGACGATGAGCAGAATCTGATAGGTAAAGATAAATTTAAATTGTACCGGATTGATGGAGGTCCCCCAGGCGGCCAACAGTCCGCCAGAGAGAGAGGCGAAAAATGCGCCCGTCACAAAGGACAACGTTTTGTGGCGCTGTAGGTTGATCCCCATCGCCTCTGCGGCAATTTCGTCCTCACGGATGGCTTTGAGCGCCCGCCCGTAAGAGGAATTGATGAAGCGCTTCAAAACGATGAAGGTGATCAAAAAGAACAGCATGGGCCAAAAAGCCGTCATAAATTGTCCCTTGCCCGTCACATCCAAAAGCGGCGGGATTCGCGAGAGCCCCGTGGCCCCATTGGTCAAGGGCGTGATGTTCGTAAAAAGAATGACCAAAATCTCAGAAAAGCCTAAGGAAGCCACCGCCAAATAGTCGCCCTTGAGCTTTAGGACGGGAAAGCCCACTAAAAGCGCAAAGAGCGCGCCAATGACCCCGCCGATCAAGAGGCTGACCCATAGGGGCGTATTGAGGGACAACAAGGGCTGCCAGATGGGTTCGATGATGAAGAGGCTTTTTTTGTCTTGAGGCGAAAGGGTCAAGATTGCGGTGGTGTAGGCGCCAATGGCCATGAAGCCTGCATGCCCCAAAGAGAACATCCCCGTGAACCCGTTGATGAGGTTTAGGCTCATGGCGGCGATGCAATAGATCAGGGCAAGGCATAAGAGGCGGGTGATGTCTTCGGGGAATAGCTTAGGCGTGCTGTTGGCAAAAATCAAAAGAGCGGCGCCCAACAAAAGATTCAATATAAGGATCGCTTTGGGGGTTGTTTTTCGTTTCATGGCTACACCTTCTCCGTCATCTTTTGTCCGGTGATGCCGCCGGGCCGGAACATCAAAATGAGAATCAAGAGGACAAAGGCAAAGGCATCTTTGTATCCTGAAATGTCCACCCCCGTCAAAAACGAGGAGCCCACAATGAAGATCTCGCCCACTCCGATGATCAGTCCGCCATAGACCGCACCTTTGATGGAGCCAATGCCCCCGACAACGGCCGCGATGAAACACTTAAGGCCGGGCAAAACACCCATTAAGGGAGTAATGGCGGGGTATTTTAGCCCCCAGAGCATCCCCCCCACGGCGGCAAGACCCGAGCCCACTGCAAAGGTGAAGGAGACGGTCCGGTTGACGTTGACCCCCATGAGGGATGCGGTTTCCTGATCCTTGGAGAGCGCCCGCATCGCAAGACCTATGCGGGTTTTATCGATGAGATACACCAAGATAATCAAAAATACCAACGTGACCAAAGGAATGATGAAGGTCAGGCGCTGGGTCCGGATGGGCCCAAGAACCATGATTTCATTGAAAAGCGGAATCTGAGGGATGCTCCTTGGAATGCCGCCGAAAAAGACCGTGGCGAGGATCTCTAGCAAGAAGGAGGCGCCGATGGAAGAAATCAACAGCGTCACCTTGGGGGCCTCCCGAATGGGCGAATAGGCCACCTTCTCCACGGTCATTCCCAAGAAAGCCGTAAGGAGGATCACCACAAAAAAGGCCAAGTACCAAGGCAGACCAAAGAGGGTCATGGCGTAAAAGAAAAAGTAGGTGGACATCATGAAGATGTCCCCGTGAGCAAAGTTGATGAGCTTCAAAACCCCGTAAACCATGGTGTAGCCAATGGCTAAAAGCGCATAAAGGCTTCCGAGGGCCAAGGCGTTCACAAGATTTTGAGCGAGCCATTCTAAGACTTGTGGAGCATTCAACGCGGTCACCTCATTTTCAATAGAATACTTCCCTCCCCCGATCGGGCCAATCCCGCCGAGGGAGGGAAGAGTCGCTGTTCGAAAGCGATGCCTTATTTGATTTTAACGACGTCCATATAGGTGAATTTGCCATCTTTTACGGTCTTGAGCACCGCGTCCTTGATGGCGTTGCGATTGTCATCGAAGTTGACGATGCCGGCGGCTCCTTGGAAGTCTTTGACCTTGCCTAAGGCTTCCTGAATTTTTGAAGGATCGCTGGACCCTGCCGCTTCAATGGCCTTATAGACCATCAAATACGCATCATATGCCAGCGCGGAAACCGCGGCGATGTCTTCGCCGGGGTATTCCTTTTTATATGCCTCGACAAACTTCGTCGTCTCCGCCGTCAACGGATGATCCTTATCAAAGAAGGTGGAGAAGACAACGCCTTCGACTTCTTTTCCGCCCACTTCAATGAGCTGGGGTGTCTCCCACGTATCTCCACCAAGAATCGGCAGTTGGATGCCCAGCTGACGGGCCTGCTTGACCAGCAGGGCGGATTCGGTGAAGTTTCCAGGGGCAAACACTACTTCTGCTCCTGCGGATTTTAGGTTGGTCAACTGCGCGTTGAAATCCTGATCCTTGGTTTGGTAGTCAAAGGTGGCGACAATGCTTCCTCCAAGCTTTTGGTACTGCTCTTGGAAGAACTTAGCAAGGCCCACGGAATAGTCGCTGTTTTTTTCGCGGAAAATGGCGGCCTTTTTTTTGCCCAGGGTTTTGTAAGCATAGTCGGCCATTACGGTGCCTTGGAAGGGGTCAATAAAGCAGACGCGGTAATAATACGGGTTCCCTTCGGTGACTTGGGGGTTCGTGCACGAGGTGCCAATGGCTGGAATTTTTGCGTTTTTAAAGGCGGGGCCGCCGGCGATGGCTAGGGACGAGCCCCAGGAACCCAAGACGGCACTGACCTTCTTGTTGACTAAGGACGCCGCAGCATTGGCCGCTTCCACACGATCGGATTTGTTGTCGGCTTCTTCGAGGGAAATTTTCTTTCCCAGCACCTCAGGATAAAGCTTGTGAGCGAGCTTTATGCCCTTCATTTCGAGCTGTCCGCCGGCGGCATTGTCCCCGGTTAAAGGCTCAAACACGCCGATTTTAATGGCGTCCTTACTGCCTCCCCCCGAAGAATCCTTGGTTTTTTGTCCATCCGCAGCATTTGCGCATCCTGAAGCCAAGGTTGCGGTGGTCAAAAGAAGTGCCAAAATACGGTGTAGTGATCGTTTCATGGTTCCCTCCTCATGGAAGTAATTTAATGAATATACACTAAATTTAGGCTTCGACCGCAACAATGTCAATGCAAGGGCGGATAAATGATATATTATCATTATTGAGGGCGTGGCTTCAGCAATTCTCACGGAAATTGCTATCCCTAAACGCCGACCCCTTATTGTTCGCAAAATTCGTATTTCTTTAATGCAATTGCTCATAAAACGGCGCAGATTCCATCGTCAATCTCCTTCATTTGTCCACACATCAAGGATCATCCCCCTTGGATTTGCGCACATTGTCAGACAAATGAAGGATCCATTCAATCTGGACATATTATGAATTTATCATCAGCCCCGTGGATGCGATTCTGGGGTACAATAAAGACGGGTACGCCCCGTAATTCCCCTTTCCTTGGAGGACATCATGGTTATCTACAATTTGGGTCAAAAAACAAACAATGCCCCCGTCAATCTGGCGTCCATCCATTTGGACCGAGCCTATTTTGACGCTCCCGGCGAGGAGCATCTCATCCTCATTGACATTGGGGAGTTTACCCGCCTGCAGGACGTCTTCGAGTTTCCGAAGCGGGCGGTGGCCGAAACCCTGAATCCCAGCCAAACCCCCACGGCAGAATTTTACGAACATCTTTTGTTTATCACCGTCAATCATCTGGAACGCAGCACGACCCTCCCCCACATTCTGACGGCCACCGAAATCAATATTTTTTTAGGGAAAACCAACGTCATGATCCTGTTCCATGACGATTTCTCCAAGCTCTCCTTTGCCACCGCCCGCCAGGACCAAACCAATATTTATCGGGCGCTTTACACCTTTTTGGATGCTATTTTGGACCACAACAAAAAAGTCATCTTCGAGGTGGAAAAGGATGCTTTGGCGTTGGAGGACAAAGTGCTTCGAATTCTGCAAGTGGACGATGCTGCTTCCAAAAAACGCCAAAAAGCCCTGCCCTACACCGACCCAGACGTCTACATGGACGAATTGGTGAAGCTGCGCAAGGAGCTGCAGTTTTTAAAAAGCTTCATTGAACCCACTCAAGACGTGTTTGAAATTTTGGAGGCCGATGAATCCGAGCTCATTCCGGCCCACTACCATAAATACTTTCAAAAGCCCTCCTTAAAAGCCGATCGCCTCATTACCTACCTGACCAATCTTCGAGACACGATCGCCCAGGTTCGAGAGTCCTGGCAAGCTCAGGTGGATCTTTCCTTTAACAAAACCGCCAAGCTCTTCACCGTGGTCGCTTCCATCTTTCTTCCCCTGACGCTCATTGCCGGGTGGTATGGGATGAACTTTACCCACATGCCCGAGCTCAATTCCCCCTTAGGCTATCCTATTGTCTTTTTGCTCTCCCTCATCGTCGTGGTCTTCTGTCTTTGGTGGTTCCGTAAAAACCACTATATTTAGGGTGCCTACTTTTTAAGTCCCCTGAGGGCTGTTATGTACCCCTTCCCTTCCAACGGAAAGCATCCTTAAAAAATGCCCGCAACGCCTTCTAAAATGGGCGTTGCGGGCATTTTTCTGCCTTCAGAAAGCGAGGGACCAACCGGCACTGGACTAGCGGCCTTCTCGATACCCCTTGGCTCTTACAACAAACTCTTTGAAGAGGCTTTGCTGCAGGGGGCTCGTGGGCGCCATCATTTCCGGATGGTATTGAACCCCGAGGATGTGCGCTCGCTCTCCAGTGCCCTCCACGGCCTCTATGATGCCGTCCGGAGCCCATGCTGTAGCCTCCAGCGAGGGGGCCAACTCGCGCAATGCCTGATGATGGTGCGAATTAATTTGCGTGGTTTCTCCAAAGAGCTGGGCCATGAGGCTGCCCTCTTTCGTCTGCATCGTATGAACTGGGTCCCCGGGGAACGTGGTGTATTGATGACGCAGCACCTCGCCTGGCACTTCTTTAAGGTCTTGATAGAGCGTGCCCCCCAATTGAGCATTGATCAACTGCAACCCACGGCAGATGCCAAAAATCGGCAGTTTCCGTTCCAAGGCGCCCTGCAACAGCACCCGCTCGGATTCGTCCCTGCGGCGCACGGTTTGAGTGAGCCCCGCTCGGGGCTCTTCCCCAAAAAGTAGGGGAGTTAGGTCTGCGCCACCGGAGAACACCACCCCATCCAGCTCCTGCAAAACCTCAAGCAAAAGCGATTCATCCGATAGAACCGGGAGAACCAAGGGAAGGCCTCCTGCCAAAGCGACGGCATTGATATAATCCTGACTTAAGAAGTTCCTTAAGTATCCGTCAAATTCATCCCCTTCCTTCTCCCAGGTCAATCCCGCGGTAATGCCAATTCTAGGTCTCATCCATGCATTCCTCTCTTTCCAGCAGTCTTTCCCCATTATAGCGAAGTCTCCCCGCCCCCACCAGATCAACGCATAGCTCTAAGGGCGGTTTTTATTGTATGATGGATTCATCCATTTTTTTGCCGTTGCATTTTGAGGAGGTTCGCTCATGCATTCATTTCGATATAAGGGGGAAGCGGCTCTTTTACTGACCGCCATTATTTGGGGGTACGGCTTTGTAGCGGTGGCTCAGTCTCTTTTATACTTCACCCCCAGCCAAGTCATGTTCTTCCGCTTCGCCATTGCCTTAGCGGGGCTTTTGCCCTTTGCGGCACCAAGGCTTCGCCAGGTGCGATGGGCTGCCTTGGGCAAAGGCGTTCGCATTGGCTTTTTTCTATTTAGCGGGTTTGTCTTTCAAACCATCGGTCTTCAGACGACCACCCCCTCGCGCAACGCTTTTTTAACGGCGGTCAATGTGGTCTTAGTTCCTCTTTTGACCTGGTTTTTGTTTCGAAGAAAGCTCTCGGCCAAGGAGGCGGCGGGCGCCATCATTGCCCTTTTGGGCCTTGCCTTACTAACCCTGGACGGATCCTCAGGAACGCGCCTGGGGGATGGACTCACCCTCATCTGCGCCGTCCTCTTTGCTTTTCAAATTATTTACACCACCCAAACCATGGAGCATGAAAACCCTTTAGAGATCAGCTTGATTCAAATCGCCACCTGCATGGTATTCTCTCTGGGGTTTATGCTCTGGGAGGGTGCCCCACTGGCGGCCCCTTCGCCCCGCGCCCTGGGTGGCTTACTCTTTTTGGGACTTTTCTCCACTGCCTTGGCCACGTGCTTGCAAACCTATGGGCAAAAATACACATCAGAGACCCGATCGGCCATCTTTTTATCCACAGAATGCCTTTGGGGCACGGTCTTCTCCGTCCTTTTTTGGGGAGAGATCCTGCCGCTGCGAAGCCTTTTGGGCGGCCTTTTAATCTTCACCGCCATCGTCGTCTCCGAATGGGGGGTGAAGAAAACAACGGCCCCGGCCTCGCCGCATGGCGCCCCTGTGGCAGAGCTCAAGGAGGAGGCCGCCTCCCCCGCCAAATCGCCTTCCTCTTTTGAAACCCCCTCGACCGCGTCCCAAAAAAGAGCCTAAAGAAAGGAGTTCCTCTCTTTAAGCTCTTTTTTAGGAAGCTGCTTTTTTGGGGGGTCAGGCGGAAAAATCGATCCGCAAAAAGCGAAACCACAAGAATCGGCTCACCGTCACTCGAAAATTCAAGGCATCGCCGAAGGCTCTATTTTGGTGCATAAGAACTCCTTCCACGCGCTTGGCAATGAATTCGTCCTTCTTTTCCCGGGGTTTTCCCAATGAAACCATTGGTTGCTCAACGCTCGCGCATCACGTGCGGGCACGAACAAGATCCAGTGTAAATTCCCCCTGTCCCTTTTTTTCAATCAGCTTTTTTGCTTCTTCATCAATTTGAATGGCCATAGGGCGTCCTCCTTTAAAGATCCAACGATCCCTGCTTTATTATATCAAGTTTTTACGATATTGAAACAAAGAACTTCCTGCTTCCTGTATTATCGCCAAAAGACAGCGGCGGGCCCCCTTGGGCCCGCCATCATGTGGTGAGGAGTCCCTCATTGCGAGGCTATTGGTCTTCGTTATCTTTTGCGACCATTGGATTGCACCAACGAGTGAATGATCGAAAGGATGATGGCCACTAAAATCGCAGAGCCAAAACTTGAAACCCGAACACCAGGCATGAATTTTGCCATCAACGACACCATGGCCCCATTGATCACTAAGGAGAACAGCCCCAAGGTCAAAATATTGATGGGAAAGGACAGGAATTTCAAAATGGGCTTAATGGTGGCATTGAGGATGCCCAAAACTAAGGCGGCGCCAATGGCGGTGCCTAAACTTTTGACGTAAAAATGATGGGGCAAAATTTGAGAAGCTAGCATGATCGCCAACGTCGTCATCAGCCAGGAATAGAGAATACGCATTGTTGATCCCTCCATTGTGGTTCATTTACTCTGTGGAGTGATTATAGCGGTTGCAGATGAAAAAGATGTTAAAAGGGGAAATTCTGTTTTTTCACAAGGGTATTAATAATTCGTTAAATTTAACCCTGAATTTCAGGCCCATTTTTACCAATTATTTCTTCTGTTTCCAAATTAATCAATATGACTCAATCAAATTGCAATCCCTTCGTTAACGTACTATCATTTAAATGTCATATAACCCATTACAAAGGAGAACCAGCATTGAAAGAATTTCTCAACTCGATGGAACAAATCGTTCACACGGCGAGCGATTACATGTGGAATTATGCCCTTTTGTATTTACTCGTAGCGGTCGGAATCCTCTTCTCTCTTTATCTTAAGTTCCCTCAAATCACCCATTTTGGCCGAGCCTTTAAATCCACCTTCGGTGGTGTCTTCAAAAAAGACGAACAAGCCGGCTCCATGTCTTCCTTCCAAGCTCTGGCTACCGCCATTGCGGCTCAGGTAGGAACCGGAAATGTTGCAGGCGTTGCCACCGCCATCATGGCTGGTGGACCGGGAGCGATTTTCTGGATGTGGATCTCCGGATTCCTCGGCATGGCCACCATCTTTGCAGAAGCTGTCCTAGCCCAAAAGTATCGGGAAGTCCGTGACGGAAACTATGTAGGGGGCCCTGCCTTCTACATCAGCAAAGGGTTGAACAACAAATTCCTCGCCGGATTCTTCTCTGTGGCCATCATCTTGGCCTTGGGCTTTGTCGGCAACTTGGTTCAATCCAACTCCATTTCCTCTGCTGTGGCGAGATCCACGGGACTCAACCCCTTGATCATCGGAATTGTGGTTGCCGGCGCCGCTGCCGCCGTATTCATGGGCGGAATGAAACGTATTGCTCGCTTTGCAGAGCTTGTCGTTCCTTTTATGGCCGCTTTATACATCATCGGAAGCATCGTCCTCATGGTGGTCTTCCGCTCCGAAGTCCTTCCGGCGTTCCGCTCCATCTTCGTGGGTGCGTTTCAGCCTTCTGCCGTCCTAGGTGGCGCTCTGGGTGTTACGATCAAGCAAGCCGTCCGCTATGGGGTGGCCCGCGGCCTCTTCTCTAATGAAGCCGGTATGGGGTCCACGCCTCATGCCCACGCCACGGCTAACGTAAAGCACCCCGTAGATCAAGGCTTGGTGGCCATCGTTGGGGTCGTCGTCGATACCCTCGTGGTCTGCACCGTGACCGCACTGATCATCCTCGTAACCAAATCCAACGAAGCCGGCTTGGATGGCGCTTTGGTCACCCAGCATGCGTTCTTCACTGCCTTTGGCCAGCACGGCGCCAACTTCCTGGCTCTTTGCTTGACCTTCTTTGCCTTCACCACCATCATTGGTTGGTATTATTTTGGCGAAACCAACATCCGCTACCTCTTTGGCAAAAAAGGACTGTTGCCGTACCGGATCTTGGTACTAGGGTTCATTATTATTGGATCCGCCCTGACGAAGAAAGTTAACTTCGTTTGGGAATTAGCGGACTTCTTCAACGGCATCATGGTTTTCCCGAACTTAATCGGTCTCATCTTCCTTGCCCCTCAAGTTAAAAAACTGATAAAGTCCATATAATTGTGTAAAAGTATAAAAGGTCA
>LQGW01000060.1 GCA_002838815.1 Clostridiaceae bacterium JG1575 | reverse complement strand
TCCGTAGACCACGAGGCAGCCCGTGCTGTTAAGGAACGCATCCTCACTGAATACGGGCAGAACGCCCCAAAAGTCTGCGCTCTGCTAGAGGAGGCTTTTGACGATGTGACACAGGTTCTGCGCCTGCCCATGGCCATCCGCAGGAGGCTTTCGCACCTCCAACGCGATCGAGCGGATCAACGAGGAAATCCGGCGAAGAGAGCGGGTGATCCGGATCTTCCCGAACGAGGCCTCGCTACACCGCCTGATCGGGGCGCTCCTAATAGACATCCACGAAGAGTGGCAGGCCGGGCGCCGGTACCTGTCCCTTCCGCCGGAGGCCTGTGCCCAACCTGTTCCTGCTGCTGGCTCTACCAACTCAAGTGCTGCTTAAGATACCAGTGTCGATTTTACACACAAGTATGGCCTTGACTTGGTCCAAAGGGAGTTGCTCCTTGTGAATGAAGCATTAGACACTTACATTCAACCAAAGAGGTGCCATCTGGTTTTTTCACATGACATGCTGAACTTGATTTTACAATCGGCCAAACGAAAAAAGGATACTTCTTGCGGAAACACCCCTTTATCGCACAATGATTCGGTTTTTGATTTTGCCCTGTTTGCCCGCTGCCATAGAAAACTCTTGATTTTACTGCATTCTCTCGTGGTTTCTTACGTCAGCGCGCCTAATGGGATGGTTTTTATGATGCATTGTTCAGGCCATTGGCGCTTCTTCCCCGATCGCTTCGCGCCAAAGACAAGGATCCTCCTCCAGGAGATAGCAAAGCGTCTCTTGGTGTTCCAAAAGCGCCGATTGCCCCGTCTTTGAGAGCGCATAGACGCCGCGCGACACCCGAGTGAACCACTGATAATAGTTGTCTCTTAAGATGCTTGGGGCTTTTTTCAGGCCGTGAGCCACCCCCTCTTTGGGCGCCAACGTCTCCTTGGTGCCACAAAGCCATAGCACCTTCAAAGCTTCTTCCTTATACGAAGTCATGAGCTTTTTCCCGCGGGATCCGCCTTGATTCAAACTGGTGGTGCGGCCGTTTAGTTCCGCAATCAGCCGCTGACGCTTTCCTCTGTGAGCGCTTCGCGTTTTGTTGAGGTCCAATTCCTGAGGATGGAGCATAATCTCCAAATGATCCCGATCGGGTTCACAAAAGATCAGCCCAAGACTCAACCGCTTTAAGAGAAACAAGAGATCCTGATAACTGCGGTTTTTGGTAAACCGCTTGGGCTTTGGCACGCAGATGTAGGTTAAGTCCGCAATTTTCTGTCGCTTGACCGCCTGCAACAGGAGCTCTAACGACAGACTTTTCTTGAGTTCCAGCACCACGACGCTGTCTTGTTTTAAAGCCACTACATCGCAGGAATGAACTTCGGCACGGACCCGATACCCCAGGGCCTCGAAGTGGGCTCTCACGAGGGGGTATAGGTCCTCCTCTCGATAGTTTCGCTTCATGATTTCTTCTTTGGCAAGCGTTCCTGATACATCTTGCGGTACACCTCCTTCATCCGCATCACCGATTCTACATACTTTTCAGTTTCAGCGAATGGGATTTTATTCAATCGGCCCCCCCGGGTCCAACGAGGATCCTTCAACCACTCATCGACATTGCCGGGGCCCGCATTGTATGCGGCCAACGCCAGCATCTCATCCTCTTGATATTGGTCCAAAAGGGTTCGAAGATACCAAGTCCCCATGCGGATGTTGGTCTCTGGGTCCATGACGCGTTCCTTGGAATAAGGGATCTTTAGATGCTCGCCGATCCATTTCGCCGTATCGGGCATGATCTGCATCAGGCCTTGAGCGCCCTTGGCGCTCTCGGCCTTCTCCCGATACCGAGACTCTTGATAAATCACCGCAGCGACCAGCGCCTGGTCCAACTTGTTTTTTGCAGCATAGCGCTCGATGTAGGCATCATAGGCATAAGGGGGTTGGCGGGAGAATTGGATCTTCCATACCACCGCCGCCAAAACCGCTAGGCCCAAGAAAAACAGCCCCCATCTCATTCGTTTATTTTTGCGCCGAACATTCCGTCGTTTCTTCATGAACACCTCTTTGGTTGATTTCTTCGAGCAGGCGATCCACCGCCTCCTCCAATTGCTTTAAACTGCCGGTGTTCTCAATGACGTAATCGGCGCGTTCTTTGCGTTCGTCCATGGTCATCTGCAAAAGCATCCGCTCCTTGGCCTCCTCTTCGCTGAGATCTCCTCGTGCTTTAATGCGCGCCAGGGCCAACGCCTCTGGCGCCTCCACCGTTATGGAGACGTCATAAAGACCTTGCTTTGGCGCACGGAACAAAAGAGGGGCATCCAACACCGCCCACTCATCCTCCGTGACCTCTTCAATAAAGCCCAGACGATCCTTTATTTCCTCGATCAATATTGGAAAGAGAAAGGCTTCATACGCCCGAAGCTTTTCTTCATCTTGAAACAACAGGCGAGCGAAGGACCGACGATCCAGTCGGCCCTTGTCGTCAAAAGCCGCCTCACCCCACTGTTCTTTGATGTAGCCCGATACCTCAGGGACTTCCTCCAACACATCCGATACCACCATGTCCGCATCCACCACCAGAAGCCCTTTTTCCTCTAAGCGATGGGAAACGGTACTTTTGCCGGCGCCCATGCCTCCCGTGATGCCCAAAACCTTCAGCTTATTTTGCCTCATACCAGTTCTCTCCTATATTTTGATCGGCGCGCAGGGCCACTTTTAAGGCAACCGCACCCTCCATTTCCCGACGTACCAGCGACTCGACCTCTTCTTGTTCGCTGCGTCGCATGTTGATGAGAATTTCATCGTGCACCTGAAGAATCATCCGGGAGTGAAGGCCTTGCTTTTGGAGGGCTCGATGGATTTTCACCATAGCGACCTTGATAATATCGGCCGCAGAGCCTTGGATCGGTGAATTCATCGCAAGACGGATGCCCGCAGCCTGCACCATTTTATTTCCGGCATTGATCTGCGGAATCGGACGCCGACGACCCATAAAGGTCGTCACCCACCCCGTGGCTTTTGCCTCTTGGATCACCCGGTCAAAGTACGCCCGAATGGAGGGGTAGCGATCGTAGTAGGCTTCGATGTAAGCCTTGGCTTGTGACCGGGAAATGCTCAAATCCTGAGAAAGCGCAAAATCACTGATGCCATAAACAATCCCGAAATTCACGGCTTTGGCGTTGGCACGATCTCTGGTCGTTACCTCCTCAGGGGTTTTCCCGAAGACTTCGGCCGCTGTTTTTCGATGAATGTCCACGCCTTCAGAAAAGGCCTTTTGCATGTTCTCATCGTCGGCGATGTGCGCCAGGACCCTCAGTTCAATCTGGGAATAGTCCGAAGAGAGCAACAGGCTCTTAGCATCCTCGGGAATAAAGGCCAACCGGAGCTTGCGCCCCATCTCATAGCGAATGGGAATGTTTTGAAGGTTGGGCTCCGTAGAGGAGAGGCGCCCCGTGACGGCGAGGGTTTGCTGAAAATTGGAGTGGATTTTCCCATCCGCATCAATGGCGGAGCGAAGTCCCATTACGTAGGTGGAATGGAGCTTGGTCAGCTGGCGGTAGTATTGAACTTTTTCAATGATGGGGTGCTTATCCTTTAACTGATCCAGAACTTCCTGATTGGTGGACCAGCCCGTTTTGGTCTTTTTCCCATGGGGCAGATCCAGTTTATCAAACAAAATGGTGCCCAGCTGCTTGGGGGAGGAAATGTTGAAGGGCTCACCGGCCATGTCGTAGATCTCATCCCTGGTCCGACTGATTTCTTCCTCCATCTGCGCGCCCAATTGGCGCAGAACCTCCTCATTGACCCGAAAGCCCTCGAGCTCCATGTCCGAGAGGACGTTGGTCAAGGGCATCTCCACCTCATAAAGCAATTCCTCGCAACCGGCTTGCTGAACCTTTTGACGTAAAACCTTCGCCAGGGCCTCAAGCTGCGCCGTGGCCCAAAGCTTCCCTTGCGTTCCCTTCTCGCTGCCTTCGCGCAAAAGATAGTGGGCGATCAACTCTTCCAAGGAGGCGACTCCCTGGGCCGGCTCGATGAGATACGCCGCCACCTGAACATCCATGGCCACCGTTTCGAAGGCAATGCCATGCTTTTTCATGACCGTGTAGGCGTTTTTCACATCAAAGCTGATGAGGTCGCGCCCACTGCCCGTCAAGAGTGTGGTAAGCCCTGGCGACGCCCCTTGAAAAAGCAAGGGCGGAACCTCAATGACCGCACTCTTTGAGCCGCAGACCACATAAATCTCCTCGATCTCACGCTGCGAGAGCATGGGGCTCGTACGATGCACGAAGGACAAAAGGATGGGAGCTTCCTTTTCTTCCCCGGAGAGCTCCTGCAAAAAAACAGCAACGGCTTCCTCTTCTTGGACAAGTCGAGGCTCCAGGCGCTGGCCCTCCTTGGCCAGGTTCACCCCTGGATCCATGGCGTCTTGACCCTCGTCCTCCGCCACCTGTGGCGCCCCTTGCGACGTGGCGAGCTTTTTTAAGAGGGATTGGAACTTAAGCTCCCGATACAGCGCCTTCAGACGCTCCACGCTGTATTCTTTTTGGCTCTTGATGGCCTGAAAATCCATCTCCAAGGGCACATCCCTCACAATCGTTGCAAGTTCTTTGGAGAAAAAGGCCGTTTCTTTATTTGCTTGCAAATTCTCTTTTTGTTTTTTTCGCGTGATCTCCTCCAAGTGCTCATAAACGCCTTCCATGGAGCCATAGGTCTTGATGAGCTGCAGCGCTGTTTTTTCTCCGATGCCCGGGACGCCGGGAATGTTGTCCGAGGCATCTCCCATCAGCCCCTTCACGTCAATAAATTGGGTCGGGGTAATGCCATATTCCTCAATGAAGGCCGCTCGGTCGTAGATAGCTTTCTCGGAAATGCCCTTTTTAGTGATGATGACCCGAGTTTGATCCGAAGCCAGCTGGAGGTTGTCCTTGTCCCCGGAGAGAATGTAACAGGCCATGCCTTCTTTTTCCGCCCGTAGGGATAAGGTGCCGATGAGGTCGTCCGCCTCATAGCCATCAGCCTCCAAGATGCTGATGCTCATGGCCGAAAGAACCTCCTTCATGGGGGCGAGCTGCTCGGCCAATTCATCATCCATGCCTTTTCGACCGGCCTTATATTGATCGTACTGCTGATGCCGAAAGGTCGGCGCCTTGCGGTCGAACGTCGCCACGATGTAATCGGGCCGAATCTCGTCCTTTATTTTTGCTAGCATATTGAGGGTCCCCAAAATGGCATGGGTATGCAGTCCCTTTTCATTGGTCATGGGGGGCAGCGCATAATACGCCCGGTTCATGATGGAATTTCCATCGAGAATCAGTAGTTTTTCCATAATCAAGTTCCTTTCTTCGCTCTTCCTTCATTATAAAACACCCGTATGAAAAAAAGGTGAAGGGATTGAACCTCTGGGCTTGATCCTGGATCTTCCCCCTCCCTAAAACCACTTGAAGTGGCCCCACTGGATTTTGCTCTTTAAAAACGAAGAACCCCCGGGGCCATCCCCAGGGATTCTTCGTTTATGGATGAGACTTATTTATCGTCTACGCGGTTCTTGATCTTGTCGACCACTTTGCCCACTTCGTGCTTGGCGTCGGTCACTGCATCAGAAACCTTGTTCTTGAGTTCTTCGCCCCGATCGCCGACGTTGTTGGCGTGGTTTTGAGCTTTCTCAGCGGCCTTTTGGGCCTCGCGCTTTGCGTCAACCGCTGCATCCTCTGCTTTGTTCTTCAAATCGTTGGCTTTCTTCTTGATGTCTTCCATGTTGTATTGCACCTCACTTGTTTTATAGGGTGCTTTGATCATAACATCGTTTTCTCCCATGAGATGAGAGAATGTAAAATATTAAAATTTGCGATACAACATGGCCATAGTGATGAACAACCCCTTGATGGATGCCTCTTTTTACCGATCCTTGGAATCCTCCGATGCCTTCGCCGAGGAGGCGTCTTGTTGAGCCTTCTTACGCCCTTCCCGACGAAACCGCTCCAAGATCGCCTCATAGTTTTCGGGGCGATGGGGAAACAGGCAGGCGCTGCAATCCTTGATGGACTGGTCGGGCCCTACGTATTTGAAGTTGCCGCCGCACTTGGGCCCCAAAAGATACAACGGGCAGTAGCAAAAAAGGCAGTTAAAAGCGTCCGGATCGGCCTGCTCATGGCATGGATAATAGGCACACTCTCTGTTTTCAAAGTACTTATAGCTGTTTTTCATCCTAGGTTCCCCCTTTTAGTTTCGCTCCACCAATTGGTAGAGCAAGGCATTGATAATGGCCGCTGCCACGTTGCTGCCGCCTTTTCGGCCCCGGGCCACAATGGAGGGGACCTCTAGGGTACGAATCAGTTCTTTGGCCTCCACCACGTTCACAAAGCCCACGGGCACCCCGACGATAAACGCCGGATGCGCTTGCCCAGCGCGGACGCGCTCATAAAGGCGGAGCAGGGCCGTGGGGGCATTGCCCACCACAAAGATCAAGGGTCGATCGGCTTCCTCCAAGGCACGGTCCACGGCCACAAAGGAACGGGTCTGCCCCGTTTCTTTGGCCCGCCGAGCCACCTCTTCATCCGCGATATAGCAACGGACCTCCCCGCCCAGCTGCCCCAAGGCGCGCTTATTGATCCCCGAGAGCGCCATGGTGGTGTCTGTTACGATGCGAGCGCCCTGTTTGAGGGCCGCCAAGGCCTTGGGCACCGCCTCCTCGGTGAAGGCGAGCTGCTCGAGGTAATCAAAATCAGCCGTGGTGTGAATGACGCGTTTGATGATGGGCGCCTGCAGAGGATCCAGGGGACGATCCCCCAAGAGCTCCCCGATGATCTCAAAGCTTTTTTGTTCAATATCCTGCGGGTTCTTAATCCAATCCATGGGTTCTCTCCTTGTGGTAGGTGCGACAATACGTTAAAAAACGCGCAGCGGCTTGGGGACAGCCTGCAAAATGCACGTGCGGGTATCCCGCCAGGACGCGACGAGTGGCTCTGTGGCTTCGATATTCGCCAGAGCCGCTCAGCTTATGCGCCTCGAACACATCGGAAGGCTCAGAACTCACCGAATGATGAAAGGAATGCGCCGCCAAAGACTCCCCGGTTCGACAAAGAAGATTGTCCGCTCGCGCCGTCAATTGACAGTACCCAAAATTTTGCAGACGAGGGGTCATCTTTGCCTCGCCCGGGAAAACCCCAGCCATGGGCCAACGCTGCCCCTCGAAGCTGACGAGGGACTCATGGAGCGCCATGTAACCGCCGCACTCGGCGTAGATGGGCATCCCGTTCTTTGCCGCCTCCTTCAGGGCGCGATGCATGGATTCATTCTTTGAAAAGGCCTCGGCATGAAGTTCCGGATAGCCGCCCCAAAGAATCACTCCGTCTGCCGCCTTGGGGAGCGCTCTCGCCCGAAGGGGGGAGAATTCGATCAACTCGACCCCAGCTTCTTGCAATAGCTCGAGATTCTCTTCATAGTAAAAGCAAAAAGCCTCGTCCTTAGACACGGCAAGGGTCAGTCCCTGAAAAGCTCCGGGGTGAAGAGCATCCACCCGAGGCGCTACGGGGAGATCCTCCCTTTGGGCCAACGCCATAATGCCCTCGAGGTCCAAGGTCTCCTCGGCAGTGGCCCCCAGCCGCTCGATGATCTGCTGAAGCGCCTCAATCTCCCCGGCCTGGACCAGCCCCAAATGCCGGGACGGCAGCGTATGATCCGGCGTGGGTGGCAGATAGCCATACACCTGAACCTTCAGGCGCTGCCAAAGAAGGTCCCGATAGTACTGCGCCATTCCCTTGGGACAGTGGTTTAACAACACCCCGGCAATGAGGTTGGGCTGAAAGCGTAAAAACCCTTGGACCTGCGCGCAAAGGGAGAGGCCCTTGCCGCGCACCGAGACCACTAAAAGCACTGGCGTCGCGGTCTTTTGAGACAGCTCATGGGCCGAAGCGAAGCCTTCGGGTCCCACGCCGTCGTAATACCCCATGACCCCCTCCACCACCGACACATCTCCCGCCGCCCCATGGGTTTGTAAGGTGCGCCGGACCCCTTCTTCCCCCATGAGCCAAAGATCCAGGTTGCGGCACGTACGCCCCGTCACCGTTTCATGAAACCTTGGGTCAATGTAGTCGGGGCCGCATTTAAAGGGGACCGGCCGAAGGCCCCTTCGGGAGCAAGCAGCCAAAAACGCCATGGTCATGGTGGTTTTGCCGCAGCCTGAGCCCGTTCCGGCAATCATGACGCGATTCATGACGTTGCCTCTTTTTGAAGGCGCAGAATATAGACCGGGTTTTGACCCATCATCAGGTCGTAGGCGCCCAGCGTTCGCGAGCGTGCTGCCTGAACTAGGGTCGCCTCCAGGTGAATGCCGTGGCGACGGCAATAGCCGATCCCTTCTTCCAGGCTTTGCAGGCTCACGGCATTGAGCACCACGACGCAGGCGGGATTTTTGGCCCAGACGGTATCCAAAATCTCCGACATGCCTCCCTTGGTTCCCCCAATAAATACCTTATCGGGACTGGGGAGATCTTGTAAGGCCCCTGGCGCCTCGCCCGCCACCACCGTTAGATTGTACGCGCCGTGGCGAATCCTATTTTGGCGGCATAGGGCTAAAGCGTCTTCCTTCATTTCCACGGCATAAACAATGCGCTGGAAGGCGCGCCGGGCAAGCTCCACGGACACCGATCCCGTACCCGCCCCAACATCCCACACGACATCGCTGGGGAGCACGCCCAAAATCTGCAAGGAGAGCCAACGCACCTCCTGCTTGGTCATGGGGACCTGCGCGCGTAAAAACTCCGAATCCGCCAAGGGACGGTGGGGATCCACCGCCTCAGGATGCTCCACGAGGAGAACGGAAAGATCCAAAAAGCGTTCCTTGGCCAGCTCCTGGGCCGTGCCCGAAACCACCCGCTCCCCCGGACAACATAGAGCCTCGCCCACGCTCACGCGCAAAGCGCCCAAGCCCGCCTCCTGAAGGCTGCGACAAACCTCGTGCGCCTTTTGCGTGCCCCCCGTCAAGGCGAAGACCTTTTGATGATAGGCGACCACAGGTACGATGGCGGTCTCCTTGCCGTGCAGGCTTAAAAGGTACGCATCGTCGTAGCGCACGCCCATCTTGGCTGCCAACGCCGAAACGCTGGAAATCCCGGGCTCTAAGGTGATTTTATAGACCCCTTGGAAGCGCTCCACAAGAAGCTTTGCCAGGGAATGAAACCCCGAATCCCCGCTTAAAAGAACCAAGGTATCTTCATGGTAGGACTCTAAAGCGGCCAAAATCTCCTTCAGCGGCATTTCCCGGGTAGTGAGCCTGCGTGGCAGAAGCTTTTTCCACTCCTCGACGCGCTGCGTAGCGTACGCCGGGTCCCCCGGGCCCATGCCCGCAAGAACCAGCCGCTTCATCCTTGGATGCGATCGACGAGGATGTCTGAGAGGCGAGGATCGTCGCCCAAGGTCTCTCCGAGGTGGAGCTTAAGTCCCGGATGCTTGGCCCTGCTGGCCTCCATCAGTTCGGGAATGTCCTCCTGCAGATGGATGCCACGGAAGAGAAAATACGGAATGATGGTGATGTCCAGATAGGAACGCGCCACCAAGGATTCCACGGCCTCCTCAATGCTGTTTTTGCCAAATTCCATGTAGGCGTGCTCAATGGTCCGATCGGGCAACCGCTGGGCAACCCGGTCCAAAACCGATTCAAAAGTACGTTCCGTCTCTTTGGCCCGACTGCCGTGGGCTACCACTAATACTGCTTTTTTCATAACTGCTCCTTTTGGGCCGATGAGGGGCCCCGGTTTTATTGATCCTAATACCTAACGATTTATCTTTGGGTCGATGCTTTGCGCCTTAGGCCTAGGCGTTCTTCATTTGTGTGAGTACCTCGCGGATGGCCCCCAGCGTAGCGTCCAAATCTTCATCGGTGAGGGCGGCACTGAGAAACATCGCTTCAAATTGAGCGGGGGCAAGATAGAAGCCCCGGTCCAGCATGCCGTGGAAATAACGAGCATACGCCGCAGCATCCGCTGCTCGGACGCTGTCGTAGGAGTCCGCCCGGTCAATGCCGAAGAAGAGGCACAGCAGCGATCCCACCCGGGTCACCAGGGCCTGGATGCCGGTCTGCTGCAGGATGGTTCGAATCCCCTCTTCCATGCGCCGGCCCAAAACCTCCAAGCGGTCATAGACGCCATCGTCCGCCAACTCCAACAGCATGGCCTCCCCTGCTGCCATGGCCACGGGGTTGCCCGAGAGGGTTCCTGCCTGATAGACCGTCCCCAAGGGGGCCACCAGGGACATCACGTCGCGACGCCCCCCATACGCGCCCACCGGCATGCCCCCGCCGATGATTTTTCCAAAAGTCACGAGGTCGGCGCGGACGCCATAATACTCCTGGGCCCCGCCGCGTGCGAGGCGAAACCCGGTGATGACTTCATCAAAGATCAGTAAGCTGCCGAATTCATCGCACAACTCCCGAAGGCCTTGTAAGAATCCATCCTGTGGGGGAACCACGCCCATGTTGGCCGCCACGGGTTCCACAATCACCGCAGCGACGTCCCGATTCTTTAATAACGCCCGCACAGACGCCAAATCATTGTAGCGGGCCACCAAGGTATCGCCGGCAGCGCCGGTGGGAACCCCGCTGCTGCTGGGGGCGCCGGACGTCAAAGCTCCGGAGCCTGCCTTCACCAACATGGAGTCGGAGTGGCCGTGGTAGCAACCTTCAAATTTAACGATGCGCTCTCGGCCCGTGGCGCCCCTTGCGGCACGCAGTGCGCTCATGACGCTTTCGGTGCCGGAATTCACAAAGCGCACCATCTCAAGATTCGGCACATAGGCGCTCATCAGTTCCGCCAAGCGTACCTCCGCCTGTGTCGGCGCTCCGAAGCTTAGGCCGTTTTCCACAGCTTGCTGCACCGCGGACAAGACCTTGGGGTGGCTGTGTCCCAAAATCATCGGTCCCCATGACCCCACATAATCTAAATAAACGTTGCCGTCGGCATCCGTCACATAAGCGCCCCGGGCGCTCTCGATAAAGAGGGGATCGCCTCCCACGGCCAAAAACGCCCGAACGGGGCTGTTGACGCCGCCGGGCAGCACCTTCTTCGCCCGTTCAAAGAACGCTTGAGATTTTTGCTGATTTTTCATCCAAGGTCTCCTCTTATAATAGCTTGCGCCAATTCCTTGGCGTGGTAGGTGATGAGAATATCCGCCCCTGCCCGGTAGATGGACAGCGCCGTCTCACACATCAGTCGATCTTGATCCATGAGACCCAGGCGGCCGGCCGCCTGGATCATGGCGTATTCTCCGCTGACGGAATAGGCCGCCACAGGAACCACGGTTTCTTCCTTCACCGCCCGCAACACGTCGAGATAGGCGAGGGCTGGTTTCACCATGACGATGTCTGCGCCCTCGCACACATCCAAACACACCTCTTTGAGCGCCTCGCGCACGTTGTGCGGATCCATTTGGTAACCGCGGCGATCCCCTCGTTGCGGGGCCGACCCGGCCGCTTCCCGAAAGGGACCGTAGAAAGCAGAGGCATATTTTGCCGCATAGCTCATGATGGGAATGGACGCATAACCATGTTCATCGAGCACCCGGCGGATGTGCCCCACTCGGCCATCCATCATATCCGAGGGCGCAATGAGGTCCGCGCCGGCCGCCACTTGCGAGAGGGCTGTTTTCCCCAAAAGATCCAAGGTCGCATCATTGCAGACGCTCTCCCCCTGCAGCACGCCGCAGTGGCCGTGGCTGGTGTATTCGCAAAGGCAGACGTCGCCCGATAGATGTACGTCGTGGCCAAAGGCTGCACGAAGGTTGCGAAGCGCCTGTTGAACCACCCCTTGTGGATCGTAAGCCCCCTGGCCCAACGGATCCTTATGCTCAGGGATGCCAAAGAGCAAAAAGCGAGACACGCCAGAAGCCAAGGCTTTCTCCACCCCTTGCGCCACGGTATCGGGGCTGTAGCGGATCTGTCCGGGCAGCGAGGAGATCTCCTCCCGCACGTTGCGCCCCTCACGGACAAAAAGCGGATAGATGAGGGATTCTTTGGAAATTCTTGTTTCCCGCACCATCTCGCGCAATAGCTCACTGCTGCGCAGACGCCGGGGACGTTGGGTCATCATCATGGGTCAATACCTCCTTCACGCAAGCCGCCATAGAATCCATGGTGGCTTTTTGAGACAATATCGGGTTAAACCCTTTTCCCCGGGCGGCCTTGGCCGTCTGCTCGCCGATGCAAATGGCGGGCATGGAGTGGGGGTCAAAGGTTGGATAAGATCGGCAAAAGCCTTCCACGGTGGCGGCTGAAGCAAAGGTGATCGCATCACAGGCGCTCGCTTGCTCGAGGCGGACCGCTCCAGGATCCCACAAGGTTTCATAAACGGGAATTTCCCGGTAGGCGATGCCGGCGGCCGTTAAAGCCTCCGTTAAGGTGGCGGACCCTTCTTTGGCCCGCAGGATCAACACCCTTTCTTCGGGACGCCGCTGGGCGATCAGCTCCTGGGCCAGCGCTTCCCCGGAATAGGTTTGTGGAACAAGGTCCGCGCGTAGTCCGTGTTCTTTTAGCGCCAGAGCGGTCTCCCGGCCGACGCAGGCAAAGCGGCACAAAGAGAGGGCCCGGGCGTCCAAAGCGGCGGCGTCCAGCCACTCAAAAAACCCTTGCACCCCGCGGGCGCTGGTAAAGACCAGCCATTGAGCGCTCTGCCCAAACGTCGGCCAAAGCGCAGCGCCATCCGCCGGAGCCGGCAAGGACCGACTTTTGATCGAGGGGACCTCCAGCACTTGGGCCCCCAGCTCTTCCAAGGAACGTCGAAGCTCCGAGGCTTTTTCCCGCGCTCGAGTCACCACCACCTTTTTGCCGTGGAGGGGGCGATGCGAAAACCAGTCTAGGGATTCACTGAGGGCGGCGACTTTCCCGACGATGACGATGGCTGGGCTAACGATGCTGGCCCGCTGGGCGGCCTGAGCCAAATCCCTCAAGGGCGCCAGAACCTTGCGCTGAGCGGGGTGGGTGCCCCGCTCCACAATGGCGGCCGGGAGGCAGGGATCCATGCCCGCCAACAGCAATCCCTTTTGGATGGCGGCAAGGGCCGAGACCCCCATCAAAAAGACCAAGGTGCCGCCCGTGGCCACCAGCGCCTCATAGGGCACCTTCGGATCTTCATTGGCCTTGGCGTGGGCGGTGATGACGTGAAAGGATTGCGACAGTCCCCGATGGGTTAGGGGAATCCCCGCATAGCTGGCGCAGGCGATGGAGGACGTGATTCCGGGAACGACCTCGAAGGGAATGCCCCGCGCCAAGAGTCCTTCCAGTTCCTCGCCGCCCCGGCCAAAGATGTAGGGGTCGCCGCCTTTTAAGCGCACCACCTCTAGACCCGCCCGGGCGGCCTGCTCGATCCAGCGATTGATGGTCTGCTGGGGCACCGGGTGATGCCCTTCCCGCTTGCCCACATCCACCACTTCGCAGGTGCTGGGCAAAAAGTGCAACAGCTCTGAGCCCACCAGTCGATCCACAAAAGCGACTTCGGCCCGTTCAAGGCATTCCTTTCCCCGAAGGGTTAAGAGGGATGCGCTGCCGGGACCTGCTCCCACGAGAGTGACCTTGCCCCCCGGATGCAGGGTCTGATCTTCAAGGCTTCTCCAATCGATCGTCATGGTGATTCTTCCTCCTTGGCCCAAAGATGGCCTTTGGGATCTGTCTTGAGGGCCTGGGCGAGCTTCGCCCCAAAGGCCTGAGCTTCTTCTTGGGTTTGGATGACTTGCTGACCCTGGACGCGCAGGTTGCCCCAACCCTCATCATAGTAATAGCCGTAGAGCGCGAGCTTCTCTCCCGAGCGAAGGGCATGGGCGCCCACCGGCATGGTGCAGCCGCCGCCAAGCTCCCTCAAAAAGCTTCGTTCGCAGGCCGCAATCAGCGCCGATTCTTCATCGTGGACGGCCCATAGGTAAGGATGTTCCTCGTCGGAGCGGCCCTGGATCCCAAGAATTCCCTGAGCGGCGCTGGGCACCATCTCTTCCGGCCCAAAAACGTGAGAAATGCGATGGCCAAGACCCAAACGGTTTAGTCCTGCCGCAGCAAGGATCAAGGCGCTGTATTCGCCCCGATCGAGTTTTTCCAGGCGCGTTTGAAGATTGCCCCGAACGGGGGCAATGGAGGCCTCTGGATGAAGGCGGGCCCACTGATGGGCGCGTCGAAGGCTCGCTGTACCCAAGGGGGCGTCCTTAGGGCAACCCGAGGCATCCTTGGGCAACACCAAGACGTCCCTTGGGTTCTCCCGCGGTGAATACGCCAAAAGGGGCAAAAGGGGCGTGGATTCCACGGGAACATCCTTTAGGCTGTGCACGGCAAGATCGATGCGCCCTTCCAAAAGGGCTACTTCCAATTCCTTGATGAACAGTCCCTTGCCCCCCACCTGATCCAAGGTTCGGTCTAAAATCCGGTCCCCGAGGGTGCTAAGGGGGACCAGTTCCACCTCCCACTCCGGGGCCGCTTGAGAAATGGTCTTAGCGACCCAACTGGCCTGAGCCATGGCCAGCTGACTTTTACGGGTTCCCACCCGAAGCTTCTTCTTCATTGAGCCACCTCCTGAATTTATGCATAAGCGCCTTAAGCGCTCGGTGATTTCCGCTTTGGGACACCACCGCTCCGGTGAAGTCCTTGCCCTTTGCAATGGCGGGAAACCAGACATCGCAAAGCGTACGATCGCCGGCCGCGAGCACTAGAATACCTGCCGCTTTGGCGCTTTGGGCCACCGCTTCATCCACTGCGGGATCCCCGGTGGCAATATGGACCAAAAACGGCGCCTCTTGGGTAAGATCCGAAAGCTCGATGCGTCGATTGGTCCATTGAAGGGCGCCTGAGCGATGAAGTTCTTGAATCTTCGGAGTGACGCTCGGCGCGATCACGTGAAGATCGGCCCCCGCCGCCAACAATTTTTCCACCCGGCCTTCACTGATGCGGCCGCCCCCCACAAAGAGGATGCGCCGCTGCCTCAGATCGAAAAAGAATGGAAAAAAGCCAAAAGTTCCTGCCATTGGTATCCCTCCTCTTGGGGGCGTTTGAGCACTACGACTTCCATGCCCGAGGTCAAGGCCGCCTGAAGCTTCGCGCCGTAGCCGCCCACATCCCCTGAATCCTTCGTCACCAGAAATTTTGCCCTAGCATGATGAAAGAGCGCTTCATTGACCTCTTGGGAGAATGGGCCCTGCATGGCGATGATCTGGGGCTGCAAAAACCCCAGGCTTAAGGCCGTCTCCAAGGAATCGCGCATGGGAAGAATTCTCAGCCAAATGCGTGCAATCAACTCCGGATCAGAAAATGAGGGCAAATCCTTGGATCCGGTGGTCAAAAAGATCGGCCCTTGCGTTTTTTTGAGCCACCGGGCAGCGGCTTGGGCATCAGGCTCCTCGTGAATTCTTTTTAATTCCTCCGGCGAAAAGGCTTCGCCTCTCGCATCCTCCGAACGCAGCAGTCGAAGATATGGAAGAGCAGCAGCGGCGGCGGCTTGGCGAATGTTCTTGGACACCTCCCGGGCATAAGGATGCGTTGTATCGCAGACAAATTCAAAGCCCTGCCTCATAAGATGCTCCATCTGCCGAGCATCCAGACGCTGGGCCAAGACCGAAACCTTAGGTCCTTCCTGCACGAGCTCGCGCCCATATTCCGTCGCGCAGGACAGCGTCACCTCATGGCCTGCCGCACAAAGTTTTTGGGTCAACAGCCGGCCTTCGGTAGTCCCCCCGAAAATCAGCACCTTAGACACGATACCCCCTACGCGTCACCAGGCGTCCATTCAGTAGGACGGTCTGGGAATTACCGATGAGCACTATGGTGAACATATCCACCTGCGCCGTAATCAGTTCCGAAAGCGGGACAATAGAGAGGCACTCGTCCGGGCGCCCTGCATTGCGTACGATGCCGCAAGGGGTATCCTTGCTGCGGTGCAAAAGGCAATATTCCGCCGCCTGACGCAGGTAATCGGTGCGCTTTTTGCTCATGGGGTTATAAAGGCAAAGGACAAAATCTCCCGCAGCGGCGGCCTGCAGTCGCTTTTGAATCACGGGCCAAGGCGTCATGAGATCGCTGAGGCTCACGACGGCAAAATCATTGGATAACGGCGCGCCCAATAAAGCGCCGGCTGCGCTGGCTGCGGTAATGCCGGGAATGACTTCTACCTGCAGGGGGGAGTCCTCCCCCAAAAGCTCCATCAGTAGGCCCGCCATGCCGTAAATACCAGAGTCTCCTGAAGAGACCACGGTGACTTTTTTACCCTCCTGTGCCTTTTCAATGGCCAACTTGCAACGCTCCACCTCCCCCATCATGCCCGTTGAGAGAACCATCTTTCCCTCCAGCAAGGGCTCAATGAGCTTCACGTAGGCGGTATAGCCGACGATGACCTCCGATTCGTTGATAACCTCCAGGGCTTTGGGAATCAAATACTCCAGGCCGCCGGGCCCTAAGCCCACCGCATAGATCTTCATGCTAATTTCTCCTTATACGCCGCCCATTTTTCATAGCGGGCCAAATCTTGCTCCACCAAACGCAGGGCGGCTTCCATAACTTCCGGCGCAAGCCCTTCAAGCCCTTCGCCCAAATCATCCATCCCAATGAGCTGAACCCCCGGAACCTTGGAAAGTTCTGGATCAATGTCCCGAGGCACCGCAAGGTCCACCAAAAGCTGCGGCGGCGCCGGGATCTCTTCGAGGGCCTCCCGAGTCACCGTATGATGGGGACTGGTGGTGGCGCTGACGAGAAAGTCCAAGCCCGTCATGGCCTCATAGCGTTCCTGATATAAGACCACTTGAACCCCTTTGGGGAATTGCACGACCCCTCGTTTGTACTGGCGAAGGGTCATGGTGACCAAGGCACCCGCTCTCAACAGGTGATCGGCCATGCGATAGCCCATTTGACCGTTGCCGATGACCATGCCTTTTTTTCCCGCAAGGGTTCCCCCAGCCTCCAGCAACAGCCGATCCCGTGCGGCTTCAGGGGCGGAGCTTGCTCGCGGATCCCGCAGGATCAGCTGCGTTCGAATGCGCTTGGCGCAGGTTAAAGCCGTACGTCCCAGGGTTTCCAAGTACGCATTGGTCGCCCCGGCTCCCCGAGCCATCTCCAAAGCCTCCCGCACCTGAGTGATGATCTGCTCATCCCCTGGAATCCGCGAAGTCAGTCCCGAGGCGACCACGCAAAGGTGGCGCATGGCTTCTTCCCCTGAGCGGGTAACAAAGAGCGGCATGGGTCCCGTCAGCTGAAGGTACTGAGCCAGCGCCCCAGATAAATCCGGCGGCGTCTTTCGGTGAGTAGCGGCGTATAATTCCAAGCGGTTGCAGGTGGAGAGGATCATCAGCCCCTCAAGATTCAGCGTGTCCTGAAGCCAAGGCAGCGCCCGCAGGGTATGCTCCTTGGTCAGGGCAAATTCCTCCCTCACCGTAAGGCACGCTCTTTGGTGATCCAAACCCGACATGTAGATGTTCAAAATGAAATTTCCCCTTCCCTTCGCGCAACGGCCAAAGTCATTCCCGAGTGCGCGACTTTTTCTAAGACCAACGGCCCCTCTAAAGAGGCCAATCTGGCCGCTCGTTCACATACATTTCCCACTCCTGTGGTCTTTAAAACCCATTCGGATTCCCGGTACGCACCGGGCACCGCCGCCAGCTCCTGGGCCGTATAGGTGCGAAAAGGAATGCCCAGTGCCTTGGCTCGATCTAAAAAAGCGGCTTCTTCTTTTTTTAAGTCAATGGAGGTCAATCCCTCCACGGCCGCCAAAGGAATGCCCGCCCCTTGAAGCACCTCTTCCATAAAGCGTTGAAAAGCCAAAGGTTCGGTTCCTCGGCGGCACCCGGCACCCACCCAGTAGGTTTTGGAGTACAGACGCAGGGCTCCCTCATCTTGAGCCAAAGCGCCGGAGGGATCCACATAAAACCGGGCGGCCGTCATTGCCGTCTCGGAGGTTGCCAAGTCCACGACCCCGGCGGGAGAGCGCCCCTCAATGGGATCTGCGCTAAGATAGCCCACACTTTGTCCCTCCAAGAGCGCCTTGGAGATGGGCAAAATGGCTTCTTTATTGGCCACCAAAAGCCCCTGGGAACGGGCCCAAGAATCTACGGCAAAAACCCCATGAAGATCCGTGGCCGTGGTGATGACGGGCTGGGCCCCCAAAAAGTCCGCCAGAGTTCTGGCCGCCTCATTGGCCCCCCCAAGATGCCCCGACAAAAGAGAGATCACGTATCGACCCGTTTCATCCACCACAAGGACCGCGGGGTCCTTGGCCTTATCCTGGATCCAAGGAGCGATGGCCCGCACCGCAATGCCCGAGGCGCCAACAAACACCAAGGTATTTCCCGTTTGGAATACTCGACCCACCGCTTCTTGGTACCCCTGCTTTGGATGAACCGTGCCCTGAAAGGCTTGGGCAATGCGCTCTGCTAAGGCCCGAGCACGCCCCGAGAAGGCAAAAAGGTGCAGCCCGTTCATCAAGACTCCTCGACCGGTGCCTTTTCCCCCTCGCGGAACCCGTGGGTAAACAAGGGATGGTAGAGAAGGCTTCGGTCGTAGGCGGATCCCAAAAAGCCACCCACAAGAATCAAGGCCGTTTTAGAGATTCCCGCCTCCCTCCCGGCATGGGCCAGGTCCGAAAGCTTCGTGCGAAGAATCTTCTCTTCAGGCCAGGTGGCCTTGTAGACGATGGCTGCCGGCGTGTCGGAAGCGTAGCCGCCGGCTAAGAGCTCTTGTTGGAGCTGCTCGAGCATCCCTGCGCTCAAAAATACGACCATGGACGCTCCGACACCGGCCAAATTGCGGATGCTCTCTGGTTCCGGCACTGGCGTTCGCCCCGCCATGCGGGTCAAAATCAGCGTCTGGCTGACCCCGGGCAACGTATATTCTGCGTGGAGGGCGGCGGCGGCGCCTTGAAAGGAACTCACCCCCGGCACCACCTCAAAGGGAATGCCTCCCTCGTCCAAGCGGTCCATCTGCTCGCGAATCGCTCCATACATGCTGGGGTCCCCCGTATGCAGACGCACCGTGACGGAGGCGGTCTTTTCCATCTCCAGCATCACCTCCAAGACCTCCTCAAGGGTCATGGAGGCGCTGTTGTGAATGCGGCAGGTGGGCCGACAAAGCGCCAAAAGCGCCGGATTGACCAGCGATCCGGCGTAGATGACGCAATGCGCCTGCTGCAGCAGTTTTTGACCCCTTACGGTGATGAGTTCCGGATCTCCGGGTCCAGCTCCGATGAAATAGATCATAGCGAGTCCTCCTTTGCGCCCTTTTGGCTCAGCGCCGAGGACGGGACATGGTTCGTCGGGCGCAACATCAAGATGCTAAAGTAGTCCGGCGTCTCGGGGGCCAAGGGCAAAAGATCCTGGGCACGGTCGGCCTTTTGAATGGCCTCTCCCTGCATACCCACGCGTCGAATCAGGGTTGCCTCTGACTCCATGGAAGAGGCCTTGGTCAAAAGCCGCTTTAGGTTTCTGCCGGCTTTCATGATCACCAGCGTTCCCTTAAGCTCTTCCATCCCCTCCAGGGCATTGCCTTGCGCTGGCAGGATGTGCAAAGGCTCTTGCCCTTCGCAAAGAGAAACCTTGGCCGCGGCCGCCGCCGCAACAAAGGAAGGAATGCCCGAAACAATCTCGGTGTCGTAGCCTTTGGATCGCAGGCGTTCTTCCACATAAAGGTAGGTGGAGTAGACGGTGGGGTCCCCCAAGGTGACAAAGCCCACCGAGCAGCCTTTTTTCAACAGTATTTCAATGTCCCTTGCCGCGCGACCGCGGCAGGCCAACCGCTCGCTGAGCTCTCGGCTCATGGAAAAATGACAAGAGAGCGTCGGCTTGCTTTGAATGTACGCTTCGACAATGCGCCGGGCGGTCTCCTCTTCTCCCGTGTTGGGAAACGCGATGACGTCGCATTCCTTTAAGATGCGTACGGCCTTCAGGGTCAATAATTCAGGGTCTCCGGGACCTGCTCCGATCCCGTAGAGCTTACCCTTACTCTGGATCGTTGGATCTTGTGTGGATTCGTTCATCAATAATTCCTCATCCTTTGTTTCACTACTCTTCATATGATAACAGCACGACGGTTCATTTGCACATTCTAGGAACCCTTTGGATGCCGCGCAAGAGCTCAAGAAAATCCTCCCGTTCCCGCGGTTCTTTCCCCAATGGGAGGGATCCATTGCGTCGCAAGACCTCATAAAAGTCTAAAATCATGGGTTTTTTCAATCCGCAGCGTTGCAACAGCTCATCGTCTTGAAATACCGTTTGCGAGGATCCGTCGGCCAAAAGTTCACCTTCGGAGAGGAGAATGACTTGGTCGGCCAGGCGATAGGAAAAGTCCGTATCGTGGGTGGAGATCAACAGCGTCGTTCCCCGCTGAGACATTTTTTTGAATATGCGGACCAGTTCCTCCGTTTGTTCTTGATCCAGCCCCGCCGAGGGCTCATCCAAGAGCATCAAATCCGGCTGCATGGATAAGATGGAGGCGATGGTCACTCGTTTTTTTTGCCCATAGCTTAAAAAATGCGGGGGTTTCTCCTTGAGAGACCAAAGATCCAGGGCGTGCAACGCTTCTTCGACCCGCGCGCGAACCGTTTGTTCCTCCAATCCTTGATTCAAGGGGCCAAACGCCACCTCATCGTAGACGCTTCCTGCGATGATCTGGTCGTTGGCGTTTTGAAAGACGATGGAGACATGGGCCATGCGATCTTTCTCCCGCGGCATCGGCTGCCCGCTGAGCAAAATGGTGCCGACCTTGGGGCGCAAAAGACCACACAGGCATTGAAACAGGGTCGTTTTTCCCGCACCGTTGCGGCCGTGAAAAAAAACCCTGGAACCACGCCGTACGGAAAAGGACACTTCCTTTAAGGCCATCTGACCATCGGGGTAGCGAAAAGAAAGACCCTCCACGGTCAGGATGGACTCCTGCCCCATCGCATCGGTGGGCGCTTTCAGTGGTTCTGGGTTATGGTCCATGAAGACCTCCTTTAAAAAGGGAGCTGGTTGAGGGCGATGAGCGTGACTACTAAAAGCGTCAGGCCCAAAACGTCTTTGGCGCGGATTTGGGGATGAAGGGGCAAAAATCGCATCTCTTGATCGTGGCCCCGGACCTGCATCGCCTGATACATCCATTGCGCATTCTGCATGCTTTGAATGAAGACCGAGCCCCAGAGCATTCCAAACGCCCGCAAAGAGCCTTTTCGCTGGAGAAAAGCGTGACGGCACTGCATGGAGCGGACCTTGGTGGTGGCAACGTCCAAAAGGATGAAAATGCAGCGGTATATCAAGGTGGCTAGCGTCGTTATGAGGGCCGGACAATGAAAAAACCGCAACATGGCGATGGTATCGCGCATGGAAGTGGTCAAGATAATGAAATAAAGGCAGGACACAGCGGTCATGGCCTTGGCCCCCAAATAAAGGGCCTGGGGCAAGGCGTCTGCGGAAAACCAAACCGCCAAACCAGGGCTCGTTTGCACATTCACGACAATACCCAGGACGCTGAGCAGCAAAAAACCCAAGGGCAGCAGCAGCATCTGAACATAGGTTTTCACCGGAATTTTTGCAGCCCCCACTGTCAGGGCACTCATCAAGACAAAAAGAACGGCGAATGCGGCCAAACGGCCGGAGAAGAGAGCTCCCAAAAGGGCCACCAGGCCCAGGCTGAGCTTCCGCTCCGGCGCAATTGACGACAATGCCGATATGTAGGCATATTTGTCGATGAGCATTGCTAGGATTTCACCGTTTGTGGTTCCGTTTCCTTTTTCTGATTCTTGCCTTTGAGGTATCCCAGAATGTAGAAGATCACGGCAGCGCCCAAGGATGCCTGCAAGGCAAACAGCAAGCTTTCCGTCTCTCCTCCGGGGGGCTCGATCAGGGGCTTGGCCCAAGGCTTATAATTTTCATTGACTTCCGTGATGGTTTCCTCTGCCTTGCCATCGGCTCCTTCAAATTCGGAATCCCGATGCAAAAAAAGCGGAACAACGGCAATCGCCACCACCAAGAGCAAGAGGATCAAATTTTCCGTGAATGTATGTTTTTTATTGTTCATGAAGTATCAGCTCCTTCCCGTGTTCGGTAAACATATCCTTGCCATAGTTCATGATCACATTGATCAACACCACGGTGAGAATGCCTTCGATGATGGCCAAAGGCACCTGCGTCACAGCGAAGATGGTGGAGAATTTCGTGAAGGATGCCAGGACGCCTCCCTGCGGCGAAGGATGGGCAAGGGCCAACTGAATGGAGGTGATCACGTAAGTGGCCAAATCCCCCAAGGCCGCGGCAAAGAAGATCGCAATTTTCTTATTCACTTTGCCTTTGGAGAGCCCTTTATAGATTCCATAAGCGACCAAGGGCCCCACCACCCCCATGGAGAAGGTATTGGCGCCAAGGGTCGTCAAGCCGCCGTGAGCCAATAAAAGCGCCTGAAACAACAAGACAATCAAGCCTAAAACGGCGGCCACAGAAGGCCCAAACAAAATGGCCGCGAAGCCAAGGCCCGTCATATGGGAGGAGCTTCCCGTAACGGAAGGAACTTTCAGCGCAGACAACACAAAGGTAAAGGCTCCCGCCATGGCTAAAAGCATGATGCTTTGCTGCTCCTTGGCAAGGACGGAAGACGCTTTACGAAACCCGATGAACAGCGAGGGAATGCAAAGCACCGCCCAGGCAATGCACCATTGAGCGGGCAAGAAGCCCTCCATGATGTGCATAGCGTACGCCATGGGGGCCACCGACAGGGCCAGAAGGAATACGTAGGATAAGATCAAACACTTTTTGGTTTTTTGACTCATGAATTTCACTCCTTTTACACAATGGGAATCGGTCGAATGAGAAAGATCCGAATCCACAAACGGATCTCACGCAGCAGGGGCTAAAGTCCCTTTGCCTCACCTCCTTTGCGAGGGCGTACGCCTTCAAAGAGACGTCCGTAAATCTGAGAAAAGACCACCAATTCCAGATCCATCTCTTCTCGGACCCGGTGCGCCATATGAAATAAAATCTTCTCCCCGATGCGCGTCCAAAAAAGATCGCCATCGATGCCTGCACGCTCGATGATTTCCAACGCTCCATCCACGGTGATGGCCGAAAGCACTTCATCCACGGTGGGGCCGTGGAGGCCCAAAGCCGCAGCGTGCGCCGCCATAATCTCCATCCGGCCGTCAGCGATCTTGGAGTAGGTATTCATAATACCCCCCGCCACCTTGACCAGCTTGCCCGCATGCCCCACCAACGTCAAGCGCCGGAAGCCAAGATACCTCGCATAATCCAGGGTTTCCCCCAGATAGTTGGAACATTTGATGAGGGATTCCATGGGCCAGTGGAGCTCCTCGCTCACAAAATCCTTGCCGAAGTTTCCCGGAGTCAAGAGTAGCGAGCGCGCTCCCTTGGCGTATAGTAGGTCCATCTCCAAATGGATGGTTTCGATGATCGCCCGATCCGACATGGGTTCCACAATGCCCGTGGTGCCAAGGACCGAAAGGCCCCCTTGAATGCCCAGACGGGCATTCATGGTTTCCTTAGCCCGGGCCGCCCCTTCCGGGATGCTGACGGTGACGGTAAACCCCCCATCGTAATGGGCCCGGGCCGCCTCCGCCCTCAACTCCTTTTCAATCATTTTTCGGGGGATGGGATTAATGGCTGGCTCTCCCACGGAGATCTTGAGGCCTGGGCGGGTTACCACGCCTACCCCCTCACCCCCCAGAAAACGGATGCCTTCAGGAGCTAAGGCCACTTCTGCCGCCACTTCCATCCCATGGGTGACGTCTGGGTCGTCTCCTGCATCCTTTCTGACACTGCACAGCACCAGCCCGGGGCGTTGATCCAGACGCAGGATCTCCACGCTCAAAGGCGTTCCGTTCATGGCCTCAAAGTGAACCTCATGGACGTCCTCACCGCTCAAGAGCACCCGCGCCGCCGCTTTTGCGGCCGCTGTGGCGCAGGAGCCTGTGGTGATGCCCAGGCGCAGCCGTTGATTTCCTTTCACGATGTATTCCCTCAAGGAGTTTCTCCCTCCCTTCTCGGTGTGAAGTCTTCGTCCTTTAGGACCTCCAACGTAAGCCAATGGTAGGGTCCCTCATTCCCCAAGGAGGAGCCCCGGACGGTGACCCTTCGGTGAAACAAGGGCCCATCGGTGACGAAGCTGTGGTATTCGCCCCCCTCTCCGGACACGTCGGCCCCTGCCGCCTTCATTCGTTGAAATATCGAGACGCTGAGCGTCTCCCCTAAAAAAGACGGGGCCAACAGCGCTTCATTCACCACAGTGATCTGCGCCGAAAATCCCCGCCGCAAAAATTCATGCGCCAAGGCCTCTCGAGGTTCCTGCCAGAGGGGGAACAGCGCCTTTATTCCCGCCGCGCGGCATCGGGCCTCACCCCAAGCCCGATGGCTTTCTTCATCGATGTCGCCAAAGATGCATCCTTGGATCCCCCTTTTGGCATACTTCATCAAAAGCGCTTCAAAATCCGCCTCATACGTCGAAGGGGAGGTGCTAAGGAGGGTCAAAGGAATCCCTAAGGCCTCGGCCTGCGCCGCCAAAAGTTCCCGAGGAAGGTGATGAAAATACGAGGCGTCCTCCCCTTGGGGAACGGTGGTGAAGAGCCCCAGGACCTCATGACGCGCCTCCAGCGCCCGAGCGAAAGCCAAACAGCTGTCTTTTCCCCCGCTGTTGGAGAGCACGCATTTCATGCCAAGGGGAGCCCCATAATCTCCCCAAGAACTCGAAGGTCCAGACAATCCCTTAACTCCCGGGCCAATCGATCCAGTTCCTGATCCAACGTTTCCGGGGATAGGGGCGGCTTCGGTCCTGTGGCTGAATCCACCAAGCCGTCTTCATCCTCCAAAAGAAGGTGCATGAAGGGAACCATGCCCACTACCGGCAAACCGGTAACTTCTTCCATTTTTTGGCGGACTCCTTCAAAACGAGCAGCATCCCCACGCATGCGGTTGATGATAATGCCGCGGATCAGATGCCGCTGCGTTTTGGGCAACAGCATCAGCGTCCCCATGACGCTGGCGAACACCCCGCCACGGTCGATGTCTGCCACGAGGAGCACTGGAATGTTAAAGTGTCGGGCCAACCCCATATTGACGAGATCCTCATCCTCTAAATTGAGTTCCACAGGGCTGCCAGCGCCCTCCACCACCACGACATCCCGATCCTTGGCGAGTGTTTCCATACAGTCCTCCAACATGGGCCAAAGAGTGGGCTTTCGAAGGCTGTAAGCCTCACTGGTGGTGAGCCCCTGAGGTTCGCCACGCAACACAAGATCGATGCCTTGCCCGGGAAGCTTCAATAAAATAGGGTTCATATCCTCATGGGGGGGGAGGCCACAGGCCGCGGCGGCGATGGCTTGACTTTTGGCCATTTCCTTGCCCGAGGGGAGCACATATTTGTTATTGGACATGTTCTGTGATTTGAAGGGCGCCACACGGTACCCCTCCTGTTTTAAAATACGGCAAAGACCCGTCGTGAGGGTGGATTTTCCAGCCCCCGAGGACGTCCCTACAATCATGATGCGCTGCGTCATCGGCCTCTCCTTTTTCATAGCAATGGACTCGAAGGAAGGCTCCTTGGGGAACTTCGGGCGAACTTCGGGCATAAAAAAAACCTGATCCGCTCAAAGATCAGGGGGCATCAAGATTCACAAAGAAGGCAAAAAAACCTTGCCCGCATGCAAAACCAAAAGACCCCAAATCCCAGTGAGGCAACCTATGGCATCAAAAAGTGGCAGGTCTTCCGACTCAAAGATCCAAGCAGCCTTCGTCCCTTCCCAATTCCTAAAAAGAATCAGTGGTCTTGACGAGGCGCTCCCTTTTTACGGCAGCTGTTACTGTCCGGGAGTTTCACCCGATTCCCTATTATCTGCCTTCGGCAAGAGAATTTCTCCCGAAGAACACGACCAACTTTTTGTGCAAAACGATGTCACGTTCAGACTATCACAGGGCTTCCCTCAGGTCAATAAAAGCCTGGCTCGCTCAATCCTTTTTCCCCGCTTCTCACCGGTATTTCCGTTGGGGCTCGAACATGAACCCCGCAAAACCCTGGGAAGTCTTTGATCGTTTCCTCAGTTTTTTGCGGGGTTCTTTATGAAGTGGCCCTTGGCTCTGTTTGCCTATTTAAAGGGAAGAAAGGAGCTCAGGAGCCAAATCGGATCGTCCGGCATTCGTTCCTGGCGCCCTCAACAAGGAAATGCGGCCCACGCCCTTCCCAGAGGTCAGGCGAAGCGTTGGATCCGTACAAAGTGCCTCCAAAAGGGGCCTAAGCGATTCGGGGATGCCAAATTCAACCGTTTGGATTCGCTCGACGCCGTTGGGGTGCACAAAATTCTTGGGCTTGGGATCAAGATCGAAGTAGGTCATGAAAAAGGGCAATTCCAGCGCTTCAGGAAATCCCACTCGAAAACCAAGCGTCCGTCCCTTTGGGTCCGTTCGCTTCGCGTTCATCTCATACAAAGCGATGCCCTGGCGCTTTAAAAGATCCCGTTCTTGCTTGAGATCCTTTCGATAATTCTCAAGGGCCAAATCGCAAGGGCCTGGCGCATGATGATCCATACCGTCCAGCCGATCCACCAAGCGTCCTTTGCCCAAAATCCGGAATCCTTTTTTCGCAAGGCTTGGCATGCCAGTATTGGCCAAAAGTTCCAAATAAGGGCCCTTCGAAAAATAAATCAACGCATTGTAGGGATCTTTTTCTCGACCGTACTCGACGACAAACCCCAAAGACCGAAACGTTTCCACGGCCTTGGACAAATGACTCACCTTCACCAAAACATGACTGACGTTCATCGTTGCTCCTCTCAAGGGAATTCCTCGGTCCTTAATGCTCTTGGCCGCCCAAACCCCTTTTTTCGCAGTTAGTTTAATCTAACTCAATTATAAGACCCTTGATTTCGTAAAACAATAAACCGGGACCCTCCCCAAGTAATTTCTTATCATTCACCGAAGCTTTGCCCAAAAATATCATTGCTGACTCCGATCCTTTTTCCCTCGCTCCAACGCGTTTTCACCCTAAAGAATACCGCATCCCCACGCTCTCATTTCTGCCTCTTTACAGAACCAACGCCCAATGCTAGTTTAGTTAGCAAAGACTAACTAAACATAGGAGAGCCTAATATGTTAAACCGCTTTTTACAAAACACCCGAAAGCCCAAAGGGTTTTTAGGCCGCTTCATGCTTCGGGGCATGAACAAAGGACACGCCGCTTTGTCCCAATGGGCCGTATCTTACCTGCCGCTCAAAAAAGAGGCGCGCATTCTCGATGTGGGTTGCGGGGGTGGGGCCAATGTGGCTGCCCTTTTGACCAAAGTTCCTGAAGGAGGGGTGGATGGTCTGGATTATTCCGCTGAGAGCGTTGCCTGGAGCCGTAAGGTCAACGCCAAGAATCTTGGTCCCCGCTGCACCATCACCCAAGGAGATGTGGCGCATCTGCCGTATTCGGATCATTCGTTGGATGTGGTTACCGCCTTTGAAACCATCTATTTTTGGCCGGACCTTACCGCAGCCTTTCGGGAAATTCAGCGGGTGCTCAAGCCCGGGGGCACCTTCTTCATCTGTTGCGAATCTCAAGATTCCACCGACACCACTTGGACCGACCGAATTCAAGGCATGACGGTATACCGCGGGGACGACCTTAAGGAGCGTTTGGAAGCCTTGGGCTTCCACAACGTATCACAACACCATCACCCAAAGGGCTGGTTTGCGCTCACGGCCACCCGATGACATAGGGGGGCGCGAACACAAATACGAACTTGACTTTTTTGTTCCTGTTTTAGAGCTTTTTATCCCTGTTTTTTTTGAGGTTTTTATGATTTTTAGTAGATTAGGGGGTGCGGACGATTTCTTGGATTTACTAAGCCGTCAATCCAAGGAATCGTCTAGGTGAGTTTAGCCAGCAAACAATACCTCCACACAAGCAACGAACAGAGGACTTGGAATGCGCAGTTATTCAGCTCTATCAAAAGGGCATTACCACCCGAGAGCTTGCTGATCTCATCGACAAAATGCATGGCCATTATTTAGTTGATGACTTTAAACCTTTTTATGACATCAAAAAAACTATACTTTTCTTTCAAATGGATAAAGTCCATATAATTGTGTAAAAGTATAAAAGGTC
>LQGW01000059.1 GCA_002838815.1 Clostridiaceae bacterium JG1575 | reverse complement strand
TAACAATGACGGCACCACCATCGCTTACACGGTGGAGGAGTTGCCCGTGGAAGGCTATGAGACCAGCATCGACGGCACCACCATCACCAACAGGTTCCTTGTAGGCAATACGGAGATCAAGGGCAAGAAAGTCTGGGTCAACGGCCCACAGGAGAAGCCGGAGATCACTATCATCCTTAAGGCGGATGGTACAGAAGTAGCTCGTCAAGTGCTGCCGAGCGGCACGACGGAATTCACCTTCACGAATTTGCCGGTCTATAACCCCAACGGCACCCCCATCGTCTACACGGTGGAGGAGCTGCCTGTGGAAGGCTATGAGACCAGCATCGACGGCACCACCATCACCAACAGGTTCCTCGTAGGCAATACGGAGATCAAGGCCAAGAAAGTCTGGGTCAACGGCCCACAGGAAAAGCCGGACATCACCATCATCCTTAAGGCGGATGGTACAGAAGTAGCTCGTCAAGTGCTGCCGAGCGGCACGACGGAATTCACCTTCACGAATTTGCCGGTCTATAACCCCAACGGCACCCCCATTGCCTACACGGTGGAGGAGTTGCCCGTGGAAGGCTATGAGACCAGCATCGACGGCACCACCATCATCAACAGGTTCCTTGTAGGCAACACGGAGATCAAGGGCAAGAAAGTCTGGGTCAACGGCCCAC
>LQGW01000058.1 GCA_002838815.1 Clostridiaceae bacterium JG1575 | reverse complement strand
ATACGGTTTAACCATTAGCACAATTCATTTTACAGACTCACAAAATTCAGCCTCCAGATGACCACCACCAAAAGAATCAGTAGCGCATCTCGAAGGGATCCCTTCTTCCCCATATTTTGTCCTTTTTCCATGGCGGTCCTCCTCTGGCGCTTTGCCCCTTGGCTTTTTCGGTTTGAAGAAAAAAAGTCTAAGGGTCGACGCCCCGCTCCCCAGTGCGCGCCCCATGCTATAATATTTTTAGCGGAAACTGACAGAAATCGCAAGGTTGCTTCCTTGAAAGGAGACCCGATGAATCCCATCCCCCTAATACTTCTGAGCTTTTTGCTGCTCATCGGCCTTACGGTTGCTGATGCCCTTATTTATCGGCTCAAGCATCCCCTATATATGACCAACCGAACGCACGTGACGCTATACATCGTGCCCTTACTGATCTCCTTCCTTTTATTTACCATCGCCATCTCCCAAGGGACCTTTCCTCTCGTGGGGTATATTATGTTGCTCCTCTTGGTGGCGACCTATATCCTCATGTCCTCTTACGATAAAATCATCCTCGCCGGCGCCGACATGGACACCACGCTGAAGATGCTCCAACAATTCTTGGAAGCCTCGGATCGTTCCTTCCGAATTCACCAAAATCAGCCCGGTATTGCCACGGTGGAAATCAAAAACTACCCCAATGCGCTCATGGTGCGAGACGTCGATCGCTGGGTGGAAATCGACAACCACCTGCACTACGACGAGCCCCTCATCAAATCCATGAATGAATGGTTTAAAAAAGCAGCCCCCACCATGCCCGCCCGCGGGGGGCGACCCAACCTATTCTTCTACGTCCTTTTAGCGGCCATCCTTTTCGTCGCTGCAGTAATTATTCATTTTTATTGGTAAACCCATTGCCCAACCCCTTCCTTTTTCGGTATAATAAACCTTGACGTGTTTTTCACGTCGCTTGGAGACGTATCGAAGTGGTCATAACGAGCTTGACTCGAAATCAAGTAGTCCGCAAGGGCTCGTGGGTTCGAATCCCACCGTCTCCGCCAAAAAAATGCGGCTTTTCTCAATTTCTGAGGGAAGCCGCATTTTTTCTGTGTGGGCAGAAAAGACTTGTTTTTCGATTTATCCGATTCAAACAACATCATGCTAATCGCCCTCATTTTGTCCAGCACTGACGAAATTCAGACCCTCGATCATAAGCCTGGGTCGATGAGAGCATTGAATTGTAATCCAGATGAGCGTATGTATTGGCCGTCGCTGAAAAATCACTGTGGCCTGGCTATTCCTGGATCTGTTTCATTGGAACGTTGTTTGCTAGAAGCAAACGAGCGCAGCTATGTCTAGGATCGTGGGAGCGTATCCTTCTGAGTCCATTGTCCTTAAGAAGTTTTAGGAAAGATGTCGTTAAGTAGCCCAGCCGAAGCCTGACCCCTAGCTCGTTGACAAAAATGTAGTCCAGATGGTCTTTACTATAGGACCTGCCGCGGGTCTGTAAATAGTTTTGTGCTAATGAAATTCCCATT
>LQGW01000057.1 GCA_002838815.1 Clostridiaceae bacterium JG1575 | reverse complement strand
TATAGCTTCCAAATGTTGTACTTTTACATTACCAAAAACATCCTGCTCACATTCAAAAGAGTCCCCCTGTTCTTTGCCGTTTTGTTGATGCTTTTCGCAGGCCAAGGTGGCTTGAATGAGGTGTCGGGATTTTCTGAGTTTTTGGTTGGGATCAATCATTCAAGCATAATAAACCTCCTGGGATCCCCTCTCAGTATACGAGGGAGTCCCAGGAGGTTTCGGCGCTAGGGAACAAGGGGTCAATTTCCTTAGATTGAAGCAAGAGCGAGGTTATTCATTGTAAATAAATGCGTGCATTTTGCGGATGGTTTCTTGTTGATTCCATTTAAGATAATAGATGTCCTTGATGAGAACACCTTGGGATGTGTCATCCTCTGGGAAGGAATTTTCCTCAATGGAGTATCCCCCCATCAACATTGAACTCCCTAGACCAAGAATTTTGCTGTTGGAGAGGGAGGTTTTTACCATGGGCAACAGGTGCTCGGCGGCTTTGGCTTTTTCGATGGGACCAAGCTTCATTAGGTCCTGGAGCACGGCGGTCATGACGTTTCGCTGCCTTGAGGTTCGCTGAAAGTCGTTGTCGATTTTTCGAATACGCGCATAGTTTAATACTTGGGTTCCGTTGAGGTGCTGTACTCCTTCTCCGGGCGCGCCGATGATTTTGGCTTCTTCTTTGCTGAGCTTTAGGTTGAGGCCACCCAAAGCGTCCACAATGGACTTGGTGGAGCTAAAGTTCACCGTCACAAAATCCTGTACGTCCAAGTCAAAGTTTGTGTTCACCGCACGAAGGGCGAGCGAAGGGCCGCCAAAGGCGTACGCATGGTTGAGTTTGTCCATGCCGTTTCCTGCAATATAGACGTAACTGTCTCGAATGAGGGAGGTCAGTTTAATTTGCCGGGTGCTTGAATCGACGGAAACCAACATCATGGCGTCCGAGCGGCCCGACCCATTGGAAGAGTCGATGCCAAGGACCAAAATATTGGTGACTTTTTTATAGTTCTTTTTTGCCTGAAGGCTTGCCAGAGCCTCTTTTGAGGTGCCTAGGCTGTTGGTATTGGTGGGAATGTGGTTTTCCGTAAGCACGGCCGGATCTTCCGTGCCCTGGAAGGGCTTCACCGCCTCCCGAGGTATTTTATTTAAGTAAAACCAGATGCTTCCCGCCGCAAGGATCAAGAGCAACACTAAAAATAGGGCTAGGGTCTTAAAGACTTTTTTCATGGGTTCAATCCCTCCTTGAAGTCTCGGATGGTTGCAATTCTCGTTGAGTATACCCCCACCTTCCTAAAAAGAAATTAAAATCTGGGGACAAAGCGGATACAAGGCCAAGGGGGAATTCGGTTTATTTCGAGCCATGGGCTCATCTGGCAGGGATCCGGCGAGTGCGGTATGATAAGGTGATGAAATGAACTCCTGGACATACGGTGGAGCGGCGTGCGATGGAACGCAAAAGGAAAGGGAGAAGCGATGAAACGATCATGGAGGGGCGTCCTTTTGGGATGTGTGGCGACGTGGATTTGGATGATGGCGGGTCCTGGTAAAACGATGGCTTATGCTGAAGGGGATTTGGGCATTCGCATGCCTGGCGCTGGGCATACGACAACGACTTCCTATGTGGTTCGTTTTTTTGTCTCGCCCTCCCTAACCCCATCCAAGGTGGCTCTTTTGTACCGAGACCGTGAAGGAAAGACCGTTCGGGTGCAGTTTGCTCCGCCGATTGTGCCCGGAGACACTGGAGAATATGCCTCCCTTATTGAAAAGATGGGCACGGGATCCAATACCCTGCGCCTGGAGGTAGTCCGCGAGTCGGGAAGTGTTCTAACCAAGGAACGCACGATTCAAGTGGATCCCACAAAGACCAACATTTTGACGCAGCCCGTCAACACGCCCCCCTATACCACGAATCCCCATGCCTTTAAAAATTTGCTTTCAAAAAACCATCGCCTCACCGCCCAAGAATACGGCATTCCCCCCAAGGATGATGCCTACATCTCCCGTTTTGTGGATCTTTTGTTGGCGCAGGCACAGGCGGAGAGCATCCGCCCCGACGTCGTCTTTGCGCAGATCATGTTGGAGACGGGCTGGCTGGGTGCCCCGGGGGTTGTATCGGATTCTCAGTTTAATTTTGGCGGTATCGGGGCCACGGGGGGCCAAGAGCGTGGGAATGTTTTTGTTTCAGTCCAACAGGGGCTGCAGGTGAACGTTCAGCATCTTTTGGCGTACGCCGACACAACAATGCCTCTGAATCCACTGGTGGATCCGCGATTTCATTATGTGCCTCGAGCCAATGCCCCGTACGTGGAGGAATTGGGATACTACGAAAATGTTCACGGTGGCGGCTGGGCCATGGGCGCCCAGTACGGCTACCACATCCGACGGATCATGAAGGAACTCTCTCTCACCGACACCGCGCCGTTTTCACCGAGGCCTCAAGCGCCTGAGTTTTTGGAGGTGGAGGTGGCCCGCGTGCTGCGCGATCAGAGCAACCCCTTAAATATCCGCATTCGGCCGGATCTAAAGCCGGGTCAGGAGCTGCGAGCAGCCGCGGCCAGTACCTCGGATACGCTGCAGCGGTTCCATTTCTTTTATGAGCGCACCGGTCAGCTTCGCACCACCCCTTGGTCGGAGGACGGCGCGGTCTTTGAACTCCCTGCAACCCAAGGGCAAGTTCGAGTTGTGGCTCAGCTTCGGGCCCGCGGGGGTAGCGGCATTGAAAAAAGCGAGCAAAAAATCATCACCTTGGGTGATTCGGGCCCCGCCTTGCCCTTGGCGCAGCATCCAGCGTTGATTGGACGACTGCAAATCGCTCCTGGTCCTTATCTCGTCGGGCGAGCGTACCGTCTGGAAGTGGGCGGGGTGGGCGAGGAGGCCGACGGCCTCAACGAATACCGGCTCAGCGTCGAAGCCGGAGGAACGAAAAAACTCCTGGCGGATTGGGGCGCCTGGAAACACCTCGACTACACCCCCCTTGTGGCGGGCGAGCAGGAGTTATTATTGGAATCCCGGAACCGGCTCAAAGGATCGGACCCAGAGGATGCCTGTATTTTGCGAATAGTAGCCCTAACGGGTCCTTCGGCCATTCAATCCGTCGAATGGTCCAAAGGCCCCTATGAGATGGGGCAGCCCATGACCGCGAAGGTGACGGCGGCTTCTTTGACGGATCCTTTAGCGTATCGCCTCTACGTTTGCCAAGCAGAAGAAGACATTCCCTTGACCCCATGGCAGACGAACCCCCTTTTGACCTGGAATCCCGCCATCGGGGGGAAACTGGCGTTGCGAGTGGCGCTGCGCAACCAAAAAACTCAAACGGTGGAGATGGGGCCCAAAAAGTCCATGGAGGTCGCCCTCAAAGAGATTTCCCCCGAGGGTCCCTCTGGGTATTCGCCGGAAAATCCCTTTGGCGTTGGAGTGACGCTCCTTGAATTGCCCGAAGAAGCGTTGGCGGGGCAATGGATTTGGGCAAAATGGGCGGGGCACTCCGAGGAGCCTTTATGGTATCGTGCGCTCTTAATGGATGAACAAGGACGGCTGAAAAAGGTGCTGACCCCTTGGCAAACAGCCTCCGCCTGCCGCTTTATGTTGCCGCAAGGGGCTTATCAATTGCGTATTTTGGCCAAGCATCCGCAATCCAAAAGTTTTTACGATGCCGCGGTGCAACAAAACATCCTCGGGCACCCCAAGGCGCGAAGAATCTATTTGGATGTGCCCCACGGTGCGCAGGACTATGGCGTGAACCGCCGGGTCGGCGCAGCCCACTACGCGGAAAAAAACTTCAGTCTTTTTTTTGCTCGGGACCTTAAGACCGAGCTCGAGCGGCGGGGGTTTGTCTGCGAGCTCTCCCGGGCCGCCGATGTTTATTTGTCCCGGCAAGAGCGGTCGGCAAAGGCTTCCGCCAGTGGTGCGGATTTGCTGCTTTCCCTGCACGTGATGGAATCCTCAGATCCCTCCTACGAGGGGGTGGGCACGCTCTATCCGACGCAAAAAACCAAGCCGGAGGCGCAGCAAGCCCTTGGGCAAAGCAAAGCGTGGGCGACTCTTATGGTTCAGGACCTATTGCCCCTTTACTCAAAGCATCAAAAGGCGCAAGGGGATGAGCGCCAGCGGCAGCTTCTTTTGCGCGAGGTGCCCATGCCGGCCCTTCGGGTGCACCTAGGGTATCTCTCCAACGATCAGGATTTCGCCCGTCTTCGCACGACGGCCTTTCGAAGAGCCTTCTGCCAGCGCCTGGCCCAATCCTTAGAAGCTCATTGGGACGAGGTCTTCCCGCCCAATCTGCCTTGATCCAATGCCCTGCCCTCACCACATTCAAAAACATCCCTGGGCCGCCCGGGATCCTTTCGGATCGGGGCGGCCCAGGGATGTTTTAAAAGTAGGCCATACTATGGGAAGCGTTTTTCCTTGGGCTTTGGCCTGGGATGGGATCCACTCTAGCGAGGGGACTCTTTTAAATAGTTGTCTTCTTTTTTGGGGGCGCGGTTGAGGTAGATGTAGTCGTGCAATTCCCGTACGGTTTTTTCTTTGTCCATTTTAATATACCATTCAGCGGTATCCACCTCCTCAGAGGTGGCTTCTGTCGGGAAGTGGTGCCCCGTCATCTGGAAGGGCTCGGAGATGACTTTTAGGCCCAAATCGAACATCTCGTTGTAAGTCAGGTTGGTTTTGACAAAGGGCGAGAGCTGCTCGATGTATTTGGGCAAAGAAACCACAGAGGCGGTGCGAACCTTACTGTAGACTTTGGCGAGCACCAGACGCTGTCGTTCCGTACGTTCGTAGTCGCCGCCGAGGGTGCTTCGGATCCGGGCGTAGGAGGTCGCCTGCGTCCCGTTGAGAAGTTGCTTTCCTGGATGCGATAGGTAGGGGACAGAGGTGCCTTCCAAATTGTTGAGGTTTCGGATCCCGTTGTTAATGAAGGGGATTTCCTCGGGGCGAAGGTCCATCTCAATGCCATCCACGGCATCAATGATGGCGATGAGGTCGTGAAAATCCACCAAAACATAGTCCTCGATGTCCATATCAAAATTGCTGTTCACGGTTTGCATCAAGAGTTTGATGCCGCCGAAAGCGTAGGAATGGTTGAGTTTATCGGTTCCATAGCCCGTGATCTTCACATGGGTGTCTCGCATGAGGGAACTCATTTTTAAAAGCTTGTTCTTATCGTCCACCGATAGGATGATCATAGTATCCGATCGCTGGGGATCCTCAGGGTTGTTGTTGCGGTCAATCCCGACCAAAAGGATGTTCTTGATTTTGTTGTCGTAGGAATTGATGCGGTTTTTGACGTCCTGATTGATGCCCGTCTCAGAGGATGGGATGTCTTCGCCACGAATATTCCCCAAAACGCGGTTGATGTAGCGGTAGGCGAATAATGAGGTGAGACCCACAATGAGGAGCAATACCACAAGAATGGATCGAATAAGGGTTTTGCGATTGTTCACTCGGTGCTTCCTTTCCCAATGAAGGGGGATGCGAAGGGGCAGGGCAAAAAAGATGCGCGCACATCCTTACCCCCAAATGATAGGCTCATTATATCACTCTGCGATTTTAAAAAAACCCCTGAAGCCTTATGGAGAAAAGTGAAATTTGGGAAAGGGAAGGTCCCGTCCGGCTCAAAGGACTCGGGCGTGTTTTTTGACGCAGGGTTCTCTGCATTGGCGAAAGGATCATTTTTACAGTATGATAGGGAAGTATTAAAACAAAAGCAAGAGGTGGAACCCATGAAAGAAATTACCATCAATGCCATGCGGCTTCAGTGGCACCGTCACAAGGGGCTGATTCTAATTTTGCTGCTGGTGCCTGCGTTCCTGGGCCTGGGGTTCGGGGCCGTCAAAGGAACCTCTTCAGGGGGCGGGAAGCCAAATCAAGAACAAAGTCTCCTCAATGAAAGCAAATCCACCCAATATCATGCCTTACAAAATGCTTACGATGCTCAGCTTTTGCAAATCAAAAGCAGCATTTATCTGAACCTAGATCCGGCCGCCGTGCCCACATCCTACTACACCATCTATGTGGAATCGCTGTTGCCGCAAAGCGATGAAGGCCGCTGGGCGGGCAATTATTATGCCTATCTTCGGATGAATGAGTCGGATTTTGACGCCATGCGAAAGATTGCGGGCAATCCCAACCTCACGGACGCGCAGCTCGAGGAGCTCATCAGCGTCCTCTACAACAAAGACATCAGCCTGTTGCAGCTCACAGTGGTATACCCCGATCTTAAGGTGGCTCAGCGGTTGGGCGAATACCAATACCAGCGGCTGATGAAGGCCTACGAGGGACAAAAAACCAAAACCCACGCCTTGCATCTTTTGGGGGTGAAACACTTCATCCGAGTCGATGAGGGGATCCCCGTAAAGCTCAATCAAAAGATGGCGGTATTGGATGATTATAAGAAACGCATGGAGGGGCTGGCCCCTTCCGTTCAAATGGCCCCAAATAGCATCGCCGCCGGTGGGGCGCTTTCCGTACGATCCCTGGCCAAGTGGGGCATCTTGGGCACGTTCTTTGGGGTTGCGCTCTCCTTATTGGGGCTTGTGGCTTTGGCGGGACGAGAAAAATCCATCACCGATCCCAGGGGCTTTGCTCAAGCAGAGGACCTGAGGATTTTAGGCTACGTTCCTTCGCCCAAGGCGCCCAAGTATTGGGCGAAGATTTTAAAGGCAGAGGGCGTGGAGAAGGGGACCGGACATCTGGTGGCCTCGCTGGCCCTGCAGATGGCCGCTTCGGATCCCCCGAAGCTTGTGCTGGCGGGGGGGGAACTGCCCCCGGCGGCCGCCGAGGAACTCCAAAAGGTGTTTCCAGAGTTGACCCTCTTTGAACTTTCGGATCTTGATGCGCAAAGCGCGAAGAAAATGCGGGGGGCCAGTGCAGCGCTCTTACTCGCCCGGGTCGATGCGGCGGCGGATGAGACGGTGAGAACCTTGGACCTTCTGCGTGAATCGGGGCTTCCTTTGGCGGGAATCCTCTTTGTATCCTAATGGTGACAGCGCATGGGGTTCCCCCATGCGCCTCATTCCCTTTGAGGTATTCTATGCATAAAAAAACATCTCCCGCAGAGCTTTGGGTCCTTTTCGGCCTACTGCTGTACAAGGCCGCCCTGGATCTTGCCTATTATATTTTTGTGGTCCCTCAGTTTAGCTATGCGAAGTTCCGATGGGCCCCTACTTTTTATGGAGTCGCTCTAGGCACGGTGCTCTTAGTGGTGCTTTTTTTTGTCCTGCCCCGAGACTCCGCCCCCTCCTCCAGCGTCCTCCAGATTCATTTTGTGCTCCTATTCATCCCCCTTGTTTCCTACGGAACCTTAGCGGGAGCCTCCTTGGAGTTTCTTTGGATGTGCCTGTTTGTTTTTTTCTTGGAGTGCGTTCTTCTTCGCTTTTTGCCCAACCTTCGCATCCGACCCATTCAACACGCCAATGTGCTGTTTTGGGTTTTGGTGGGAGCAATAACGGTTGCGGTTTATTCGGTGATGCTGTTGCGCAATGGCATTCACCTGTCGGCCTTTCGGCTGGATGAAACCTATGCCATCCGCTCGGGGCTCACCTATCCCTTGGGCATGGGGTACCTCGTGCCTTGGCAGGGGAAGGTGATCAATCCCTTTCTCATGGCCCTGGGCTATAAGAAAAAAACCCCCGTGCTGCTCGTTGGCGCCTTAGCCCTGCAGCTGCTGCTTTTTCTCATCACCGCTCAAAAGGCGATTATTTTGATCCCTTTTGCCATCCTCGCCGTCATGTGGTTTATGAAGCGTTTCTCGCTGTTGCCGGCCCTTGCGGTGACGCTGCCCTTGGGGGTCAGCGCCGCACTTCTTCTTTGGAAGGGGACTGGGAATATGCTGGCGCCCTCTTTATTTGTCCGTAGATTGTTTACGCTGCCCGCGCAACTGAAATTCTTCTGGTATGAATTTTTCTTGGAAAATCCGAAACTGGGTTATTCTCAAGGCAGCATTGGTTCAGTTTTTCAACTTTCCAACCCCTACCCCAAGGATGCGGCCAAGGTCATCGGCGAAGCGATGTACCAAAAGCCCGAGATGCACGCCAATGCCGGTTATGTGGCCGATGCCTACGCTAATGGCGGATTCTTCAACATGGTGGTCATCGCCTTGTTGCTGGTGGTCCTTTTGGTGCTGCTCAATTCCTTAGGTCGAAAAATGGGCAATGATTTCGTCGTGGGACTCTCCATGTTCCACATCATCAGCCTCAACGATGGAGGTTTGGTCACGAGTCTTTTCACCGGGGGCCTTTTGCTCCTTTTGCTGCTGCTTTATCTTTATTCCTCTGGGGAGTCGAACCTTTTGCAGAAACCGCCCGAAAAGGAGAAAGCCTCTTGGCGAAACGCTGGGCCTTGAAGGAGCCCAATGGGCCTATACAACCCCAAAGAAATCCGTTGGGAGAATCGCCCCCTATGATAATAGAAAAACGTCCGAACAGCGGCCCAATGGCCGAGGTTCGGACGTTTTTTTAAAAGAACAACAAAGCTAGCGCAAGGGGGTGGGCTCCGGCCTTTGCCGCAACGGCGGGTAAATGTCGTCCAGGGCCGTCACCACGCGCTCCCAAGTGAAATCATGCTGAAGGGCTTTCATGTTGTCGCGCTTTTGCGCGAGTTCTTCGGGGTGCGTAAGAATGTGGCGCAACATGCGAGCGATGTCTTCGGGGTCGTCCCCATTGACGAGGTACCCGATGTCTTTTTCCAGCACGAAGCAGGCCAATTGACTCTCAGGATGAATCAGCACCGGCGTCCTCGTAATGATGGATTCAAAGAATTTGACCGGCTGGGCTCGGCGATTCTGTAGCGTGTCCATGGGATACATGAGGTACATAAGGTCGGCCTGTTGGTAGAGCTCGGTGCTTTGCGAAAAATGGTAGGGGCCGCCGATAAGGGCGTTGGGCCAATTTTTTTGATCTCGGGCCAATTCATCGTGGGCGGTGCCAAAGCCATGAATGGCGATGAAGACCCCGGGGAAGGGCTTGGCCGCGTCCAAGAGATTGCGCATTTGCACCGCATGGCGCACGGAACCGATGTAGGAGATCCGTAGCAGGGGACTTTGGTTTTTTTCGTCGCTTTGAAAATTCGAGGCGTCGGGGTAGTTGGGTAAAAAAAGCAGCTTCTTTTTGTTGGCCTCGGACATCCCCTCTTTTTGCATATCGTGCACGTAGAGAATGTGGTGGGCCTTATTTTGGCAGTGAGCCACGGCGAGGTGGACTAAGGGGCGGATTTTTTGCTTTTTGCCTTGGACCTCATACATCTCGTGCATGTCAAAAACTAAGGGGAGCTCCGGATGGCTTTTGGCGTAGGCTAAAGCCACGAGCATCCCATCCAGATCATGAGCGTGGAGGATGTCCGGGGTGTGGCGCTTCAAATAATCGTTCACTTCTTTAAGAAAACGCACAAAAGGGACCGCCTGCTTGAGCCCGGTGCCATACACGGCGCGGGGAGAAAATCGGCGGATGCGGATCCCATCAATCACTTCGGCGTAGGGGCGCTCCTTGAGGCGGTCCCAGCAAAGGATTTCAACATCATATCCGGATTCCACGAGATACCTTGCTTCCTTATACACCCGAACATCGGGATCAAAGCGATTGGTTAAGATCATGGTCACAGTTTTCATGGGGGTCTTCTCCTCGTTGGAATTTATTCCTTTGCTCATTATACATCAAGAGGGCCAGTCTGAAAAAAAGGAATCAAGGGCCAAGGGGTGGGGAGGGCATGGGGTGGGGGATCTGGTAGAATCAACCAAGCGAGACCCTCCTGGGGCTCCCGGCGGGCTGTGGCGCGAAGCCCTGAGCCCCCTAAAAAACCAGGAAGGCTTTTTCGCCCAGAGGGTTTGTGGAGCCTTTGTGCAGGCAACGGTGCCATCAGGAGGCTGTGGTATAATGGGGGAGCAGGTCCCCTAGGGACAAAGACAAAAAAAGGGGCAAAAAGCCCTTGGCCTGCGGGATATTGGGAACCGAGGAGCCAAAGGGGCGGAGGAAGGGACAGAATTTCCTCCAAATCCTGCGCTTTTCAAAAGGGGAGCGAACCTTGTAACCAATTTGTTTTTTCTCATTGGGTGGATTTGGGATATAATTTCTGATGAATCCCCGGGGTTTTCGAACGCAAGGGTTTATAATCTTGGAAGTGGCGTAAAGGATCAACTCTTTATGCCATTTGCGCAGTATAGGCCAAGACAACTTCATGATCTTGAGATGGTGTGTCAGTCTCGGGACAACAATCGATGAAGATCGGTTCAGGGGCATGGGGGCCCGAAAGGAATTTAAGATGGTGAAACTACGAGATGCGTTAAGAAACAAAGCGCTGCCAGTGTTTGTTGACATTTTCTTTATTATGGGAGGATATTTCCTCGCTCTGATTTTGAAAAAAGAATTTGTTTTAAGCGCCTTGGATCTCGCTAATTTCAAAGGGTACATCCCTGGAGTTACCGTCATATATCTAATCACCTTTTTTGTGATTAAAATCTACCGTCAGATGTGGGTGTACGCCAGTTTGAAGGATTATACCAACGTGTTTTTCGCCAATTTTGTATCGGCGCTGATCATCATCTTCTATGATCTTTTCTATAAAAGGGCGATTACGATCTCCACCATCATCATTGGCACCCTCATCGTCTTTTTGCTCACGGAGGGCATCCGTATTTTGTACCGGATCTTCCAGACCAAGGAGTTGGGGTCCAACGTGAATCAGGAGTCGCCGCGGGTTGAAGCCTTAATCGTCGGAGCCGGTGATGCCGGAGTGATGATTTTAAAGGAGATCCAGCGAAACCCTCAGGTCAATTATGTGATCAAGGGCTTTGTGGATGACTCGGAGGAAAAAAAGAACAAAATGATCTTGCGGACCCCTGTGGTGGGCAAGATCATTGATTTGCCCGATCTGGTCCAGGAGTTTTCTGTCCAAGAGATCATTTTCGCCATTCCCTCGTTGCCCGCCGCCGAGCGCCAAATCATTTTGGACAAGATGTCCCGTTTGAAGGTGAAGATCAAGACGGTGCCGAATTTGGCCAAGGATCTTCAGGTGTGGGGTCATGAGAAGCCCATGATGGTGGATTGGACCATCAACGATCTGTTGGGGCGCCCGGAAGTGGAATTGGATATAAAATCCATGAATGAATATATTTTGGGCAAAACCGTTCTGATTACCGGGGGCGGCGGATCCATCGGCTCGGAGCTTTGCCGACAGGTCGCCCGCTGCCATCCCAAAAAGCTGATTATTTTCGATATCTACGAAAACAACGCCTACACGATCCAGCTCGAGCTCCGCCGCAACCATCCCGAACTGGCGCTGGAGACGCTCATTGGCTCCATCCGCGACCGCGATAAAGTCAACGACCTCTTTAACCGCTACCGGCCCGATGTGGTCTTCCATGCGGCTGCTCATAAGCATGTGCCGCTGATGGAGGATTCGCCCTTGGAGGCGTTGAAGAACAATGTCTTTGGAACCCTGCATTTGGTCGAGGCAGCAGACCGCTTCAACGTCAGTCGCTTTGTGCTGATTTCCACGGATAAGGCCGTGAATCCCACCAACATGATGGGGGCCAGCAAGCGTCTATGTGAGATGATTGTGCAAAGCTACAATTCCATCTCAGCGCATACGCAGTACGTGGCGGTGCGCTTTGGCAATGTGCTGGGATCCAACGGCAGCGTCGTGCCCATTTTCTTAGAGCAAATCAAATCCGGCGGCCCCGTCACGGTCACCGGCCGGGACGTGACCCGCTATTTCATGAGCATCCCTGAGGCGGCCAAGCTTGTTATGTCCGCTGGGGCCATGGCCGAGGGGGGGGAGGTCTTCGTCCTGCAGATGGGCATGCCCATGAAGATTTGGGATCTTGCAGAAAATATGATCAAGCTTGAGGGCAAGGTCCCCGGAGAAGATATCAAAATTGTGGATATTGGCCTTCGCCCGGGAGAAAAGCGCTTTGAAGAGCTCCTCATGGACTCCGAGGGCACCAGCAAAACCATCAATGAGAAAATCTCCGTCGGCCTTCAAAAAAGTCCCCCTTGGGAAGTTCTGGAACCCAAACTCAACGAGCTGCGTCGAGTCATATATTGTGATAAGCCCTCCCTGCCTGAGCTTCAGGTCATCGTGAGCCAACTCGTTCCCACCTACGATTACCTGCAAAAGGCGAATAAGACAGCAAAAGCCTGCGACAGCAAGGAATAATGAAAGGAACAACATGATGAAAATCCCATTTTCGCCTCCAGACATCACTCAAGCAGAAATTGATGAAGTGGTGGATACTCTAAAGTCCGGCTGGATCACCACCGGTCCTAAAACCAAAAAACTTGAAAAAGAATTGAGTGACTATCTTGGGACGGCGGGCACCGTATGCCTAAATTCAGCCACCATTGCCATGGAGTTTGTGCTCCGCTACTTGGGCGTTGGCCCGGGGGATGAAGTGATCACGAGCGCCTACACCTATACGGCCTCTGCATCGGTCATCCACCATGTGGGCGCCAAAATCGTCCTGGCGGACTGCTTGCCCGATTCCAACCTCATAGACCCTGAGGATGCCGCTCGGCGCATCACGTCCCGCACCAAAGCCATCATTCCCGTCCACGTGGGGGGCGTCATGGCTGATACAGCGGCCTTGATGGCTTGGGCTGAAAAGAAAAAAGACCTCTTTAGGCCCGCCAATGAACGCCAGGCCCATTTGGGGCGCTTGGTGATTTTAGCGGATGCGGCCCATTCGCTGGGGTCCTCCAATCATGGCGTGATGAGTGGTCAAGATGCGGACTTCTCTTGTTTTTCGTTCCATGCGGTGAAAAATTTCACCACCGCTGAAGGGGGATGCATCACCTGGCCCAGGGATCGGGGGTATGATTCGGAGGCCCTCTACCAAGAATTTATGCTCCTTGCGCTGCACGGCCAAAACAAAGATGCTTTGGCCAAGTTGACCCCCGGATCGTGGGAGTACGACATCGTCTATCCAGGGTTTAAGGGGAACATGACGGACATCATGGCCGCCATCGGCCTCGTGCAGCTCAAACGTTATCCGGATCTTTTGGCGCGAAGAAAAGAAATCATCCGCAACTACAACCGCAGCTTAAAGGATCTGCCCTACGCCAAGCCCATGGCCCATGAAGGCAACGGCATGCACTCTTGCGGCCATCTTTACATCGTGAATCTTGAAGGGTTTACTCCAATGATGCGCAACGAAGTCATTTTGCAAATGGGTCGGGAGGGCGTTGCGACCAACGTACACTATAAGCCCTTGCCGATGATGAGTGCCTACCAAGCCATGGGCTTTGACATTCAGGAGTACCCCAAGGCCTATCACCACTATGAAAATGAAGTCACTTTGCCGCTGCACACGCTGTTGAGCGATGCGGACTGCGAGTACGTCATGGAGGTCTTTAAGAAAACTTGTGAGCAGGTGAGGAATCGATCATGAGAAACAGGGCACCCTATCCCGGAAAATACCTGCTCGATGCTGTCTTTGGAACCCTCGGGCTCATCGCGCTCTCTCCCGTGCTGCTCACCATCGCTGTGGTGATTAAAGCAACCTCGAAAGGCCCGGTCTTCTTTTTGCAAAAGCGAGTGGGCCGATACGGGAAGCCCTTTCAAATCTATAAATTTCGTACCATGGAGCCCAACGCCGAGGAAATGGGGTTGAAGATCACCGTGGGCGAAGATCCAAGAGTGACGCAAGTGGGCCGGTTTCTTCGCCGCTATAAGCTTGATGAAACCCCTCAGATCATCAACATCGTTAAGGGCGATATGAGCTTTGTCGGGCCACGCCCCGAAGTCCCTCAATACGTGGATCTTTATTCGAAAAAGGAACGCCAGGTCCTATCCATTCGCCCTGGGGTGACGGACCTTGCCTCCATCCGCTATCGGCGGGAGAATGAAGTGCTGGCCCACGCCCAGAATCCGGAAAAAACGTACATCGAGGAAATAATGCCGGCCAAACTGGCCATCAATTTGGAGTATGTAGCGAACGCTTCCTTTCGCTACGATGCCCAATTGATCTTAAAAACCATCCGCGCCGTCTTTTTTAACCGTTCCTAGGATGAAAAAGCCGCACCAATAAAGGAGGGAACACATTTGAAAGTTCTCTACATTGACCATTACGCCGGATCCGATTCTATGGGCATGGAATTTCGTCCCGTCTACCTCGCCAGGGCCTGGCGTCGCATGGGCATCGACACCGTCATCCTAGCGGCGGATTATTCTCATCTTCGGCGAAAGAACCCGGAGGTGGCCGAAGATCTGCAAGAAGAAGTCATCGACGCAGTTCCCTTTGTTTTTTTGAAAACCCGCCGCTACAGCGGCAACGGCAAAGACCGCGTGCTTTCCATGCTGGAATTCACGGCCAAGGGGCGTCGGGCGGCGAAAACCTTAGCGACCCGATATCGACCGGATGTCGTGATCTGCTCCTCCACCTATCCCCTAGATACCTACATCGGACAGGCGGTGGCCCGTCAAACGGGGGCGCTGCTGATCCATGAGATCCACGACCTTTGGCCCCTCTCACCGCGCCTTTTGGGGGGCTACTCCGCCTACCATCCCTTCATTGTCGGGATGGGCCTTGCGGAGAAAAGCGCCTATCGGGCCGCGGATGCCATCGTCTCGGTGTTGCCCAATGCCGCAGCGCACATCAAAGGCTTGGGCTTTGCCACGACCCCCGTGGTGTACATCCCCAATGGGCTTCCTCAGGAAGTCTTGGAGCGGGGCGTCCTTGGGGGCGGCGATGCTGGCGCCTCAGACCTTATTCGTCGGCTCCATGCCTCTGGCGCCTATGTCGTGGGCTATGCGGGAGGACTCTCAACGTCCAATGCCATGGACGATTTTGTCCAGGCCATGAGCTATTTCAAAGACGACCCCAGTGTTCAGGCGGTTCTCATTGGCGGCGGTAAAGATCGCGCCCTTTTGGAGGCTCAGGCCCAAGCATTCGGGCTGACCAACATCACCTTTGTGGCGCCTATTGCCAAGGAAGATGTGGTGGCCACGCTATGCCAGATGGATGCGCTCTACATCGGCGCCGCTCCCTCGCCCCTCTACGAATACGGCGTCTCCGCCAATAAGATTTTTGATTATCTGTTGGCTGGAGTCCCCATCATCAACGCATGGAATGCTGCGGCCAGTCCCTTGGAGGAGGTGGGAACCTGCCTTCGGGCCAGGGGAGGAGATGCCAAAGAGATTGCCCGAGCCGTGCGCGCTTCTCGCGAGATTTCCCCCGAGCGCCGTGAAGAAATCCGTCGCATCAACCGGGCCTTTGTTCGGACCCATCACAATTATGACAAATTGGCGGCTCAGTTTGCCCGCTTATTTTCACTGGAAAGAAGGAATGAAAAATGATCAAAAAGAATCTGCTTGAAAAAATCGAACAACGGGCCCTCACCGTGGGCGTGGTGGGCTTAGGCTACGTGGGGCTTCCTTTGGCGGTGGAAAAGGCCAAGGCGGGCTTTGTCACCGTGGGGTTTGACGTCCAAACGGAAAAGGTGGACCTGGTGAACCAGGGGCACAACTACATCGGCGATGTGGTGGATGATGATCTTTCAAGTCTTGTGGAGCGGGGCATGCTCAAGGCCACCTCGGACTTCTCCTTCATCAAAGATGTGGATTTCATCGCCATCTGCGTGCCGACGCCTTTGGACGATCACCAACAGCCGGATATCAGCTATGTAAAAAGCTCCGCGGAAGCCATTGCCGGACACCTCAAGCGGGGCAGCATCGTGGTCTTGGAATCCACCACGTATCCTGGCACCACGGAAGAACTGCTCAGACCTATTTTGGAGAAGGGCTCAGGCCTTCGCTGCGGCGAAGACTTCTATTTAGGCTTCTCCCCTGAGCGGGTGGACCCGGGCAACAAGGAATTCAATACCAGCAACACCCCAAAGGTGGTGGGCGGCGTGGGCAAGGACGCCACTGAGGTGATTGCCGCCATGTACCGCGCAGTGCTCAACGGAGATATTTTAGAAGTCTCTTCGCCGGCTGTGGCGGAAATGGAGAAAATTCTGGAGAATACCTACCGCAACATCAACATCGGGTTGGTCAATGAGATGGCAATCATCTGCGATAAGATGGGCATTTCCATTTGGGAGGTCATCGAAGCGGCCAAGACTAAGCCTTATGGGTTCCAAGCCTTTTACCCGGGTCCGGGACTCGGCGGCCATTGCATTCCCTTGGATCCCTACTATCTGACGTGGAAAGCCCGGGAATACGACTACCACACAAAGCTCATTGAAACCTCCGGGGAAATCAACAACTACATGCCTCAGTACGTGGTGGAACGGGCCTCGCGCATTCTCAATCGGCACAAAAAGCCTCTCAACGGCTCCAAAGTCCTGATTTTAGGCGTTGCTTATAAAAATGACATTGACGATTATCGGGAATCCCCTGCGCTGAAGGTCATTGAGCTTTTCAAAAAAGAAGGCAGCGACGTGAGCTTCTTCGACCCCTATATTTCCAGCTACCGCTTCAAGCAGGAAACCCATCAAGGCTTGGAATCCCTCGCCATGGCGGATTTGGCCGCCTATGACCTCGTCGTCATCACCACGGCTCACCAAGTGATGGATTACGAGGCGGTTAATACCTATGCCCCGGCTATTTTGGATACCAGAAACGCGATGGCTCAGGTCACTGAGCGCGATAAAATCGACTTGCTTTAGGAGGCTTGCTATGAGATACGGCATTATTGGCTGCGGACGGATTTCCGCCAACCACTTTGCGGCGGCAAAGGAAAATCATTTGGAGATCGTGGCGATTTGCGATGTGCTCCCCGAACGCATGGAGGAGGCCAAAGCGCAGTTTGATCTTCCAACGGTGGCTTGCTATACCGATTATCAAGCCATGCTCGAGCAAGAGGATTTGGATTTGGTGGCGATCTGCACGGAATCGGGCAAACACGCAGCCATTGCCTTGAATGCGCTGGATTCGGGAGTTCATTTGATCATTGAAAAACCCATCGCTCTTTCCTTGAGCGATGCGGATCAGATCGTAAAAAAAAGCAAAGAACAAGGACTGGTGGTCTGTGCCTGCCATCAAAACCGCTTTAATAAATCCATTCAAAAAATTCGCGAAGCCGTGGAAGAAGGGCGCTTTGGTCGCATGATGCACGGCGCGGCCCACATTCGCTGGAATCGCGGCGAATCCTATTACACCCAGGCCCCGTGGCGGGGAACTTGGGAGCAAGATGGGGGGGCGTTGATGAACCAATGCATCCACAACATCGACTTGCTCCGCTGGATGATGGGGGGCGAGATCGAGGAGGTGGTGTCTTACACCGACAACATGCGCCATCCCTTCATTGAAGCAGAAGATCTGGGCTTGGCCCTGGTGCGTTTTCGCTCCGGTGCCTATGGGCTGATTGAGGGGACCACCAACATTTTTCCCAAAAACCTCGAGGAAACCCTCTATTTATTCGGAACCGAAGGCACGGTCAAGGCCGGTGGAAAATCCGTTAACCTCATTGAGGAATGGATGTTTGCCGATGGCTTAGATGATTCTGAAGAAATCAAAAAAACCTTCCATGAAAATCCGCCCAACGTCTACGGGTACGGGCACAATCCCCTGTACGCCGACGTTATTGAGGCCATTGAAGAGGGACGGGCCCCTTATGTTACGGCTCAGGACGGACGCGATGCCCTGGAGCTGGTGTTGGCCATCTATCAATCGGCGGCCCAAGGCGCTTGCGTGAAGCTGCCCTTAAAGGATGTGGCCTCTACGGATTTCACCGGGCGCTTCAACGATCGCATCGATGTGGCTCACGTGGAGAGCGTCAAGGAGCGGCTCCATGAAGAAGACGCCGCGCACGCCCCGAGAGCGTAGACGCCCCCGAACAACGATAGTCCCTCTCAGAGGGAGCGAGGATCAAGCGATGAATGAATCAAAACAAGCCCATCGGGCCCCCTTTGTGCACGAATCCAGCTATGTGGATGAGGATGTAACCATCGGACAAGGCACCAAGGTCTGGCATTTTTGCCACCTTCAAAAAGGGGCCCGCATTGGTGAAAACTGCTCATTGGGGCAAAACGTGAATGTGTCCAACCATGTGAAAATCGGCAATGGCGTGAAAATCCAAAACAATGTGGCGGTCTATGAAGGAGTGGAGTTGGAGGACTATGTGTTCTGTGGTCCCTCCATGGTCTTTACCAACGATCTGACCCCACGCGCCAAATATCCCAAGGGCCCCGCCGGCTATCGTAAAACCCTGGTCCGGACGGGGGCCTCCATCGGGGCCAACGCCACCATCGTCTGCGGCACCACCTTAGGGGCTTGGTGCCTCATCGGGGCCGGAGCAGTGGTGACGGCCGACGTGCCCGCTCATGCCCTGATGCTGGGCGTTCCAGCCCGTCAGCATGGTTGGGTGTGCGAGTGCGGAGAGCGGCTCCCTGAGAGCTTGACGTGCGCTTGCGGCCGCCGGTATCTTTTGTCCCCGGGGCACGAATTAAAGGAGTTGAAGCGGTAATGCAATTTCGAGATCTTAAAACCCAGTACACCTCGTTGAAGGAGGCCATCGACGCCCGCGTCCTCTCCGTAATGGAGAATGCGCAGTACATCAATGGACCGGAGGTCCATGAATTGGAAGAACAGCTGGCCGCCTATGTGGGGGTTCGCCACTGCATCAGCTGCGGCAACGGAACCGATGCCCTGCGTTTGGTGTTGGAAGGCTTCGGCATGGGCCCCTCCGATGCGGTCTTTGTGCCAGACTTTACTTTTTTTGCTTCGGCGGAGGTCATCGCCACGGTGGGGGCCACCCCCGTGTTCGTGGATGTGGACCCCTTAAGCTACAACATCAGCGTGGACTCGTTGAAAAAAGCGCTGGAGCGGGTGCGCAAAGAAGGAACGCACCGTCCGAGAATGGTCATTGCCGTGGATCTTTTTGGGTTGCCGGCAGACTATGAGGCCTTGGAAGCCTTCTGTAAAGAAGAGGACTTGCTCCTTTTGGAAGACGGAGCTCAGGGCTTTTCCGGAGCCATCGGAGCGCGCCGCGCTGGAAGCTTTGGCGATGCCGCCACCACGTCCTTCTTCCCGGCCAAGCCTTTGGGCTGCTATGGCGACGGTGGAGCAATCTTTACGAATTCGGACGAATTAGCGGCGCGCATCCAATCCTTGGCCGTGCATGGCAAGGGCAAAGAAAAATACGACAACGTACGCATCGGGCACAACTCCCGCTTAGATACGTTGCAGGCGGCTGTTTTATTGGAAAAGTTCAAGGCCTTGGTAGCGCATGAACTCCAGGACAGTCAAGATGCAGCAGCGTTCTACAACGAGGCCCTGGCGGATGTGGTTCAGATCCCCGTGATCCAGGAAGGCTACACCAGCGCCTACGCGCAGTACACCATTCAGTTGCCGGATGGCGCGACCCGGGATCGGGTCATGGCCCATTTGAAAGCGAAGAATATTCCCACCATGGTTTATTATCCGAAGGGCATGCACCAGCAAACCGCGTTTGCCCAGGTGCCCACAGTGGAGAACGACGTTTTGGTTTCTCGGGATCTATGCTCCCGGGTCCTATCCCTGCCTTTTTCGCCCTACATCACCCGGGCGGACCAAGAGCTTGTGATTGCGGCCTTAAAGGAAGCGCTCCATGAAACGAAATAATCCCGCGTCTTGCGATCCCTACCGCCCGCGGGACGGCTCGTTTTCCGGGTTTTCCCGAGAAACGTCTCAAAAGCTGAAAAGGGATCTTTTGGCCTATCATGAGCGGGAGGAGGAACGGCTGTTCGCTCAGATCTACCCGCCCTCGGTGACCCCGGCGCAAGTGGCGGAAGGACTGATGCCCGACGATTTGGAGGGACGGGTGGACCAAGTGCACCTGGAGGATCTTCCCACCAAAAGCGCCTCGACGCGCTCCGCGGTCTTTTGGCTCATGGTGCTTTCGGCCTTCACGAAGATTTTTGGTTTTTTAAGAGAAGTCATCTTGGCCCGTTTTTTTGGGGTGGGAGAAGTGGCGGGCGCTTACCGCATCGCTCAAACCATCCCCGTCATCATCCTCATGGTGGTAGGCACGGGCCTTGCGGTTGGGTTTATTCCCACCTATAATAAGACGCTCTCGGAAAAAGGAGAAAAAGCGGCGCACCGCTTCATGTCCAACACCATCACCGTCAGTGCGGTTTTGGGCATTTTGTTCTGCCTCATCGTGGCGATTTTCCCCAACTTCTTTGTCTGGGTCTTTGCTTCGGGCTTTACGCCGGCGCAACAGGAACTGACGGCGTGGTTCACCAAAGTTGCGGTGTGGGGCGTCGTGTTCTCCATCGTCAATTACATTTTGCAACCCTATCTTCAGATGCACGACAATTTCTGGGTGCCCGCCATGGTGGGCATTCCCATGAACTTAGTCTTTCTCATTTCCTTTCCCATGGGCGCCCATTGGGACCTTAAATGGCTGCCCATCGGCGTGGTGGTGGCGGGACTCGTCCAGACCGTTTGGCTGATTCCTTTCGTCAAGCGCAAGAACTATTCTTGGCGTCCGACCTTTGATTTGAAAGATTCGGACCTTCGCCATCTTCTAATGCTGGCTGGGCCAGTGATTTTCGGGGTCGCGGTGAATCAGATCAACATCATCGTAGACCGAAACATGGCCTCTCAGGTCATGCGGGAGGCTGGGGTGTCTGCCCTAGGCTATGCCAACCAGCTCAATGGGTTTGTGCAAGGCATCTTCATCTACTCGGTGATCACGGTGATCTTTCCGCGCCTCTCGCGCATGGTGATTGAAAAGGACTATGAGGGGATTGAGACGCAGACGACCAACGCCATGGTGACCATGGCCCTGGTGGTTCTGCCCTGCATTGTGGGATTGATGGTGTTTGCCGACCCCATCATCCGCTTGTTGTTTCAACGGGGAAAATTTGATGAGGTGGCGGTATCCCTAACCTCCGGCGGCGTGTTCTACTACGCCATCGGCCTCATTGGCTTTGCGTTCCGCGAGGTGCTGGCTCGGGTCTTCTACGCCATGAATAACACCAAGACGCCGACGATTAATGCCGCCATTGCCGTAGGCATCAACATCGTCTTGAACATTGTTCTAGCCCAAATCATGGGGCTCAATGGACTGCCTTTAGCTACGTCGCTCTCTGCCCTCATCGGGGCCGTACTGCTGATGATTGCCTTGAAAAAGGAAGGATCCCTTCAGATTCACTACCGCAGCTTGTTGGGCAAGGGATTGAAAATCGGCGCCGCTTCCCTCATCATGGGAGGAGGAGCCTATGCACTGTATGCCTTAATGTTGCCCCGCATTGGTCCCAAACTTGGGGTGCTCATGGCCATTGTCGCCGCAGCGGTCCTCTACACCGTCGCCATCCTTATGATGCGGATCCCGGAAGTCGAGGATCTTTTAGGGATGATGCGCTCACGTTTGGGCCGTAAACGCTAGAATTCACATCGGGACGCTATGGATCAACGGTTGCCTCAGGGAACGGTCCCTAGGGGACCTGCCTTGGGCAGCCGACCACTACGAGAAGAGAATGCGGCGTCTTGCCGCCGCTTCGGGGAGGGAAAACACGCTTTGGGTAAAATGAAACGAATTCTCATCACCTTCGGCACGAGGCCAGAGGCCATAAAGATGTGTCCTTTGGTTTTGGAGCTTAAGCGAAGGAGCGATGTGCAAACCATCGTCTGCGTATCCGGGCAGCATCGGGAGATGCTTCATCAAGTCCTGGATGTATTTGGCGTGAAGCCAGACTATGACTTGTCCATTATGAAGCCCAAGCAGACCCTCTACGATGTGACCATCAACGTGCTTCAAAAATTCCGAAAAGTGCTGGCTGCTGAGCGCCCGGACGTCGTCTTGGTCCACGGCGACACCACCACCACCTTTGCCGCCGCGCTGAGCGCTTTTTATGAACAGATCCCCGTGGGGCATGTGGAGGCGGGCCTTCGCACCTATGACATCGCCTCGCCGTTTCCCGAGGAATTCAATCGGCAGGCCGTGGGGGTGGTGGCGCGCTTTCACTTTGCACCAACCCTGCGAGCCAAACGAAACCTATTGGCGGAGGGGAAGGACCCCGCCACCGTCTACGTGACGGGGAACACGGCCATCGATGCCTTGGAAACCACCGTGAGGCCCAATTTTACCCACGAGGTGCTGGACTGGGTCGCAGGCGACCGCTTTCTATTAGTGACCGCGCATCGTAGAGAAAATCAAGGCGAGCCCATGGAGCAGATGTTCCATGCCCTGCGGCGGGTCCTCGTGGAACGGCCGCAATTAAAAGCGGTGTATCCATTGCATATGAACCCGGACATTCGCGCCATGGCCAATGAGAAGTTGGGGGATCTTTCCAATCTTCGCATGGTGCCGCCCATGGATGTGTTGGATTTCCACAACCTCATGGCCCGAAGCACCCTGGTGCTGACGGACTCAGGAGGCATCCAAGAAGAAGCGCCGGCGTTGGGCATTCCGGTTTTGGTGATGCGCAACACCACCGAACGCCCCGAAGGGGTGGAGGCGGGTACGCTGCGCCTTGTGGGGACGCAAGAGGAGGCCATCTACGAAGCCATCACGACCTTACTCGATGATCCCGAGGCCTACCAGGCAATGAGCCAAGCGTCCAATCCCTACGGGGACGGGACGGCCTCGCGACAGATTGCCCATATTTTGATTGAACAGCTCCACGAAGAACCCTAATCAAACCAAGAAATGGATGGAGGGCCTCCTTCCATCCAGGAGGTCTCCCATGTTCCCTCAAAAGTTTACGAAAAAAACCGCCTTTGTCGTCCTGGCCATGGTGTTTTTTTTCGCTCTTTTATTCAGCTATATTCCCATCGTTCATACGTTTTTTGATCATAAGTTGTATATGCGGTTTCCTGGGGACGGAGGGACGCTTTTTAAGGGCGCTCTGGCGTCCTTGGTCACCTTTTTGATCCTTTGGTATAGTGCACCAGCGCAGGGCAAGGGCGGCACCTCTCTTTTGTACCCCATCCTCTTTGTGCTCAATTACGTGCCCGAGGTGATTCTCTACGTCTATGCCCCGGGCCACCGCCAGGGTATTTTTGCTCTGTTCTACGCCCTGATCCTTCTTTTTTTGGGGCAACTGGATCGCTGGCCCAAAGGCCGCTTGCCGCTGGGACGCCTGGAGGACCAACAGCAAGCGCGGGCGCAACGCATTCTATTGGCCCTGTCTGCCGTGGGGTTTTTGATTTTCTTTTTGCGCTATGGTTTTTTTGTTTCGCCACGCCTCTTCCTTTTGGGAGATGTGTATGCCGAGCGCAGAGCCTTGTTGGCGCTGGCTACGCCCGTACACGCATACTTAAAAAACCAACTGACGCGAGTGATCTTCCCGTTGCTGCTCCTACTATCCTTGGATCTCAAGCGGTATCCATCCGCCGCCTTTGCCGTGGTGGCGTCCCTTTATCTCTACCTTTGTACGGCGGTGAAGACGGATCTTTTTGTCCTGGTCCTCGTAGTGTTTTTCTACATCATCCGACGTCTAAAGGATCAAGGCTTGGGTTTTTTAGGGGCTATGAACCTTTTGGCCGGCCTGTCCATTTTGGAGTACATCCTTCGGGGATCCGTCCATTTGTACGAACTGATTCTTCGGCGCGTGGTCTTTGTCCCCGCCATGCTCAATCGGGTCTATTATCTGGAATTTTCGGGACAACCCGTAGGTTGGGGCAGAGCGGCGCAGAAGGCTTTTTTAAGCACCAAAGGCTATCCGTCCATCCAAACATGGATGGGGGAAGCCATTTTGAAAGAGCCTGGGAACAATGCCTCCGTGGGCATCGTCTCCGACGCCTTCCTCCATGGCGGCTACTGGGCGTTGGTTCTGCCGTTCCTTTTGATGATCTTCTTCGCCTGGGTACTCAAGCGAACACAGTGGCCCGCCGCATGGTTTGGCGTCCCCATGACCTTCCTCTACGTCATGAATTCTTCCTTCATGGGGACCCTACTATTGACTCACGGTCTCTTTGCCTTCTTTGTGGCCGCCCTCCTGCTGAGCTGGAATCCCCAAAAGAAGCAAAAAACCGCCAAAAACCCTGAGGAACCTCTCCCTCCACACCTTATTTAAATAGCTTCTTGCGAGCAGTCGGTGTGTTGGGCAAAATTGAAGCCAGCCCCTGGGGACGTTAAGAATCGTTCGAGGGAGAGATCTACGAGTCCCTTGTGTTTTTTGAAGGGACACGAGCATCCTAAATGTTCTCTTAAGGGTTCTTATGGCAAATAAAAGATATTCTTTGGATTCCACAAGTGGCCCTGGACGTGAATGGATCAAAACCTTGGGCCTTCAAAAGAGCCCCATAAACAGGAGAGAGGCTTGATTTATCCGAAAAGGACAAAACCGCAAACATTCCAGGGGGTGAAGGGATAAAAACACAAGTGCCTTTTGCAAAATTGAAACCAAATCATGACCAGCTTTCATAAAAACATAACAACCAGGGGGTCGATGTTCGTAGATTTGTCGCATCTTCATGCTATTCTAAAAATAAGCAAAAGCCATGGTTCTTGGAAAAGAACCAACGCACCGCGATTAATGAATGGGAAAGGAAGGGTTTTTGATGAATCACAAACGAGTATTCGGCGTATTTCCCTCACACAAGGAAGCGAGCATCGCAGTAGAGAAACTATTGAGCATGGGCTATGACGCCAAGGATATTTCCTTGATTTCCAAAAATACTGAAGGACGGGAGATTCCCAAAGAAGATCCCACGGCGACGGAAGCTGGCGTCAAGGGAGGAACCCTCACCGGAGTCACCGTAGGCGGGGTCGCCGGGCTTTTGGCCGGATTGGGCGTTCTCGCCATTCCGGGCATTGGCCCTCTCTTGGTTGCAGGACCCATTGCCGCGACGTTAAGCGGCGTCATTGCAGGGGGAACCTTGGGCGGCACCATTGGGCTTTTGGGCGGAGCCATTGTGGACGCCACCGTCTCTGAAGAGGAAGCGCGTTATTTGGACGAGCGGTTCCAAGCCGGCGATGTCATCGTCTACCTTGATGTTCATGAGGACCGTTTCGAAGAAGTTCTGCCGCATCTGACCAACGCCCATCGGGACCAGAAAAGGCAACTGGAACATCACGTGGAACCTTCGGAGCCACTGGATCTGCCCAAGGAGCCTGCCTTGGAGGAGGTCCCCCAGGATTTACCCAAGGAAGCCTTTGAGCCAGTTCCTAAAAAAGAAGGAGACCTCCTGGAGCAGCGGCCGCCTTTAGAATCAGAGGTTGCTTTGAAAAAGGAAGATCACGAGCCGTCCGAGGATCCTCGTGAGCCCAATCCCCGGCCTCATTTAGAGGATTTGGACGTTTATGGGGAGCGCTCCTACGACCTCGAGGATAAAAAGTAACACCAGTTCATCAACCGAACTTCAACGATGAAAAGCCAACGGGAGGAACACAAAATGACTGAGAAAGACAAGTATGGAAGAACACCAGATATGGGCGAGCGCCGCTTTGATCTGACCAAAGCTCGAGGCAGCTATCATGAGGACTCGGCCAGTTTGCAGGACGATCTGTTGCCTGAGGATGTCCTCACCGGCACCGAACCCCAGGAGCAACCCAAGGGTGCAAAGGAGAACCTGACGTTGGATTCCATGAGGGGAGGGGTTCTCGAAGGGGATGAGACGGACGCGCCGATTCCACCCGAAGAAGGAGACGGGGAGCGAGCGATGTCCAGCGATTCTCTTGCCCAGGCTTCTTTTGGCGATCCCAACGATCCCAAGGGCTTTGTCCATGCCTCTACGGATATGGGCGAGCGCCGCTTTGATTTGACCAAAGCTCAGGGCACCTACAGCAACCGTGCGGACGGATTGGCAGATATTCCCAATAAAGAAGACATTCTAGGACAGCGCGAGAAGTAAGGAAAACGGTTTGGGCCCCAAGAAATCCTTGGGATCCCGAGCCACTCCCGGGGGAGATTCCTTTTGATTCTTTGAGTCTTAAGGGCCCCTCCGGGGCTTTTCTTTTTTTGACCCAATGCCCCATCTTCTTTAATAAAATATCGGATGCTCGAAGGAGAAGGGAAAATAGTCAAGAATCGTGAAGGCGTAGCGAATTTCTTTGTTGTTTCACCATTTTGTCACCTATTTTGTGACGGCTTTAAGTTATGCTGAAGAAGGAAATGGAAGAGGGGGAGGATTTTTTCGATGAAACGCGCGGTTGTTGCACTATTGATGATGACGCTACTCACAGGTTGTCAGTTGAAGGTGGGGGTGGGACCGGACCCAAAGCAGGTCACCCATCCGGACTGGATGACGGGAGGCATGACAACTCCTGCGAGCGTGCCCAAACCGGAGCATTCTTCCTCTATAGTGGAGGATGCTCCGTTGGTTGCTCGGGAGCCCATGGAGGCCTGGGCTCCCTTGGAGAAGGAGTACCGGAGCCTATTGCCGGGCAGCCCTTCTGAAGGAACGATCCGCGGAGCTGAAGGATCCTTTGCCTCTTGGGCGCAAAAAGAAAAAGGCACCCGGGCCCACGTAAAGCTCGCTCGAGGACACAATCATGTGACCTTGAAACTCTCTTCGCCTGTGGCGCTTCGCGGCGTCCAAGGGGCTGGCATCCGATTTCAGGCAGAAGACCCCGAGGCCATCGTGTCCTTTTCGGTACGCTACCTAGGCAGCGCGCCCAATCCTGAAGACGGCTTGTTGCTGCGGACGCGCCGGGTGCATAAGGGGTGGAACGTGTTGCGGGATCTCACCTCCAACCGCCTGACCTACCCTGCGTTCTTCCAACGCTCTCAGGGGATTGTTCTGGAGGTCAAAACCAAGCGTCCCACGCGTTTTGTAATCGGGAATGCCTGGGTGGAGTCCCCGGCAAAAGCCCGGATTCTTTTCATTGAAGACCGTGGGTATACGACCTTTGCTCAAAAGGGGCTGCCGGATCTGCGCGCTCTAGGCATTCCCGTCACTTGGGCGCTGGACCCCGCGCTCTTGGGCACCAAGCAGGGCACGCGCCTGGCGGTGATTCCACAGCGAGACTTGCGTTCGTATCTTTTGCAGGGAGACGCCATCAGCTTTCACTCCTGGGATGGGTCGGTGACTAGGAACATGACCCGGCAAGAAATCCTTCGGGATACTCAAAAAGCACAGCGCTTTTTGAGGCGGGAGGGCTTGGGCTCCGGACGGTGGCGAGCGGCTTGGACGCAGAATGCGGCTAAAAATGCCAAAGCGGCCTTCCCGTATCTGGAAGCCTGCGCCACACCCAACGAAAGGGCCTCTTTGGACGGATTTCCTTTTCTCAATCGCTACGACGTTCCAAGGGTTTGTTTGCACGGGCGCAGCCGAATGTTCATGGACGTATTTTTCCAGCAGCTGCGCGAAACCCATCAGCTTTTAGTCTGCTATACTCACGGAATTCACCCCAACGGCGGCAACGACATCACGCCCACGGAATGGAATTATTTTACCCAAAAGCTGCGGGAGGGATTGCAAGGCGGATGGCTGGAAGGCGTCACCTATGAGTCCTTGGCCAAAGAGCCGAGGTACGTTTGGCCGCAAGGCGAGGATTGGTTCTCCGATCGCTCGGTGTAAGAGGGCTCAATGGCTCATCGTAAGCACATTCATCAGCCGAAAGATTATTGGATCCAAAAGAAGCCGGCGAGCCATGAATTAAGGTCATGGTCCGCCGGCTTCTTTTGGATGGCTGCAGGTTAAAAAAACAGCGACTTTCCTCTTGCCAGGGGGTTAGGGTTTGGGTTTAGCGGGGTCCTGGGGCAGGCTTGAGCGCCAGACGCCACCCCGGCGGGCGTCTGAGACTCCTTGAAGGATATGGGCTTGCCCATCCCAAAGGATGCCTTGAATGCCTCCAAAGTATAAGCCATCCTCCCGAAGATCGATGGTATAGCCCATTTGGGTCAATGAGTCGACAACGTTTTGTGGGAGGGGCGATTCCACTTCGATGACCGTACCGTCGGTGAAGAAGCGCTGATGGTCCATGGCTTCCTCCAAGGGCATGCCATAGAGGATATGGTGGGCCAACCCTTGGGCCATCATGGAAGGGATGCGAGCGCCTCCGGGCGAGCCGATCCCTAAAATGGCCTGATTTTTTTTTAAGATGGTCGGCGCGGTGTAGGAGCGGGGACTTTTTTTGGGCGCCAGAACGTTGGGGTTTTCCGGCTCCTCATTGAATTTTTTCATAAAGTCATTGACGAAGCATCCCTTGACGAATTCTCCCGTGCCAAAAAAAGTGCCGATGGTGTTGGTCATAGAAACGGTCATACCTTCGGAATCCACCACCACAAGGTGGGTGGTGTGGGATTCCCGCGGATCCATGAAAGGGGAGGGGCCGTCGGGCGGCACCCGGGGCGTTCCCGCTGCCAAAGGACCAGAGGGTGGGGCAAGGCGTGCCCCGGCCGGAGTCGGTTTATAATCTGCTTCGGGAATGTTGATGCGTACTCCGGGCTCAATACGGTCCACAAGACCTTGGGTGTACGCCTGGGAGAGCAGTTCTTTTGTGGGCACCGGAACAAAAAGGGGATCGGCGATGTTTAGGTAGCGGGAATGATAGGCTATGGTGCTGATCTGCGCCAGCATGTGGTAATACTGGGGACTGCCTAGGGCAAGCTCATTGAACTTGACTTGATCCATCATTTGCAGCATCTGGGCGAGGGTGATGCCCGAAAGCGGCGGGGAAGGGGTGTACACGTCCCATCCGTGGAACTTGGTATGGAGGGCTTCCTCCACATACATGGTGTAGTTTTTAAGGTCCTGGGCGGTAAAGCCCGTGGTGAGCGCTGCAAACTCCGAGGCAAAGGGCTCGCGGTAAAAGGAACCCAGGCCATGCTCTTTGAGGTAGCGCAAGGTTTTGGCCAATTCAGGCTGCTGAATGAAGGTTTTCATCACGCCGTTGGGAAAAAATAAATCCTCCGCCGGCTTCGACAGCACTCCCTTGAACTGATAATGTTTCCAAATATCATATAGGGTGGTGTCCATTTGGAAGCCTTCCTCCGCAAGCTTTAGGGCAGGATCGATGAGGACCTTTTCATCCTTTGCGGTACCGTAGGTGGCAATAAGGTATTCCAAGCCCTTGGCGAGGCCGGGCACTGCAGAATAGCTGCCGATTTTGGCCTTTTGGGGATCTTCTGTGGCCCGCTCGCGATAGTTTAGCTGCATCACTTTTCCATCGGCGGGGGTGTAGACCATGGCCGTTCCAGCGCCCCCCAGCCCTGAAGCATGCGGCTCCGCCACGGCCAGAACCAATGCAGCGGCGGCGGCGGCATCGGCGGCATTGCCGCCTTGACCCATGACCGCCATGGCGACGTCCGCGGCCAGACGATTGGAGGAGGAGACGCCATAAAGGGAGGGACCCTCAAGAGAGCCGCCGGAGGCGGGGGAGGAAGGCGTTGTGGCGGTGGGAGCGCCACCCTGGGTTGCGACGCCGGCCACAGAGCGCACGGGCGCCGTCGCTTTGCCCGAACCAATGTTGACGTATTGGCTCACATCGGCGGTTTTTTGAGAATTAGTGAGGATGATCCGTAACGGCGGCACGATGATCCAAAGGAAAACCAAGAACCCTAAAAACACGGTAAGCTTGGCAGACCAGCTGCGATAACGATTGGCGTCTTCCATAAATTAAAACCTCTTAGGATGGGGACCGCTTTGGCAACAAAAGGACAAAGCGGCCGTCTTTTTCCTGCAGGGACCCTTGAGCGCTGTGGCCGCGTTGCAAAAGAGCCATCATTCGCCGGCGCTGCAGGATGTGCGTGAACCCTTGGAGCGATCGAGGCGCTCCTTCGTGGATTTGCATGGGGATGAGTTCCAGGCGACGGGTTCCGTCGGCTTGGACGAAGTAGCGGGCGATTACCGTTTCCTTGGATTTGGTCCAGGGCTGATCGGTGGTGAAGTTGCCCAGGGAATAGAGAATGACGCCGTCCTTATACACCTCTATGGGCTGAAGAGCCCCGGGGTAATGACCGATGACCACATCGGCGCCCGCATCGATCAACGCTCGACCGATGGTACGCTGGCGCTGGTTTTCCTTATTGTCCAGGCGAACGCCCCAATGAAGGTGCACCAGCACGACATCCGCTTGCTTACGGGCTTTTTGCACTTCGGGCAAGAGGGAATCCAGCCGAGCGCGAGCTGCGCCGGCGCTTCGGGGACTGGCCAGATCGTAGGCGGTCCCGACGTCTGAGGCGGCGAGGGTGGCAATTTTTAAAGCACCGTGCGTCGCGTAGCTTGCCGTTCGGGCTTTGATTTGTTGGATCCCGGCGCCCACGGGCGTAAGGCCTGCATGCTCCAATCGCTCCGTGGTTTCCATGAGGCCGCCCACGGAATAATCCATGATGTTGGGATTGGCCAGGGTGAGGGTGGTAAACTTCGCCGCAGCCAACGCCGAAGCCGCGCCCTCTGAAGTATGTCTGGGTTCCCTAGACGGCGACGGTTCATACTCGGGTGTGGGACGCAAAAGGATGGGTTGGTTGAAGTTCCCGCTCGTGTGATCCGAGGCTTCAAAGTAGGGCTTTGCCGAGGCGAACAGATACGCCCAGCCTCGTTTTTTAATCACTTCCTCCAGAGGCCCTCCAAAGTTCAGATCCCCCACCAAGGAAGCAGCAAAGACATCGTTCGCCTCTCGGGAAACCTTGGGCGTCGCTGGAGGCCAAAGAGATAAGAGCCGAGAGAAAAGCACAATAACGATTAAAACAACGGTGCACAAAAAGACCTTGCCATCGGTATCTTTTCGGTCGAGTTTTTTATAGTGCAAAAGACGGGCTTCCAGGGGAAGAGAGGAAGGCGCCTTTTTTCGCCGCGCAGGCGTATACCGTTTTGCCATAGGGTCACTCCTTATGATGTGAGATCTTTAAAACGGAAGGGAATACCGCGTAGGGCGCTCACGGTCCCGTACTTTCGTTGGAGAATTCCTCCCCCTAAAATACCAGGGCATAGCCAAGGAGGATGAGGTAGGTGACGGCGGTGATCAACAAGGTGCTGGTCACCGTCAGGACGAAGCCTTCGCGCTGGATGGAGTTGGCCAAAAGGCCGGGGACGATGACGCCGATGCCTCGAAGCTCCTGCACGTTAAAGGGCACTATAGGATAAAAATAGTCAAATAAGAGCTTTAAAAACAACCCCACGGTGAGCATGGCGGCAAATTTTCGTTTGCCGTACAAGATGGTAACGCGACCGATGCCTTGGACCACGATGAGGTAGGTCAAAAAGGACAACAGAAAGATCACCGCCAAAAAAAGCGGTTGTTGAAAAATCAGGGCCAGATAGCCCGGGACCACGAGGCCCGCGGGGGAAATGCCGGTGAGGTCTGAGTAAATCAAACTGATGATGATGCCCACCACAAGGGCTAAATAGAAATCCGTGCCAAACATGAGCTACCTCCAGGGTCACGAGTACTTATAGAATGAGATCATCGAACGCCCCGCCGGGGGTCGAGAACTTGAGGCTTGATGGGACGCTCAGCGCATTGATTTCATCCAAAAGCGCCTCTGCATCCCCATGGATGTTGCCCATGGTGAAAATGAGGCTGTTGGCCGGCTGGGTGCGCAATTCGTCCATGATTTCAAAAACGGGCTGATCCTCCATATTGACGAAGGTATCGATGGGATAGTCTCCTTGCTCAAACGCCTCGGCGATGGGGCCGGTCATTTGGCCCATGGCGATGATTTTCCCGCCGTGAAGCTTGGGCAGCACGGCGTGAGCGAACTGAAGCGTACGGTCCACTCGATCTTTACGGCAGTTCATCAAAAACGTGGTGTTCTCTGTGGGGTAGCCCAGCTGCTTTAAATAATCAAACATGGCTAGGGTGGAGGCGGCATCGTTCACGGCAAAGCCGTTGACGAAGAAGACATTTTCGCTGAAATTCAGCACCTTCAATACTTCGGCGGCTCCCGGATCCGGGGCGGCTTTCAACATGGCGGCCAAAGCCAATTCTTCTGAAAGGCCTAGGGCACGGGCCACGCCCAAGGCCAAGGCGACATTTTGAGGAAAGACGAGGTAATTGAATTGATCGAGGTATCCTTGGGGGACCAAGGATTCATTGGCCACGATGAGTCGGGTCTTGCGGCGCCGACAAATTTTTTGGAAAAAGGGCGTAAAATCGTCTGAGGGAACGATGAGGGTGCCTCGGTAAGGAATGGTTTGCGCAAATGCCTCAGCAATATTTTCCAAGGTCGGCCCCATGACGTCCAGATGATCCTCCAGAACGTTGACGATCACCACGATGTTGGCGCGGATCAAATCTCGTTGCAAGACCCGCTGATAATCGGGATCCACTGCCATACATTCGGAAACTAGGGCTTGGGCGTGGCGCGCGGTGGCTTTTCGAACCACAGCCTTTTGCTCATTAATATTGGGGCCGCTTGGGGGGCGATAAAGGATCTCCTCCTCTTGCTGATCCCAATAAATCATCCGGGCCGCAGATCCTGTGGTTTTGCCCACTACATGGACGCCCGCCTCTTTTAAAATGCTCGTAATAAAACGGGTAACGGTGGATTTGCCGCGAATTCCGTTGACTAAAATCCGAGTGGGGATGGTGGCGAGTCGTTGTTGCTGTATTCGTTTTTCCTGAACGCCTAGTCCCAAGGGGATCAAAAGGCATGCAAGGATGAAGAAAAATTGTAGCATAGGTTGTCGGATCCTCTCTCAATTTAAAGGGTTCAGGCAGGAGGCTCACTTTTTAATGAAGCCGCCAATTCTTCTTGATAGTAGCATAAATTCCCAGGACAGGTACAAAGACAATTCTTTAGAAAAGTGTAAAATAAACGATCTTGCGAGGCAATCCACGAACTTCGTCTTTTGAGGAGCAAAGACAGAACCTGCGGCGCTTATTTAGGACCGGGCGAACCTTCAGTATCGAAAAACCGGGAAAATGGCGCCACGCCTTATGCAAAGGGCGGGCTTAAGCCTCTGAGAGCGCCTGCCCATGGGGCTTTGATCGCTGGCGGACGCCAACAAAAAACAAACAGAGCCTCTCGGGCGAGGCTCTGTGGCAATAATCGGGCAAAATGGATTCTTGAGAACTTAGGGCGTGTTCGGCGGTGTGAGCCGGGGGTCGGCGCCTTGGTAGGCGAAGAAAAAATCACACTGTGGTGCGCCGCGGCCTAGGGTTCCTTTGCGCTGCCATAACAGATCGGGGTGCAGATCCGCATACAAAAAATCGTCCAGATCGCAAAAAAGTGCGGTGAGCTCGGGGCACCCGTGGTGCCTACAGAGCGTCACATAGGGGCACTCCAGCATATCAAACTGCAGGACCCAAGGGCTTTTTGAACGAAGCTCGTAGCGAAAACCGGCGCAGGGGCCGTAGTTTTTGCCGGTCATGGTTCGGCAAAAGGCCGGGAACCGGCGACGCAAGGGACGAAACCGCAGCAAAAACCGCAGAAGACGCCTTGCAGGCTTCGAGGATTCCTCCAAAGCGCTTTTAATGGTCGCTAGAGTTCGTTGCTCTCCCCAAAGCGGAGCTAGGGTCTCATAATAAGCAATGGCCGGGAAGATAAAGCGCAGGGTGTGGGCCTGGACTTGCGGAGCGTCGTTGGGATGCGCCATCAGTAGGCGCTCGTAGGTTGCTAAGCATTGAGCGGTGAGCGCGCAGCTGGAGGCCTGGTCGGCGGATTGCTGCAGGCGACGCTTCATGGGGCGATGGAGGGGACTTTTGTGAAACAGATGCCGGGCGGTGGCTTTATTCATAGGGAACTCCTTCGAGGACAGCTGCGGCCGGACAGAGGAGGTGCCGCTTAAGTAAGGGACACCTAAATTGTACTGCGAAGCGCTCCAAAAGAAAAGAGAGCGACCCAGCTTAGAGTGGCTCTGGCGAAGCGAGGGGATATCTTTTAAGAAGACGAAGAGGGATTAAAGGCCGGCCTTGAGCTTACGCAAGGCCAAGTCTTTTTGATACCGGACCTTTCGGTAGTTTTCATTGTATTTTTCGGCATATTCTTTTAAGCCCCCGTAAGGATTCCAGATGTAATAAGAGACCAGATCCTTTTCTTTTTTGGACAGACGGCCAAAGTTTTCTTTGAGGTTTGATTTATCCAAATTTAAGAGGACCGAGGTTTCGGTATTTTGATTCTCATCCACCAAAAGATCCATGAACTCCAGACCGGATTCTGTAGGAATGTTTAGGCTGTCCTCCGGCGGTCGGGATAGGATTTTCCTCGTTTCGAATTTTAGAGCGTTGTGCAGGCTCCGAATGATATAAGCTGGGGCGGTTTCTAATTCCTCTTCCCGCAACTTATACACCGATTCCACGACCTTGGTATAGCACACTTGCTTTAAATCCTCAAAATCATAGCCCCGAAGATGGTAGAGGTGACATTGCTTATAGATCAGACCGTTGAAGCTTCCAATGATGGCCATCATCGCCGCCATGTCGCCTTCTCGGGCTTTGCGGAATAGATCGGTATCCATAATAATTCCTCCTGTTCATGCATCGATTCTTCTTTTCAATATGCTAAACTAAGGGAAAAGGCAAAAGGGAATCCGATGCTTCGTAACATAAATGCGACAGCGTGTCACATTTATTATTTCCCTTCTTGCAATCCTTGTCAAGAAAGAGGAGCGTTTTTGGGAGGATGCCATGAAACGAGTAAAAACCAATGCCGTGCGCAAGCTTGAGAGCGCAGGTATTGACTACGAACTTTTTGATTTTTTACCTTTGGGTCCTACAGAAGAGCTCAGCTATGAAGCCATCAGCCAGCGCACCGGTCAGCGGGCGGAGGACATTTTTAAAACCATCGTCTGCCAAGGGCATTCCGGTGCCTTTTATGTGTTTGTGTTGCAAGGAGAGGCCGTGCTGGATTTTAAGGAAGCGGCTAAGGTGGTGGGTGAAAAATCCGTGGCTCTTTTGGAGTTGAAGGATTTGGAGCGTATCACGGGGTACGTGCGAGGCGGTTGCTCGCCCATTGGGATGAAAAAGCAGTTTCCCACCATTTTGGATCAAGCGGCTGAATCCCGAGAGAAGATCCTCGTTTCTGCAGGGAAACGGGGCTGGCAGATCCTCGTAGCCCCGGGGGAGCTGTTGCAGCTTTTGAACGCCCAAATGGCCAAGGTGGCTCGTCCCTTAGACAGATGATGGACGAGGTCGCTGGATGCTTTCGTTGGTTATGCCTTGAAAGAAGGCCTGTTCACCAAAGGGCAGATCGTCCGTACCAAGACCCTCTCGGGCTATGCGACCTTCGGATGGCTTGGCCTCAAGAACCTCCACCGTCCTGAGAAACGGCGTCGATGGTCCAAGGAGGCGAAAAACCGCGAAAACAAGCGGATGCTCGGGCGTAGCATCGAAGAACGACCAACGCAAGCAAATGAGCGTAAGGGGAGTTCGGGCGCTGGGAGGCAGACCTTGTCATCGGTTCAAAGAAAAAGGAGGACGAGGCTCTGCTCACTAGGATTGAGCGCAAGACATGCGAGTACGGGATGATTCGTGTGGCCAGTCGGGATCCAAGCGGTGTCATGGCTGCCTGAGCGGCCGTCCCATCCCAGCATAGGGAGCCCTGAGATGACCTCTTCAAGACGGTTCCAACCGACAACGGCTCCGAGTTCTCGAGGGGATTCAAGCGGGAAGACTCAAAGCAAAACGCTGGTCTTCTTTGCCCCGCCCGATCCCTCTTGTGAAAAGGGATCCGTAGAGCGTCCCAACGGCCTAATTCGCAGATTCATCCCAAGAGGATCCGGATCGACAGCTCCTTTGATGCGCCGATCGCTCAGATCGAGATTTGGGATACCGCTTTTCGAGGAAGCTCCTGGGCTGCCGCACTCCGGAGGATCTCTTTGAGGATGAATTGGATCGGATCGGATCTATTCCTGTGTCGCCTGAGGGACGATTCAATGGTCGATGAATAGGTCGTACCTCAGCGAAAAATCGCTTCAATCCGGCAACAACCCAGCAGCATGACATGACGTTCGCAGTCCAAAGGCGCGACCGAAATTTGACCGTACCGCAGCACCGCCAAGTCTTAATGCCGCAATGGTCTCACGGTGGTTAAAGCATTGGGATGTGCTCTTATTGACCGCTTGCCTATAAGGCAGCGGCAACTCAAAAGAGACTGAGCTTGAAAAAAAGTGCCAAGAGCGGGGGATCCCGCTCTTGGCACTTTTTTGTTTCAGGTCGTTCATTGTTTAGGGGGTTAGGATCCTTGGGACGCGCCCTTTGTCATAGATGGGGTTTATACCTAGAGCGAAAGTAGGAGCGTGTGCTCAGGCGTTGTGACGTCAAAAGAGTCCTTCACCGTATTGGCCCGCAGATGCCCAAAGAACTGTCATAGACTGGACTTTTTTCCAACGCCAGGGGAACGTCAGAATCGGTAAGAGCGAAAGCGGAGATCCGGTCTTTCGAGAACTGTTTTTCAAGAAGTCCCTTGAGGGGGGATCAGTATTTCACTCATTCTATGTCTTTTCATAGAGGGATACAACTTGTTCGCAACATCTGGAGGAACGAAGGGGACCACGTTCTGGAAGGAGCGAGGAGTCAGTTTTGCCGGATTTTCGAATTATCGGTACGGGGAGGCTAGGCATCGTTGGCCCCAGAGGAAAGGGGCAATAGCTTTTGAAGATCCAGACGATAGTGTCCTCCTTGCAGGCCCTTGGGTTGCAGGTAGGTCAAATGGTCGGCGAACCGCACTTCATGGGCGAGATATCCCGAACGCGTGCGAATGGGCAATAAGCGCAAATGCCCCAGATCATCGCAGAAAGGCTCCTTAGCGGCCTCGATGGCCTCTGGCGGAGCGGCCACATGGGTCACCTGTGGCGCTAAGATTCCTTCATAGGTTAGATTCCAATCCACGGCATGAATTTTTCCTTGGGGCAGTTGCTTCACCGGGGAGATATTCTGGTAGCCTAAGATTTCGGCTTCGCGCAGCGTATGGGGGCACTGAAAGACTTCTTGGGTTGCCCCGCGACGCAGGATGTGCCCTTGATCCATGAGGAAGAGACGGGAGGACAAATCATAGGCCTCCGCTTTATCGTGGGTGACCAAGAGCGTGATGCCGCTGAAGCGGTGGATGACGTCGTAAAGCTCTTGATAGAGTTCTTGCTTCATTTGGGCGTCCAGCGCGGAAAACGGCTCGTCCAACAAAAGAATGTCCGGGTCATAGGCGAAGAGGCGGGCCAAGGCGACGCGCTGTTGCTGACCGCCGGAGATTTCACCGGGGCGCTTGTTCTTCAGGTGTTCGATTTGAAAGCTTTTGCAGTACTGATCCACCAAGGCGGTGCGCCGGGCGCCCTTTCTCAGGGCAAAGCCGATGTTTTCCTCCACGGTGAGGTGGGGGAAGAGGGCGTAGTTTTGAAAAAGATACCCAACTTTGCGATGCTGCGGCGAGACAAAGAGGCGGCGATTGTGGTCAAAGTAGACCTCTTGTCCGTGCACGATGCGTCCCTCTTGGGGGCGGGTGAGGCCCGCAATGGTTTTAAGCGTCAAAGATTTGCCGCAGCCTGAGGGGCCAAGGATGGCGGTGGAGCCGGGGGAAAACTCAGCGTCCAAGCAGAGGGTAAAGTCTTCATAAGTGGTTTGGGTCTGGATGAGAAGATTCATGCGCGTCCTCCTTTTTGATCGACTAGGCCCAAGATGAATAGGGCAAGAATCGCAACGGACAGCAGAATCAGGACGTACTGCATGGCCTCAGGTTCTTTGCCGGCGGCCACTTCTGAATAAATCGCCAAAGGCAGGGTGCGAGTTTTTCCTTGAATGTTTCCCGCAATCATGGCGGTGGCGCCAAATTCGCCCAGGCCTCGGGTAAAGGCCAAAACGACGCCGGAGGTGATTCCCGGCCAAGCGTTGGGCAAGGTGACGCGGTAAAAAATACGGAATTCCGAAGCCCCCAAGGTTCTTGCGGCGTCTTCAATGTCCCGGGGCACCTGCAGAAAAGCCGCCCGAGCGGATCGGTACATCAAGGGAAAGGAGATCACCGTTGCCGCAAGGACGGTGGCGCCGAAAGTGAAGGTGATGCCCGAGCCGAATAAAGCAATGAGGATCTTCCCTAGAAAGCGAAAATCCCCAAAGGAATATAAAAGAAAAAATCCCGCCACGGTGGGGGGAAGCACCATGGGCAGCGTCAGGAGTAAATCCAAAAAAAAACGCAGCTTAGGATGCTTCACCCGTCCCACCCAGTAGGCCATGAAAAGCCCTCCGAAAAAAGTGATGAGGATGGCTAAGGTGGCGGTTTTCAGGGAGATGAGAATGGGGGAGGTATCCACGGCGTGCGTTTCCTTTCGCTAAAGCAATGATTCGTTGGCGTTATTTTTTATTGATGGAGAATCCGTATTGTTCAAAAACGTCCTTGGCTTCCTTGGTTTGCAGAAAATCGAGGAACTTTTTGGCGCCGTCCTTTTCATAACGGTCCGTTAAGGCCACAGGATAGAGGATTTTGTTGGGCAAAGCTTCCTCTGGGGCCAAGGCCACGACGCGAATCTTCTGAGAGGTTGCGGCATCCGTCGCATAAACCAAGCCGCAGTCGGCAGCGCCCTCAGAGACCCACTTTAACACTTCCGTGACGTTGGTGCCAAGGGAGGCTTTGCCTTTGAGGTCCTTCCAAAGATTCATCTTGGTCAGTACCTGCTCGGCATACTGGCCGGCAGGGACACTGGCAGGATCGCCCACGGCAACTTTCTTGCCTTTGGTGATGTCGTTGAATTCTTTAAAAGTGTCATTATTTTTGGGGACAATGAGCACGAGTTTATTTTCTAGAAGATCCACCATGGAATCCCCCTTCATAAATCCACCTTTGATCAGCGCGTCCATCTGCTTTTTACCGGCGCTAAAGAACACATCGGCCTTTAAGCCTTGTTCGATCTGTTTTTGCAGCTTGCCCGAAGCATCGTAGGTGGCTTCAACTTTGTACTCAGGATTCGCCTTTTCAAAGGCTGGGATCAGTTTGTCGTCAAAAGAATAGCGAAGGCTTGCTGCGGCGGCCAAAGTGATTTTCTTTTTTTCTTTGGAGCCTGATCCTGGGGCATAGGGCTTCGGGGCGCATCCCACCATCAGAAGGCTCGTCATGGCCAGGGCGACACAGCGTGTTTTAAAGGATTTGTTCATTTGTTTTCACTCCTTGTACTTTTATCAGGGATCGGACCAGAGGGTCCGGATCCTAAAAAAGGGAATCGAAGGGTCAGCGACGGGCTGCGAGCAGGCCGCCCACCGCCATGCGGCTAAGGGTCGAGGCATCCAATCGTTCGCCGCAGAAAAGGCGGGGGACGACAAAATCAAACATGCTAAAGGGGGAGACGGCCACGCCACCGGGGAGTCCCACTAAAGGGATTTCGTTGCGATAAGCCAACATAAACATGGCTCCAGGCAAAACACTGGATCCATAAGAAACCACCTGCGTGGCCGCGCGGGTGATGGCGTCAGGGGTGCAGTCGTCGGGATCCACGCTCATGCCGCCGGTAATCTCCACGAGGGTGGCGCCGGATTCGATAAACGCGAGGATGGCTCCTTCAATGGCGTCGGGATCGTCTCCAGGATAGGATCGTCCTAAAACCATGGCGCCCATGGCTTCGTTCTTCTGGGTCAATAGGGGGCCAAAGCCATCGGGAATCCGTCCTTGCGCCACCTCCGAACCCGTAATGACGAGGCCGACTTTTTGGGGCTGATAAGGCTCCACCCATAACAGTGGGGGCTCGGCGATCCAGGGCTGCAGCCGCTGTTCAAGGTGCCGCTGCTCAATGGTGAGCGGAATGATGCGGCAGGCGGCTAATAGATCCCCAGGAGCCACAGGCAACTGGGGCGTAGCGGTGGAAAAACAGATCTCACCGGCACTTAAAAAGTCGATCAAACGGTCTTCATCGATGCGCAGAACCCCGGGAATTTGGGCGCTGAGGTTGATTTTTCCTTCTGAGGGAGGGGAGGCCTGAACGCCGCTTCCTGCGGCAAAAGAGACGATGCGCTGAGCCGCCTCATCCTCATGCACCTCCGGCTCCTCGGAGGTAGTGATATAGAGATTCTTTTTTCCAATGTCCAAGAGAAGAGGAACATCCTCTGGAGCAATGACGTGTCCCCGCCGAAACAGCGGGCCTTTTTCTTTCCCGGGAAGAATCCGGGTGACGTCGTGGGCTAAGATCTGGCCGACGGCCTCTTCAACGCATACTTTTTTCATGGCTTCATTCCTTTGGGGTACTCGTAGGGGCGAGGATTTTTGATAAGTCTGGGTCGCTCAGAAAGATCGTTTCATAGAGCTGCTGAACCGCTGCGGCGGATTGGGTCGAAAAGGCCTCATATCGGGCCATCAGGTTCAAAGCCAAGGGGGTGAGGCAGGACGAGCCTCCCTGAGGTCCACCGATGGTTTTTTTGGTCAGGGATTTTCCGAAGGTATTTTCTGCGTGAGCAAGGATCCTCCAGCACTTCGCATAGGACATGCCCATGGCCTTGCTGGCTCGGCGCAAAGAGCCGGTGGTTTGAATGTGGGTCAAAAGAGTGACTAGGCCCGGACCTAGGACCGGTTCATCCCCAGCCAGAATCTTCAGCTGCATTTTTAAATGAAAAGAGTCCATAGGCCCCCCGTGATATGAACGAGAATACTACCATTATAATCCCCTTTGAGGTCTCCGGGGGATGCGGGAAGACAAAAAGAACGAAAAATCTCCGATTCTTGGTCCAATTTTACAAAAAGACCCGAGGCTTCTTTAGAAAAAGGTCCCCAAGAGCTCGAAACGAACGTCGAAAAAAGAATCAATTCTAGCCCAGCGGCCCACGCCAGACTTTTGAGAGGCATGGGAAACCGCCCATGGGATAATCGCTCATCAATAAGCGACCAGAAGGGAAAATACCCCTCGAACAACGGCTCTTTCTTCGATAGAATGGAGGAAAGAAGCCCAGTCCCTTCCCCAATGAGGGGATGCAGCAAACGAGGAAGAAGGGGGATTTACTATGTTGAAGGAAGGATCCGGGGGCGCGTCCGGCGCGAACCCCTTTGGAGATGAAGTTCGGAAAGACCAAGGCGCGGATCGTTGGACGCCCAAGGACCCAAAGATCATTCTCGAAACCCGAGGCATCAGCTTCGGCAATTGGCTTTATTTTCCGGACGTCGCCATCCGCAAAGGCTGCGTCGTTTTTATTCGCGGGGAGTCCGGGGCGGGCAAGAGCACGTTCTTTCGGTTATTAAACAACACCAGGAACCTCAGCTCAGGCACTATTTTTTTCGAGGGGCGTGACATTTTATCCCTGGATCCATTGGTGCTTCGCCAAGAGGTGTTGCTTTTGGGGCAAAATACCTTTTTATTTCCCGGAACGGTGAAAGAAAATGTCGCCGCTTTTCGAGCCACACGGGGCCTTGATCCGTTATCTGAGGACGTGTTGCATCGCTTTTTAAACCTCGTACAGCTGCCCGTGAAGGGGGAGGATCCAGTGGACACCATGTCCGGTGGGGAACGACAGCGCCTTTTTATGGCCATCTGTCTGGCTTTTGAACCCAAGGTCCTTTTAATGGATGAACCCACCTCCGCGCTGGATGCGCAGACGGGTCATCGGGTTCTCGAAGGGATTATCGAGTTTGCTCGGGAGCGGGAGATGACGCTATTGATCATCAGCCACGATGATGGGCTGCGGGAAACCTTTGCTCAAGAGGTCATAACCATTGAAAAGGGGGATCGTTAGATGAAGGGCGTTGTGCGCATGCAGCTTTGGCAATTTGGTCTGATCTATCTTCTGCTCCTGGTGGTGCTTTTTGTGATGAAGTCCCGGCGAATTCATCAAACGAAGCTTTTGCTTTTGGCCAGCTTCCGCATGACGTTGCAGTTGGTGATCGCAGGACTGGTATTGACGTATATTTTTGAACATCCTCATCCGGTGTTCCCCGTTCTTTATTTTATCTCCATGACGGTTTTCGCCATCCACCGAGTGGTTTCGAAAAATCCGGGCATGGGCCGCGGGTTTTATCGGGCCGTGGGGGGGAGCCTCGGCCTCTCGGGTCTTTTCGTCGTAGTCTTCTTCGTCGCCCTTGTGGCGGGGCAATCCGTCTTCAATGCCCAGTACATGATTCCCATCAGCGGCATGATCATGGGCAACGCCATGACGGGCACCTCCTTAGGGGTTAAGACGTTTCGCGAGAGTTTCCAGTTGGAACACACCCGCATTGAGACTCTCATCAACATCGGTGCGAATCCCGATGAGGTGCTGTTGCCCTTGGTCAATCAATCCTTGGAAACAGCGCTGCTACCTACCTTGAACAACATGCTGGGAATGGGGATTGTTGCGCTTCCTGGAATGATGACCGGCCAGATTCTCTCAGGCACGCTGCCCACTACCGCCATCCTATATCAAATTGCGATTATGATTGCCATCACGACGGTGGTTTGTTTATCCGTGTTCGGGAGCCTCTGGTTTGGCTACCGCTCTTTAATCAACGATCGTCAGCAGATTGTGGAGCGCTTCCTTCAAAAAAAGAAACCATAAGGATCAATGTGTTTTTAGAAAGGAGAAACCTATGGGGTCACGCGGTAGGGCAAAGTGTGATACCATAGAAGCGTATTAAATGAAGGAGTGTACCCCGTCCCATGGAGTATCTACGTGTTTTTTTAATATCCATGTTGCCCCTTGTTGAACTTCGGGGCGCCATCCCGTATTCTCAAGCCGTGGGGTTGCCTCTGATTCCCGCCTATGGCGTGGCCATCATCGGCAATATGCTGCCCATCCCGGTGATCTATCTTTTTTCCCGAAAAGTACTGGAGTGGGGAGCCCATAAAAGAGGCATCGGACCCACGTTCCGAGCGATTTTGTCCCGCGGCGAAGCAGCGGGGGAACGCCTGAAGGGCCATCATTCCAACAACATCTTTCTCGCCTTGCTGCTCTTTGTCATGATCCCCATTCCGGGCACGGGCGCCTGGTCGGGAACGCTCGCCGCCAGCATCTTGGATTTGGGCTTTAAAAAAAGTGTTTTGGCCACCCTTTTAGGCATCTTGGGCGCTGGTGTTATCATGGCCCTATTGAGCACCGGCGTGCTCCATCTGGTGCGCTGAGGTGTTGGCAAAACATCCCAAACTAGAAAACAGCCCCTTCTCCCGAGCCATTGCGGAGAGGGGGCTGTTTTATGACAAGAAGGCTAGGAAACGGTGCCCGACTTCTTTTGTTCCTTGACGAATTCTTTATATCCTTTGTATTGTTCCCGGGAGTAGCCCACTTCAATCTGGGGGTAATTGTCCTGAATAAACGTATAGAAATGGTCTGCCTGGGCCTGCACGACCTTTTTTCGGCCCTGAAGGTTCATGGTGTAGCGTTTGCCGTCGGGACGGTGGAAGTAGAAATAAGAGCGGGTTCCGTAACGGGAAGTGACAAATTCTAAGTATACCCAGATGGTGTCGCGAAGATCCGCAATTTGAATGCTTCCCTTGGTGGTGAAGGCCAGATCCTTATACACCCGAAGACCGAGGATGGGGTCCTCGTAGCGAAGATCTCGGTCCAAGACCTCAAAATCCGTGAGCTCTGGGTAGTAAGCCTGGAATTTTTCCCGGGACTTACGGGCATTGCGGCGGGTGCTCAGTGAGATGATGAGGGCCACCAGGGCGCCGATGAGTCCGATGCCGCCGCCGATGTAGAAGGGGATGCCGATGGGGTTTTGCCGTAGGGTGTTGAGCTGGAAGCTGTAAACGGGATTTGTGGGGGATAGGGTGTTGCCCATGAGGCGCTTCCAGTAATCCGAAAGATGAGGTCGAAGTTTGTAATCCGAGCGTTCAATGGTTCCGGCAAACGTGTAAGGGGTGTCGCGAAGGTCCACTTTGCGCTGGACGAGGTCCTCAAGGATGTTCCAGGTGGCCGAATCCACGCGAACCACGCTGATGTCTTTTCCTTGGCCGGCTAAAAGATAGTAATACTTCTTTTTGTTGCTCGTTTCTTCGGCAAAGGAATCAGAAATCCGGTCCGCTTTTAAGAGGACTTGATCTTTGGGTTTAGCGGCCGATGAGAACGCTTTATAGTTGCGCTGAGCTTGGCGGCTAAACAGGACCCCTGCAATGATGGCGACGATGGATAAAGCAAGAAGGATTAGGGCAATGAGCATTGAACGTTGACGGGTTCGATCTTTTCGTTGAAACAGATTAAGTGATTCCATGGCGGGCTCCTTAAAGTTAAAATATGAGCAAGATCGGCAAAAAGATTGACGATCTCTAGCTAGTTGGCATTATTTTACCAGAATAATGAAAGAGGCGGGAAATCATCCGCCTCTTTTTACGATTATTTCATTGGGGCTTCAAACTAAAGATTGTCGGGGTTGTAGGTGAGGACATGGGCGGTGCCCAGGGAAGCATAATAGTCCGGCAGGAAAGAGACAAACGCTTGAGCGCCCGCAGAGAGCAGCTCATGACTGCGCTTGAACCAGCAAAAGTGGAGCCCCATCGCGTTTTGATCAATGGGCAGAACGTGGAGGCCAAAGCGCTGAAGCTCGCGAGCGCTGAAGCCGTCACATAAATTGACCGCTTCACTGTCCATGAGGTAGCAAAGAATGCCACCGAGGTTGTTGATGAAAATGGTTCGTTCAAAGGCGTCCAGACGCACGCCGTCGATTTCTACAAAATAGTTGAGGTTGGAGAAATAGTCATCTTGGACGCGCAGGATGGGGAAGCGAACCACATCCGCCATGCGGATGGATTTGGCTTTAAAATAGGGATTTTTGGGGCCCACCACTACATACCAGGTATCCGTCAGGAAGGTGGTTTGGCTCATGTTGTTGTATTTTAGGTGGTGGCGCAGTTCCTTTTCTTGTAGGTCCGTATATTGGAGCAACCCCAGTTCCGCCTCCAGACTTTTTACCTGTTCGATGATGGCAAAAACTCGACCTTCCCAAAGGGAGACCTCGCCGACGCCGGGCTCTTTTTTAGCAAACTTCGCCAAAAGCTTGCTCGTTACTAGGGAGGGGTAGGCGCCGATGCGTAGCCGCGCCGGATTCTCGGTTTCCTGCTTGAGGTTTTCGATGAGGGTCATCTGCGAGAGAACGGTTTTGGCGTATTCATAGAGCTGTCGGCCCCGCTGCGTTAGGGTGACGCCTTTGTTGGAGCGGCAAAAAAGAGTAATGTTGAGCTCCTTTTCCAAATTGTTCATGGATTTGCTTAAGCTGGATTGGCTGATGAATAGGTGTTTGGCCGCCTGATTCATGGTTCCGCGCTCTACGATTTCCACAAAATAAGCCAGTTGCTGCAACTGCATGTTAAGTCCCTCCTAAGGCATGGCATGTGCCGTATCAAGGCCATTATAGCATGGGTATGAATGCAGTTCATACCCCAGTTATGCTCCGAATGTATATGGTTTCAAGGGCCCTTTTTTGCTAGAGTGAAAGAAGAAACCTCACCAAAGGAGACTCATAGTATGAAATACGTAGCGGAACCTTTTCGCATTAAGATGGTGGAAACCATTCGCATGACCACGCGCGAGGAGCGGGAACAGTACATTAAGGACGCTCATTACAACCTCTTCAATTTAAGAGGGGAAGATGTTTATATTGACCTGTTGACGGATTCGGGCACCAACGCCATGAGTCAGGAACAATGGGCTGGCATTCTTCGGGGCGATGAAGCTTATGCCGGAGCCAAAAGCTATTATAAGCTTTTGGATACCGCCCATGAGCTGTTCGGCTATGAATACATTCAGCCCGTGCACCAGGGACGAGCTGCCGAGAAGGTCGTGTTCCCCATTCTCGTGAAAAAGGGCAACGTCTGCATCTCCAACATGTTCTTTGACACCACCCGAGCTCATGTGGAGCTGGCGGGCGGAAAAGCAGTGGACTGTGTGGTGGCTGAAGCCAAGGATCCTGCCATGAAAGCGAAATTCAAAGGCAACATGGACGTGGAGAAGCTGCGTCGCACCATTGAGGAATTGGGCGTTGAGAACGTCAGCCTCATCGTCATGACCATTACGAATAACTCCGCCGGCGGACAGCCAGTTTCCATGAAGAACCTGAAAGAGGTGTATGCGCTGGCTCAGTCCTATGGGCTGCCTGTTTGCATCGATGCGGCTCGGTTTGCCGAAAATGCTTATTTCATTCAACGGGATGAAGAAGGATATGCCGAGCGGAGCATTGAAGAGATCGTTAAGGAAGAATTCTCCTACGGGGATGTCTTCACCATGTCCGCCAAAAAAGACGCCATTGTCAACATCGGCGGCTTAATTGGCGTTCGCGATGAGAAAAAACATGCAGAACTTGTGGAGAAAATCAAATCCAACTGCATCAACTTCGAAGGCTTCGTAACCTACGGCGGGTTGGCCGGACGGGATATGGAAGCTATGGCCATCGGTCTGACTGAGGTCGTTGACCGGGATTATCTGGCCTATCGCATCGGACAGTTGGAATACCTTGGCGCAAAGCTCGAGGAAGCTGGAATTGTCATCCAGTCGCCCGTGGGCGGTCACGGCATCTTCGTGGATGCGCGCAGCATGTTCCCGCACATTCCTTACTATGAATTCCCCGGTCAGGTGTTGGCGGTGGAGCTCTACAAAGAAGCCGGCATCCGCACTTGTGACATCGGTTCATACATGATGGGCAACGATCCTGAAACCGGAAAGCAGATCCAAGCAGAATTCGACTTTACCCGGTTGGCCGTTCCCCGTAGGGTTTACACCCAGGCGCACTTTGATGTGATGGCAGAGGCTTTGATAAACATCAAAAATCGGGCCAAGGACATCAAGCGCGGCTATAAAATCACTTGGGAGCCCAAAATTTTGCGCCACTTCCAGGCACATCTGGAACCGATCGAAGAATAGACTGGACCGTCAGCGGATTTTGTCGACGCAGCCGAAACTTAGGAAGAGGAATTCTTAAAAGAACGAGAGCCGGGGAAGGCTGTGTAAGCCTTTCCCGGCTCTCGTTCTTTTGTAAAACAGAGCGCATGGGAGGGAGAGCGAAAAAAGAAACGCATCGAAAGGCGTCAAGCAAGAGCGTGGGGCTTAGAGAGGAATCTTCAATGGAGGATGCGGCGAAGGATTGGGGCTTGATACGCACCTCAAAAGAGTCCAAAAAACACGCCATGAATGGTTCCGAGGACTCCACGAATCCAATCCTTCGAAGGGCCTGAAGGACCAAGGTTCCCGTGGAATTCCAAGCGAAGGGCATGAGCGGTAGGGTCAACGCCTTTGGTGAAGAAAAGCGGCTCCAAAGCCTCAAGTAGACCCGCAGCCACGTCTAGGCTGCGCTGTGTTTCCCAAAGGAGTTTTTGATGCAAATAGATGGGGCGCGCTAGGCGAAGGATGTGAAGGAAATAGATACCGCCGGCGCCGACTTGGTAGCGGGCCATCACGTCCACCAATTTGGTTTGGGGGCCGCTTTGGGAATCCGAACTCACGGCCAAGATAAACGACGCGCTCGGGGCGGATTCTAATTGGGACAAAACAATCGTTGCAATGCCTTGAAGATCTTGGGGACCATAATACTTCCTTTAAAAATCAAAAAAACGCCTCAGCGTCCATTTGGTTGATTCCGATGCCTAGGATCCGTGTAGATAAAGGGCGCCTCGCCGGAGTTCTTTTTGTGTTAATTTTGGGTTGAATCTGAGCTGGATCTGAGCTGGATTATTGGATGGACCCCTCCCTCGGGAGGTGAGGGACTTGAGCAAAGAGGGTCATAGGCCGATGGGCGGATCGATGTGCAAAAGCCTTGGAAATTTTGTAAGATGAAGAAAAGGAGGGGATGGATGTGATGAATTGGTGGAAGCGATGGAGCCCTAGAAGATCGGAAGTCTTCGACGAGGAGCAAGAGTCCCTCGGTGAGTACGATAAAGGGGATTTGCAAGAGGATAAGCGCCCAGAGGCAACGAAGGCGTCCGAAGAAGCCTTAAAAGTGCTGGAAGAAGACGAGAGCGTACGCCTACGCATGCGAGAAGCGCTGGGATGCTCCCCAAAAGGGGACCAGGCTTCCTTTGGCAAAATGCTGGGCGATGGGGTGGGGGTATTGAAAGGCTCCCTGGTTAAGGGCCTTCGAGGAGAAGACCTTTTGGAAGAAGAGCCCCAAGCCAAGCCAAAAGATAATAAGAAGGCCTAAGCCTAGGGCCACTTAACGAGGCAGGTCCCAAAGCAGCTTCAAGAATACCGCAAGGCTCATGACGAGAAATATCGGACGGACGAAGGCGGGGCCGCGGCGAAGGGCTACCCTAGTGCCCACGCGGGATCCCCAAAGGGCAAAAGCACCGGCCAAAAGCCCTATGGGCCAATGAATTTGCCCGGCTAAGGCAAAGGCCCCAAGGGAGGTGATGTTGGAGGTGAAATTCAAGATCTTGGTGTTGGCCCCGGCGTGGAGAAAATCCATCTTAAAAAAGCGAATGAAGGCAAAGAGCAGGAAGGAGCCGGTGCCCGGGCCGAAGAACCCATCGTAAAACCCCATGACAAGGCCCAAGATCATTCCGCCGGCGATCTGCCGCCGATAGGGCAGCACAAAGTGCTGAGTGAGGCCCAGATCTTTTTTAAAAAACGAATAGACGCCCACCGTTAAGATGAGCACGACGACAATAGGGTATAAAAAGGCCTGGGGGAGGATCAAAACGGAGCGCACGCCCAGAACGGCACCTAAAAAAGTACAGGGGATGATGTATTTCACAAGGGGCCAGGAGACTTTGCCTTCTCGGAAGAATTCGATGCTGGAGGCCAAGGAGCCAAAGCTCGCAGAGAGTTTGTTGGTCGCGAGGGCCGCATGCGGGCTGAAGCCAGAGATCAGATAGGCCGGCACCGTTATTAAACCACCACCGCCTGCAATGGCATCGACGAAAGCACCCAAAAACGCAGCGCCAAGAAGAAAAATGAATCCCATGGGGGATGAAATGGGCATCAATGGAAGGCCTCCCTCAAGATAAATTGATATCAAATCAAAGCAAATTGTAGCATGAGTTCGAGATCTTATCTATGAGCCGAAGGCCAAATCCAGGACCAGTGCAGTCGTCTTTTTTTCTTTGGGACAATTGGAAGAGGCAACGTGTATAATAGAAAATGGACATTCGAAGAGGAGGATCTCGGCATGCGAAGGGTTATTATACAGATATTCTGCCTTTATTTTTCCATTTTTTATATTGTAACCGGGGCAATCCTTCATCAAGTACCCTTAGGACCTTACTTGATTTTGGCCGGGTTTTTGAACTTAATTGTGGCGGTGAAATTCATGAAGTTTCGCTCGAGGACTAACATGTTTTACAACAGCATGTTTCTTTATCTGTCCTTTTTAGTGAACTACTTTATGATCCATAATTTTCTTCGCATCAATCAAGATCCCATGAGCCAGTATCTATTTCGAACCTTGCCGCTGGTGGTGAAAAACGGATTTTTACTGCTGAATTTGGGCATTGTATTTTTAGCGTTGATGGAATTTGTCAACAGCAATATTTTGGATTAGCGAGGAACCACTTAAAGGGGTCCACAATAGAATCAGTGATTCGGGGAGGAGTTCTTTTCTTGGGAGCTCTTTTTCATTTTTGGGAAGCCCGAAGGGGCGTATTATGTACAAGTACTTTTTGAGAGGCGGGACGTTTTATGGCTAAGAGAGAAGCAAAAGAGGTGGCATTGACCATCGAGAGCACGGTTTTTCCGGGAATTGGAGTTGGCTCTTCGGAGGGTCGTACCTTTCATGTTAAAGGGGCGTTTCCAGGGCAGACCGTTCGGGGAATACACGCAAAAAATAAGCGACGCATCGGCTTGCTGCGTTCTTTTGAAGTCATAGAGCGCTCGAAGGGGGAGAAAGAACCTTCCTGCGTCCACTACGAAAACTGTGGGGGGTGCATTTCGCAGGAATTGCCCATGGAGCGTCAAAGACAATTGAAGGAAGCGGAGGTGTTCAAGCTCTTTGAGAGCGCCCACATTCCTACGGCAGGGTATCGAGGGATCCTCCCTGCCCCCATGCAGTACGGCTATCGCAATAAGATGGAATACACCTTCGGCGATGAAGTCAAAGGGGGACCGCTTTGCCTTGGGATGCACCTTAAGAATCGAAAAAATGCGGTGGTGACGGTGGATCAATGTCTTTTGGTTCCCGAAGACTTCAATCGCCTCCTGGATACCACCTTGAACTATTTTAAGAATAAAGGGATCCCCCATTATCGAGCCATGGCCCATGAGGGCACCTTGCGCCACATGATTCTTCGCAGAGGCGAGCGCACTGGTGAACTGATGGCGGTATTGGTGACCGCGAAGGACGAGCGTCTGGACCCCATGGCTTGGGCCCAAGAACTCTTGAAGACGCCCTTAGAAGGAACGCTCAGCTCCATTTTTTATATGAGAAATGATTCACTTTCCGATGCGGTGGTTGCTGAGGAGCTAACGCTACTGCATGGTCGCGATCACATTCTTGAGGAAGTTTGCGGCTTGACCTTTGCCATTACCCCCATGAGCTTCTTCCAAACCAACACCCAAGGGGCGGAACAGCTTTATGACGCCGTTGCTGATCTTGCCCGGGATCTTGAGCAAAAGGAAGTCTTTGACCTTTATTGTGGCACTGGAACCATTGGTACGGTTTTGGCAAAAAAGGGGGCTCGACGGGTACAAGGTGTGGAGATTGTGGAGGAAGCAGCGGCTATTGCTCAAGAGAATGCACGCCGAAATCATGTGACCAATGCATCCTTTTATGCTGGGGATGTTAAGGATGTTTTGAAAGATTTAAAAGGAGCTCCGGATCTTGTGGTGGTGGATCCACCGCGCAGCGGGATGCATGCCAAAGCCTTGGATTATGCTATGGCATTTGGCGCTCAAGAAATGATTTATGTTTCCTGCAATCCCAAAACACTGGTACAAGATCTCCAAACAATCTTACTCACCATGGAAATTAAAGAATGGATGCTTCTCGATAATTACCCCAATACACCGCATGTTGAGACGGTAGCATTATTGTCCAAACTTGATGTCGACAAGCGTATAGATGTAAAGATTGAGATGGATGAGCTTGATATCACTACTGCGGAGAGCAAAGCTACCTATGAAGAAATTAAGGAATATATTCTTGAAAAGTTTAAGTTTAAGGTTTCAACTTTATATATAGCACAGATTAAAAGAAAATGTGGAATTGATCTCAGAGAGCATTATAATAAATCGAAAAAAGAGAAACAGGTTATTCCACAATGTACACCGGAAAAAGAGGAAGCTATTATGTCTGCTTTGAGGCATTTTAAAATGCTTTAATAGGAATGGAGGGTATTTATGAGATGGATATAAAAATACTCTTATTCCCAATTAGCTTATTGCTGAGTATCCTCACTGCATTTCTTACATTTTTACTTACTATAGGAACAACAATACTGTATTTGCTAATGCTTATGTGTGTCGTTGTTGGGGTTGTATCATTGTTTCAAAAGGATTTTTCAATAGGTATAGAAGCATTGATATTAGGATTCTTGTTAAGTCCATACGAAATACCGATGGTTGGAGCAGTAGTTATTGTGTTTGGCAATTAGGAAATACAACTTTTGGCAATCAA
>LQGW01000056.1 GCA_002838815.1 Clostridiaceae bacterium JG1575 | reverse complement strand
ACCTTTTATACTTTTACACAATTATATGGACTTTATCTAAGGCCAGCAATTCACCAGTTCTTAATCCACACCAATATAGAATCTCAAAAGCATAGAATGATAAGGGCTTGTCCTTTACTTCTTCTATAAATTTTCCATATTCAGCTTCAGTCCAAAATTTCATTTCAGAAGCTTCTTTTTCTCCCATAGAGCCAACATCCCTTGCAACATTAGATTTTAGGTTATAGTACTTGCAAGCATGATTTAGGACACTACTTAATTGAGCATGTATTGTTCTTAAGTAAGTCTGGGAATATTTTTTGCCTTTATCATCTTCCTCTTTCATTAGTATATTTTGCCATTTAACTATTGTCATTTTAGTAATTTCATTAACTTGAAGATCTCCTATATAGGGAATAACCTTTGTCCTTATTATTTGCTCCTTAGTTCTCCAAGTATTTTCTCTTAATCTTGGTCGCATATCTTTTCCATATACTTGAAAAAATTCAGCAAATGTCATATCAAGATTTCCAGCTTGCTCTCTTAAAAAATCTTCTTCCCATCTCAAAGCTTCTTTTTTTGTCTTGAATCCTCTTTTCTTCCTATTAATTTTTTCACCTCTCCAATTGGTGTAGGTGAATTTGGTAAACCAGGTGCCATTTCCACTTTCATCCCTATAAGCTCCCACTACTAGGCCTCCTTTCTTTCTTGATAGCAATACTTGTCTAAGAAATATTGTCTATTAATTTTGCCTCTTTGAACCCTATAGCCTAATTCAACTAGTTCTCCATTCATTTCATTTATTATTTGATAGGCCGTAGTTCTGCTAACTTCTAAAAAATCCTGTACTTCCTTTGCATTCATAAAAATCTTATTCATTTTTTTCTTCCCCCTTATGTTTTTATTTATAAGCTTCTCATCAATGAATAAATGACGAGCATCAATTTGGTTTCCTTATAATCAAATAGCACAATTTCGTGCTATTTGATTATATAATATCAGCACAGTTTCGTGTTGTCAAGACTAATTTTAAATTATTTCTATTTATCTTTCCTATAACAAGAGATTTCATTGAATTTATAATCGTTCACTTCTGTTGCTATAAATGATATCTTGTGATAAAATAAATTAAAATACTACCAAGAGGAGTTTAAAATGATTTCAGGTGAAAAGCTAAAAAAGTTAAGATTACTTAGAGAATTGACACAGAAGGAATTAGCAATAAAATCAGGCCTTACAGATTCTGCTATAAGAAATTATGAATTAGGTTATAGATCTCCCAATAAAGATCAATTAATAAAAATCGCCCAAGTTTTAGACTGTGATGTATCTGCCTTAATTGACCATACTCCTATTTCTAATTTTGAATTTATGCAAATTCTTTTTGATTATGAGGAAGAGTTAAAAATCAGACCCCTAGTAGAAGATTCTACAATAGGGCTGCTTTCCCATGATATGAATTTAAATGATTTTTTAATTGAATGGGATGAAATTAGAAAAAAACACTATAACGGAGAAATTACAGATGAAGAATTTGAGGATTGGAAGCTCTCATATCCTAAGAAGTCTAGATTGAAAAAATAATTATTGCACTATAAACATATAAGCTCATTTTAAACTGGTCGAAATCGACTAGTTTATAAATAATTCAATACTAAGCATATAATCCAATTTTAACCCCATCGAATTCGATAGGTTTAAAGTGTTTCATAAGCAAATTCATAACCCGAGTTTTAAACGTGTTGAATTCGATGCCTTTAGAAATCTGTTTAGATTTCAAAAATAAATATACATACAAAAACACCATAGATTCTTTTAATAAGATTTCTATGGTGTTTATCTTTGTAAGCCACTTGGCACTATTTTTTATGTTATTCTAAAAAACTTTTTTACCCAATTTCGTTCCAGTTGAGGTTTTTCAACCTCTACAAGTATTGATTTTATCAGTTTTTCTTTTTATTTTTAACTATTCCCACTCAATAGTGGCAGGTGGTTTGGAGGTGATGTCATACACAATTCGATTAACCATGGGGACCTCATTGACGATCCTCCGAGAAATCTTGTCCATGACCTCATATGGAATGCGCGCCCAATCAGAAGTCATGCCATCCGTGGAGGTTACTGCCCGAAGGGCCACTGTGTGTGAGTAGGTGCGTTCATCGCCCATGACGCCTACTGATTGAATGTTGGGAAGGCAGGCGAAATATTGCCAGATATGGGATTCCAGTCCTGCTTTAGATATTTCATCTCGGAAAATAAAGTCCGCCTCACGGACCAGTTCAAGCTTTTCAGGCGTCACTTCTCCCAACACACGAATGGCCAATCCCGGTCCTGGGAAGGGCTGGCGCCAAACCAAAGCGTGAGGAATACCAATTTCTTCTCCCACTCTTCGCACCTCATCTTTAAAAAGTTCCCTCAAGGGTTCGATGAGCTGAAGCTTCATATCCTCAGGCAGCCCACCCACATTATGATGGCTTTTGATGGTGGCTGAGGTGGCTGTTCCGGATTCCACCACGTCGGGATAAATGGTGCCTTGAACTAAGTAATCGATCTCTCCGAGCTTATTGGACTCTTCTTCAAACACCCGAATGAATTCTTCCCCAATGATCTTGCGTTTTTTCTCTGGATCGCTGACGCCCTTTAATTTTCCGAGGAAGCGCTCCTGGGCATTGACACGGATGAGGTTCATCTCAAAGGTTTTGCCAAAGATGGATTCCACCTGATCTCCTTCATCCTTACGCAAAAGGCCGTGGTCCACAAAGATGCACGTGAGCTGCTTGCCGATGGCTTTATGCACCAAAACGGCAGCCACCGAGGAGTCCACGCCGCCGGAGAGGGCGCAGATGACTTTTTTATCGCCCACCTTAGTACGGATTTCTTCAATCTTTTCTTGAGCAAAGGAAGCCATGGTCCAATCCTTTTTAAGGTGGGCCGCTTTGAACAGGAAATTGTGCAGTAGCTCCGTCCCAAAGAGGGTGTGGTTAACCTCAGGATGGAACTGAACGGCGTACAACTTTTTCTCCGGGCATTCCATCGCTGCATGAGGACAATGCTCGGAGGATGCGGTCTTTTTAAACCCTTCCGGCATGCGATCCACATAATATGTGTGGCTCATCCAGCATTGACTCGGCGAAGGAAGTCCCTTAGTGAGTTCCCCCTGGTCTTCGAGGAAGACCTCCGTTTTACCATATTCACGCTTTTCCCCCGCCATCACGGATCCCCCGAGCTTCAACGCCATCAGCTGCATGCCATAGCAGATCCCCAAAATAGGAATTCCCAGGTTGAAGATCTCATCCGCCACAGTGGGAGCTCCTACTTCCGTAACGGAATTGGGGCCCCCTGTGAAGATGATGGCCTTAGGGTTCTTGGCTTGAATATCGGCCAAGGACGCCGTATAAGGCAAAATTTCGCAATAAATGCCCGCCTCCCGCACGCGCCGTGCGATGAGTTGGTTGTATTGTCCGCCAAAGTCGATGATGACCACCATTTGATGCTGTTCCATTAATTTCCTCCAGTAAAGTAGTTGGGGGCCTCTTTTGTAATATTGATGTCGTGGGGATGGCTTTCTTTTAAGCCTGCTGAAGTCTGAACAATGAACTTAGCGCTCTCATAAAGAGCCTCCAAGTTTTTCGCTCCGAGATATCCCATCCCCGAGCGGATGCCGCCCGTCATCTGAAAGATGGTATCTGCAAGGAATCCCTTGTAAGCCACGCGCCCTTCCACGCCCTCGGGCACGAATTTTTTCACGTCTTTTTGGAAATATCGATCCGATGATCCTGCGTTCATGGCACCAAGGGATCCCATTCCACGATACACCTTATAATTTCTTCCCTGGAAGATTTCCATGGCTCCTGGAGACTCGTCGCAGCCGGCCAGCATGGAGCCCATCATAACGGTGGATGCCCCTGCAGCCAGCGCCTTGACAATATCTCCGGAATACTTGATTCCACCGTCGGCAATCACCGGCACGCCGTGGGCTTTGCCCACTTGGGCGCAGTCCATTACCGCCGTCAGTTGCGGAACCCCTACGCCGGCCACAACTCTTGTGGTGCAGATGGCGCCAGGCCCAATGCCCACCTTCACGGCATCACAGCCAGCCGCAATCAGATCCTCCGCCGCCTGAGCCGTGGCGATGTTTCCTGCAATGACTTGGAGGTTTGGGTGCTTTTGCTTGACCTGGCGAACGGCGTCCATAACGCCTTTGGAGTGCCCATGGGCCGTATCGATGGTGATGACGTCCACTTGGGCCTTAACCAACGCGTCAACGCGCTCCATCATATCTTTGGTCACACCCACGGCTGCCCCGCAAAGGAGACGTCCCCGCTCGTCCTTGGCCGCATTGGGGAACAGGCGAATTTTCTCAATATCTTTGATGGTAATCAATCCCGTCAAGCGGTTCTCATCATCCACCAAGGGAAGTTTTTCAATCTTATTGTGCTTGAGGATTTCTTTGGCTTCATCAAGGGTTGTATCTACCCGCCCCGTGATGAGGTTCTGGCTGGTCATGAGGTTCCGGATGGGTTGGCTAAAGTCTTCTTCAAATACCAAGTCCCGATTGGTAATAATCCCCACTAGCTTCCCCTCCACGGTGATGGGAACCCCTGAGATTCGGTAACGAGCCATCAGATCGTTGGCCTCTTGCACCGTATTGTCCGGAGCCAAAAAAAACGGGTCGGTGATCACTCCATTTTCCTGGCGCTTGACGCGGTCCACCTCGTGGGCCTGCTGCTCAATGCTCATGTTCTTATGAATCATACCGATGCCGCCTTCTCTGGCCATGGCAATAGCCATGGCCGATTCGGTCACCGTATCCATGCTCGCTGAAACCAGCGGAACATTCAGTTTGATCTTGCGTGTTAAATAAGTGGATAGATCCACCTGGGCGGGCAAAACCTCCGAGCGGTTCGGGACCAACAGCACGTCGTCGAAGGTATAGCCTGTTTTAATGATGTTCCCCATTGAAAAAACCTCCTTGGTGATTGAAAAACTCCCTGACTTCATTTTAATCCAAAAAAGCCAGGAAAACCCAAAAAAACCAATAGGAGGTCCTCCTGACTCATAGACTGAAATGTTCCGGTTTCAGGTAGAGACGCCTCCCCTATTGGAGGCTTATATGAGACAGTTTTACGTTATTTTATCCATTATAGAGAGCCTCTTGCACTCGTGTCAATCAATCCGATCCAAGGGGAAAGAAATATTTCAACCAGCAAAGTGAAATGCAGGCATTCCTTCAAACCCGTATCTTTAAAAGTTTACAATCATGGATTTCACACCCTCTGGAAGGCCCTCATTCATGGCCCGGACTCCGTTTAAAATCCCCACCGAGCGTCAAGAGCGCTTCGATACGCGCGGAACGCTGTGGGCAACGCTACGGTCCGCCATTGAGTCTTGGTCAAAAGAGACCTTCCCTCCAGAGGGGTCCCTTGCGAGCTAAGAACAACCAAGTACCCCTGCATACGCCACTCCACATGGGAAAATTGATGGCGGGAGGGGGGCAGAGGGCACGCGTGCGTCGCAACAAGCCCTTGATCCTTAAGCCAATCCCTCAACTGCTTTTCCGTGCAATGCCCTAAGAGCATCGGAAATTGATTCAGGCCCGCCAAAAGACCCTTAGGCGGTCTTGTTTCTAGGATGATGGCCTCATTGCCCTCCTCGTCATGCCCGAGCAGTAAAAGCACAGTCCACTCCTCGATGCGCCGCTGCTTTTTCGGGGCAAGCACCGGATAATCCAAGGGATTTCCTTTTTGAACGGCTAGGCAGTCGGTCTTTAGAGGACACACTTCGCAGCGAGGCGCACCGTTGGGCAGACAGATGGCGGAGCCCAGATCCATAATGGCTTGATTGAAATCCCCCGGCCGATCCTTGGGCATCACCTGGGCGACCAGCTGCTGCAAATGAGCTTTACCCTTGACGTTGTGCGTGGGCCCGTCATACGCATAAAGCCGTGAAAAGACGCGGATCACGTTGCCGTCAATGGCCGGTACGGGTTCGCCAAAGGCGATGGAGGCGATGGCTCCCGCGGTATAAGGACCGATGCCGGGAAGCTTTTCCAACTCCCGGGCCGTCTGCGGTAAGACCCCATGGTTGCGCTCCATCATCGCCTGGGCGGCTCTCTTGAGGTTTCGGGCTCTGGAGTAATACCCTAGTCCCTCCCAAAGCTTCATCAAAACCTCATCGTCGACGAGCGCCAAATCCGCCACCGAGGGAAGCTTTTTTATAAAACGCTCAAAGTAGGGCAGCACGGTATCCATCCGTGTTTGCTGAAGCATAATCTCTGAGATCCAAATATGATAAGGCACCGGATGCACCCGAAACGGCAAGATTCGGGCGTGGGCGTCATAATAGGCCAAAAGGCGGTCGGAAAGGGTGTTTTTTTTCATCGAGTCCATGGTCCTTCCAAAGGGACTTAAATCACCTAGCCCCTTCCTTCTTCATCATAGCATAGCTTCTTTTTGTACTTCTTCCATGGGCTGTTGTCTCTTCAGGATCTTCGAATTGTACAATGGCAAATTCCCCCCAGTCCCTCCTTCAATAAGCGTGGCCTTTGATAATATTCCCTCCTTTTTTAGCAAAAATCCCAAAAACTTTGCGTTGAATTCGCAACCTCAATGGATTGATAAAATATTAACTCCGGCCTATGATGAAAGCATCACGTAAAAGGAAGTGTGTATTATGTGGGAAAATGAAATGAATATCAATGAAGTCAAGGAAATTCGGGTCAAAACCACCGCCTATCTCGGAGTGGGCGCCATCGAGAAGATCGATGACATCCTGGCAGAAATGGCCAAAAGAGGAAACAAGTCCTGCGTGCTCGTTACAGGGAAAAATTCCTATAAATCCTCCGGCGCCTGGGCCGCCGTGGAGCCCGCGCTGAAAAAGCACGGCTTCAAATACGCTATTTATGATGAAGTGAAACCCAACCCTGATGTCCATCAAGTCAATGCTGCGTTGAAACTTGCAAAATCCATCGATGCCGACACCGTCATGGGCATCGGCGGAGGCTCCCCCATCGACGCCGCCAAGGCTGTGGCCTGTCTCTTGAAATACCCCAATGAAACGGCAGAAACCCTGGCTTCTTTGACTGTGGATGTACGGGATGCCGCACCCATCATCGCCATCAATTTGACTCATGGCACCGGCACGGAAGTGGACCGCTTCTCCGTCATCACCATTCCCGAACAGGAATTCAAACCGGCCCTGGCCTATGAAGCCATGTATCCGGCCTTCGCCATTGACGATCCGGCCCTTATGGTGTCCCTGGGCAAAGCGCAAAGCACGTACGTGTCCATTGATGCCGTGAACCACGTGACGGAAGCCGCCACCACCTTGACGGCCAACCCCTTGGCCGTGTTGACCGCCGGTGAGACCATCCGCCTCGTAGCCAAATACCTGCCTCGGGTCCGGGAGAACGGAAACGATATGGAGGCCCGCTATTACTTAGCTTACGCCGCCCTTATTGCTGGAACGTCCTTTGATAATGGGCTTTTGCACTTGACCCATGCCATGGAGCATCCCCTCTCCGCTGTGAAGACCGACCTCACCCACGGACTGGGTCTTGCGATCCTTCTCCCTGCAGTGGTCAAGGCCATCTTTGATGAGCGCCGCGAAACCATTTTGAGCATCTATGCCCCGATTTTAGGGGAGTATCAAGACGACATCAACGCCGATGAAGTCGCTCAGCGCATTCGCGCTTGGCTCGCCTCCGTGGGCGTGACCGAAACCTTGAAGGACATCGGATTTGAGCATAAGGATGTGGAGAAACTCACCCATCTGGCTTTCAACACCCCCGGTCTTGGCGGTCTTTTGGGTTGCGCTCCGGTGAAAGCAGACGAGGCCCTCGTCTCCCGTATTTACGAAGAATCCCTCTAATCCTCCCTGAAAGGGATCCAAGGCCGTCTGGCTTCAGATCTGCGGGAAGAACGATTGGAAGCGTCCGCCCTTCGGAAAAATCATCTGAACGGCGGACGCTTCTTTTCCTTTTTTGCCAAACCCTTTCGTTTCAAGCTCTGGAGGGGCAACGCCCTGCCCTTTAGCAGCCCATCAAAAACCCTTCGAGGACCCCGACGGCCCGCCCCAAAAGTTCCCCGAAAAATAGAAAGGGAACCAAGGGGAGCGAGCGACATTTTCGAAGCGTGAGGACCCCCAAGGCCAGTAGGCTCGCCCACAGAAGCACCAAAGGAAACTCTTGAGCTTCCCCGGCAGAAAGGGCCCAAAGGATGAGGTAATCCCCCTCGCCCAGGAAACGGCGCTTTTTATCGCAAAGCGCCAAGAGAATCAAGGCCCCCAAAGTGCCGAAAAAATAAGGGCCCAGGGCCTGTCCCCCCTTTCGCCAAATGGCGCTGGCAAAAAAAAGCACGGCGTAGAAATCGAAGACGTCCCCCGAGCGCGCATCCGTCCAGGCGTTGAGCGCCAGCGCCCCGAGGTAAAGACCCTCCTTTATGGCAGACTTCCGCTCTCGACGATTTCAGGAAGCTTTGAGACCGGCACCGTTAAAAGCGCCTGGGACTCCCCCTTGAGATCGTCGATGAATTTCTTCAAGTTCTCGAGCTCCGTGCCTTGCCCCTTGAGCTCCTTGAGTTGCGCCACGGTTTTGTCCTCTTCGATGGGCGTGGAGACCTCAACGAGGGAAATCATCGTCAAGAGGGTCTTGGCGTCGGATTTGACCCCGATGGATTTCGCCTGGCCGATGAAGCCCTTATAATTGGGCGCCATCACCACGAGGAGAATGCCGATGATGGCCATGACCACCACCAGTTCGACAAGGGAAAACCCCTTGCGCTTTTTTCGGTTGATTCGTTTGTTTTGGTTCAATGAAAAAACTCCTTTTCACATAGTACCCGGGTCAAAGGGATTATGCGAAAAGGAGTGTTTCATAAACAAGGCAGCGTTCGAACCCTCGAACTTTGGCAAAACTACATCCGCGTCAGGGCGTAGATCAGCGCCAATAAAACGATGGGCAGAAGGATCCACCACCAAGGAAATCCCTTGGAAGGCTCTGCCGAGCTCGCCTCCACAGGGGCCGGCTCCAACTCAAAGAGCTCATCCACGTTATCACTCAAACGATCCGTACCAACCACAGCCTGATTTCTCAGCTGCAGGGCCTCCTCTTCAGGATTGATCCGCATGGGGTCCTGCCCCTCTTCAAAGGGATCAGCCTCGGATTTAGTGCCCCCTGGGGAAGGCATCCTGGGCTCCGCGCTCGGTCGAAGACCGTCGGCAGCCGACGACTCTTCTGAAATAAGCGGCGGTCCCTCTGGAATCTCCGGCTCAAAAACGTCTTCTCGCCCGGGCCTGCGCTCTTCAATTAAAGGCGCATCCTGGACCAGCTCTTGGCCTCGCCCTTCCCGAGGGTCCTCCTGAGGTCGCGCTGAATGATCGGTATTGTTTTTATACTTATTTTTTGACATGATCCATCACTCCTTCACCACTCAACTCTTTGATTGTAATCTTACCTGCCACTCATGAACAAGATGTTGACGTGTCGGGAACGCTCTCTAAATTTCCCCTAGGCGTTTCTTCTAGGACAGGGTCCAAAAAAAGCGCCGTTCTCCATGGCCGAAGTTCGGCCTCGGGAGAAGACGCTTTTTTGGAGCAACGGGGAGGAGATCCCTCAGCCTAGGGCCGTTGGATTCTCCTGCCTTTTCTGCTGTTTTTAGTACATTCCATCCATGCCGCCACCCATGGGAGGCATGGCCGGAGTTTCTTCCTTAATGTCCGCCACAGCGCTTTCCGTGGTCAGGAACGTTGCCGCAACGGAGGCGGCGTTTTGCAGAGCGCTGCGTGTCACCTTCGTCGGATCCACGATTCCACTGCTGATCATTTCCACATACTCTTCGCTGAGCACATTGAATCCATGACCCTTCTCGGAATTGACCACGCGATCCAAGACCACCGAAGCCTCCAGTCCGGAGTTCGTAACGATCTGGCGCAGGGGCTCTTCCAGAGCGCGCTTGATGATGTTCACCCCGATCTGCGCATCGGCATCGGACAGGGACAATTGGGACACCACGGGAATGGCGTTCACATAAGCCGTTCCGCCGCCCGCAACGATTCCTTCTTCCACTGCGGCCTTGGTGGCTGCCAAGGCATCTTCCAGACGCAGTTTCTTCTCCTTAAGTTCCGTCTCCGTTGCCGCGCCGACCTTGATGACGGCTACGCCGCCGGCAAGTTTTGCCAAGCGCTCCATGTATTTTTCACGATCAAATTCAGAGGTGGAATCCTCATACTGAGCACGGATCTGCGCAATCCGAGCCTGAATGGCCTCAGGATCTCCCTTGCCGTTGACGATGGTGGTGCTCTCTTTGCTGACCCGAACGGATTCCGCGGAGCCCATCATGTCCATGGTGACATCGGACAAGCTGCGGCCCAGCTCTTCAGAAATAACCTGAGCGCCCGTCAGCGTTGCGATGTCCTGCAGCATTTCTTTTCGGCGATCGCCAAAGCCCGGAGCTTTCACGCCACAGGTGATGAAGTTGCCGCGCAATTTGTTGATCAACAGGTTCGTGATGGCCTCACCCTCGATATCCTCTGCGATGATGAGGAGCTTCCTTCCCTGCTGCACCATGGGCTCGAGCACTGGAAGGATTTCCTGGATGTTCACCAGCTTGCGGTCCGTGATGAGGATGTAGGGGTTGTCCAAATGCGCTTCCATGGTCTCAGGATTGGTGGCCATATAGGAGGAAACATATCCGCGGTCAAACTGCATGCCTTCTACGACTTCCAGTTCAGTCACCATGGTCTTGGATTCTTCCACCGTGATGACGCCTTCGTGACCCACTTTTTCCATGGCGTCGGCAATCATATCGCCAATCTCTTCATCCGAAGCAGAAATGGCTGCGACTCGGGCGATATCTTCTTTCCCCCGGATGGCGATGGAGTTGTTCTTGATCTCGCTGACGGCAGCATCCACGGCTTTTTTGATTCCTTGGCGGATCAGCATGGGGTTGGCTCCGGCAGTAACGTTCTTCAAGCCTTCCCGGATGATGGCCTGCGCCAAAAGGGTGGCGGTGGTGGTTCCGTCTCCGGCCACATCGTTGGTCTTGGTGGCCACTTCCTTTACGAGCTGAGCCCCCATGTTCTCAAAGGCATCGGGCAGATCAATTTCCCGAGCGATGGTGACGCCGTCATTGGTGATGAGGGGGGCGCCGAATTTCTTCTCCAGCACCACGTTGCGTCCCTTGGGCCCAAGGGTTACTTTGATGGTATCCGCCAGCTGGTCTACGCCACGTTGCATAGCCCGCCGGGCTTCTTCACCGAACATAATTTCTTTCGCCATAATAAAAACCTCCTATTCCACGACGGCCAGAACGTCCTTCTGGCTCACAAGGATGTACTCTTCGCTTTGATGTTTGACTTCCGTTCCGCTGTACTTACTGTATATCACTTTGTCGCCCACTTTGACTTCCATGGGAACCACTGCGCCATCTTTCACTTCGCCAGGTCCCACAGCGATAACTTCTGCTTCCTGAGGGGTTTCCTTTGCCGATCCGGTAAGGATGATCCCGCCTTTGGTCATTTCTTCTGCTTCAAGTTTCTTCAGCAAAACTCGGTCGCCTAATGGTTTGATCATTACTAGTTCCTCCATTGATGTTTTTAGCACTCATCAGTTCAGAGTGCTAACACTACTTTCTTATTGTATGAAGTTTCCTCTTCCAACGCAAACTTTTTTGCGCTCTCTGAAAAAACCTCACTCCCCGATTATACCAAATAGACGGCAACTATCCCGATTTTTCTTTCTTTTTCTCCTTTTTTCGTCCATTCTTGCTTGAAGTTGTCTTGCCGGAAGAAATCCCTCGAGAAGGGCCCTTATTGGAAGGAGTTTTTCCGGATGCATGGTATACTAGCACCAGAGCTTAACGCCTTGGCCTCGGGCACGTTGCCGCCCGCAAAGGCCCATGCTGAAAGGGGATTGTTTATGCTAAAAACCATCGGCTCATGGGTCGCCGCGTTGACCCTGGCCTTATTTCTCTTGACGTCCTCCGTCCTACTGACCCTTTCCATGAAGTGGACCTACCGCCTTTCTTTGGGGGAGATCCATCAGGTGGAATATCATCTGGATGAAGCCACCATGGTGAAAAACTACAACACCTTAATTGATTATAATTTCGACCGTCAGCCAACCCTGCAGTTTGAAGGACTGCCCATGAGCGCCCAAGGCGCCTACCATTTTTGGGAAGTCAAAACCATCTTTCAAGGCTTTCGCATGAGTCTTTGGGTGCTGGGAGTCCTAGCCCTCATCTCAGGCTTCATCCTAGTCAAAGAAAAAGACCTGCGCTTTGTTGGATGGGCCATGGGACTCACCGTACTTATTCCCTTCGTTCTGGGCCTCCCCATTTTATTGAATTTCAACCGGGTCTTTATCCTTTTTCATGAGCTGGTCTTCTCCAATGATTATTGGATTTTCGACCCCGCCTTAGACCCCATCATTCGCTATTTACCCGAAACGCTGTTTTTAAGGAATGCCCTCCTGATCTTGGGCTTCTTACTCCTCTTTGTCGCGATTTTATTTCTCTTACAAAAAAAAGCGAAAAAGCGCTAGCTTTAAACGCTTTTTCGCGACCTCTTCCCTTCGTCCCCCATAAAACACCGCCCGAAGAGTCTTCCTAGAAGAGATCTTCGGGCGGATTTAATTATTTGTTGAGGTATTTTTCTTTTAAGTAGCGATCCATTCCGGCAGCAGCTGTTTTCCCTGCGCCCATGGCGAGGATGACGGTGGCGGCTCCGGTAACGGCATCGCCTCCGGCGAAGATGCCCGAGCGCGTGGTTTCTCCCGTTTCCTCATTGACGATGAGGCACTTGTGCTTGTTGATTTCCAAGCCCTTGGTGGTGGAGGAGATGAGGGGGTTGGGCGAGGTTCCCAAGGCCATGATCACGGTGTCGCATTCGATGTCGAATTCCGATCCGGGGATTTCCTGGGGACGTCTTCTGCCCGAAGCATCGGGTTCGCCAAGCTCCATGCGGATGCAGCGGATGCCACGCACCCAGCCCTTTTCATCCACGAGGATTTCCACGGGGTTCGTCAAAAGATCGAACTTCACCCCTTCTTCGATGGCGTGATGCACTTCCTCTGCACGAGCCGGGAGCTCTTCTTTGGAACGACGGTAGACGATATGAGATTCCGAACCCAGACGAAGCGCCGTACGCGCAGCATCCATGGCCACGTTTCCGCCGCCCACGGTGACGCAGCACTTGCCAATCATCACTGGGGTATCCGATTCCGGATTGTAGGCCTTCATCAGGTTGTTGCGAGTGAGGAATTCATTGGCGGACGCCACGCCGTTGGCGTTTTCTCCGGGAATACCCATGAATTTGGGAAGTCCGGCGCCCGATCCGATGAAGAATGCCTTGAAGCCTTCTTCCTCAATGAGTTCTTCCAAGGTAACGGTACGGCCGATGATGACGTTGGTCTCGAGCTTCACGCCGAGCTTCTTCACGCCCTCGACTTCCGACTTTACAACTTCTTCCTTGGGCAGTCTGAACTCGGGGATGCCATAAACCAACACGCCGCCGGGCTCATGCAGCGCTTCAAAGATCGTGACGTCGTAGCCTTTTTTGGCCAGATCGCCTGCGGCCGTCAATCCGGCAGGCCCGGATCCGACGACCCCGACTTTGATGCCGTTGGCGGGTTCTTTTTCGTCAAAGGAGATGCCTTGCTGGCGGTTGGTGTCCGCCACAAAGCGCTCCAACTTACCAATGGACACCGGCTCCCCGCGAAGTCCCAAAATACAAGAGCCTTCGCATTGCGTTTCCTGCGGGCAAACCCGTCCGCAGACGGCGGGGAGTGCAGAATCCCGAGCGATGGTCCGCCCGGCGGCCTCAACGTCGCCTTCTTTAACGTGCATGATGAATTCTGGAATATTGATGGAGACGGGGCAAGCCGACACGCAGCGGGGCTTTTTACAGTTCAAGCACCGAGTGGCTTCCAGCATTGCCTCTTCCCGATTGTATCCGTAACAGACTTCTTCAAAGTTTTTGGCTCTGACCTCCGGTGCTTGTTCGCGCACCGGCACTCTTCCCTTTTTATCCATTATTTGGCACCCCCTTGTGCGCACTCCGAGCTTTTGAAGGTATTTCCTTCTTCGTAGCGCAGCATTTTCTGTCCTTCCTGGGACTTATACATGGCTTGTCTTCTCATCGCTTCATCAAAGTTGATGAGGGATGCATCGAATTCGGGACCATCCACGCAGGCAAACTTTACTTCATCGCCCACAGTGACGCGGCAGGCGCCACACATTCCGGTTCCATCCACCATGATGGGGTTCAGGGAAACAATGGTCTTGATGTTGTGCTTGGCGGTTTCCTTGGCCGCGAACTTCATCATGATCATCGGCCCGATGGCCACGACCAAATCATACTTTTTGCCGCGGTTTTTCACCAAGTCATCAAACATGGCGGTAACCATGCCATGGAAGCCGTAGGTGCCGTCATCGGTGCAGACGAAAACTTCTTTGGCCACTTCCTTCATTTCTTCTTCCATGATCAGCGTGCTCTTGGTTTTGGTTCCGATGATGACATCTGCGGGGAAGCCACGCTCTTTCAAATATTTAACTTGCGGGTACACCGGAGCGGTTCCGACGCCACCTGCGATAAAGAGGATGTTGAGCTTGGAGAGCTCTTCATCGGACATGTCCACAAGTTCCGAGGGCCGGCCCAAGGGGCAAACCACATCGTGGAAAGAATCGCCGACTTCCAAAGCCGCCATGCGGCGGGTGGAGTCGCCCAGCACCTGATAGACAATGGCTAAGGTGCCCTTTTCTCTGTCGATGTCGCAGACCGTCAACGGGATGCGTTCCCCTTTGGCATCCAAGCGGACGATGAGGAACTGTCCGGGCTGCGCTGCTTTAGCGGCCCGTTTCGCCTCAATATCCATCCAATAAATTCCCTCAGCAAGGATTTTCTTGCTCACGATTTTATACATTCCATATCACCTCTGACTAGTATTTTAACAAATATGACCGGGTTTTATAACTCTTATTGGGCATTTCGGCGAGGGGGTCGCCGCGCCAAAAGGCCTCAACTTAAAAGTTTTCATTGATACAATGTAGATTTTTGAACAAACTGTCTCCAAACGGGTTCTTTGCTTGTAAACTGCTTGTAAATGGCGAAAATATTTCCCGGTTTCTTTCCCGGAAACTTTGCCTGAAAAAAAGGCAAAATCGACCCCGAAGCTGAACCGGGGCCGAAAAATGCCGTTTTTCGGAGCTTCCCTATTTGCTGGTGCTTTTCTTTTCCTTCTTCTCCCGCTCCTTGGCCTTATCGTTCATCAGATAAACCAGCGTAAGCAAAGAGTCCGAAAGATGCACCGATTCCATAGCCACATCCTTGGGCACCGTGATGTCCATGGGGGCGAAATTCCAAATCCCCTTAACGCCGCTTTTCACTAGGCGATCCACCGTCGCTTGGGCCACCGTCGTGGGCACGCAGATGATGCCAATATCCACGGCATTTTCCTCCATGAATGCATCCAGCGTGTCGATGTCCCGGATTTCCACGTCGCGGATTTTTAAGCCGATGAGCTTGGGGTTTGCATCAAAAATAGCCTGCAAATCAAAGCCGAATTTGTCAAAGCGCGTATAGTTGGCAATGGCTTGACCGATGTTTCCGGCGCCAACGATGACGGTCTTGTACGATTTGTCCAGGCCTAGGATCTTTCCCGTTTCATTGAAAAGTTCCCGGACGTTGTACCCATACCCTTGTTGTCCAAATCCCCCAAAATTATTAAAGTCCTGACGAATCTGGGATGCCGTAAAGCCGATTTTTCCGCTCAGCTCTTTGGACGAGATGCGATCCACGTCGTTGCGCAGCAACTCCGCAAGATGCCGATAATAGCGGGGCATCCGCTTGATGACGGCCATTGAGATCTTCCTCTTTTTTTCCATATGTACCTCGATTCCTACTCCTTTTCGTGATTTCCCTTTGACGGACTTTTGATGTCCTGTTGAGGTTTTTAACAATGCTTGTTCTTATATTAACATACTCCCGCGATTTGGTTAATAGGTTTTTTAAGTCTGGTCGCGGACTTTTTTAAAAAAAGAGAACAGAATGAAGGATTTGCGTTGTTTTTGTCTTATTTTATAGTAAATTCCCTCTTCTTCGCCTCTATTTCTCGAGCTGGTTAGGGGGGATTACGGCCGTGGGCCGGTCCCTTGTGATGCGACGCCCATTAGTAGCGCAAAACAAAAAGCTATTATCCTCTTATTCTTGAAGTCTTAGCACTGCTGAATCCCTTTTTCATCTTTTGCTATGGCGAATCGCCCGCCAGCCCTTATAATGGAAGAGGTGATTCAAATGACAATGTCCATACCCAAGCGGTACGCTTTCAAAGAACGCTACCGAGATTACAATCCCAATAAAGACGATCGGCTGCGCCTACGACAAGACATCCGCAGCTTTCTTTTGGACCTTTCGGAATACCAGGTGGACGTGCAAAAACTCTGTGAAGTGCCCACCACTCAGGAAGAACGCAACGATCTCTTGAATCTGGCGTTGATCCTCATCAACGATGAGGCCATCGCCCGAGATTTTGTGCGCGAAGGGGTCTTGCCCCTTCGAAAGATCCGCCAGAATTTTCGCGTGCCCAAAGACTTTCTCGAACCCCATCAAGGGCTACTCATCGCCTATATGCTGCTCTTTGGCACCGAACGATATTCTGCCTTAGCCCGCCAGCTCTCCATCGGCATCCCCTCGACGGGCGCTCCCAAGGCGTGGGACAACAACCAAGGCATACGGTTGAAAAGCTTCGGCCTCACCTGCGCCGTGCTGACCCCTTATGGGGAATTCCGCTTTTTGGACCCCGCGCAAAAAAACACCGTGACGGGGGATTTCATCACGGGCTCGCCTGCCTTATTAAAACCCAAGCGCACGCTGGCTTTGGGGGCTCTGGTGCTTTTGATCTTGGCTTCCCTTTTCGTCTTTTCCTATTTCTTCAATCAGGAAGCGCGAAGCGTCACCCTTTTGGGCGAAACCGAGGCCACCTTCCACTTCAACCGCTTCGGACGTTTGGTCTCTGCCTCTGGAACCAACGCCTCGGGGAAGGCCGTACTCAAAGACCTTGTCTATTCCGATAAAAAAGTCGACTCTACGTTGGCCCTGTTCCTGGAGAAGGCCGTTAAGGAGAAGCTGCTCCCCCAAGGCTCCGAGCTCACCTTGGTGGTTCTGAACGGACGCTTTCGCCCGGAGGACTTCCAAGGGGATGCCCTGCAAAGCCAAGTGCGAGCCCACCGTCTGACCCTGCGCATCAACCTTGGCGATGGCACCTCCCTACGTTTGCCCTTGCCGGCCCCCTAATGCTTTAGGGGGCGCCCCAGGCCGCCGCTTGTTTCAACGAAATGGGCCGAGCCCCAACCTCCATTGGGAGAGCGGGGCTCGGCCTTTCAACTCCATGGGATGCGTGGGCGCCCCGAAAGGCTTTCCAGCAATTAAAGGGGGTTTTTACGACCCTTAGGCTTTTTCAAAAGAGTCCTTGTTGACGCCGCAAAGGGGGCAGACCCAGTCCTCGGGCAACGCAGCAAAGGGGGTTCCCTGAGGGATGCCATGTGGCACATCGCCTTCCTTGGGATCGTAGATGTAGCCGCAGACGCTGCAGACGTAACGCTCCAGATCCTCGGGCGCCAAGCTCTTCTCTTCGGGCTCCTTGGGGCCTCCTTCTGGCACCTCACCGGGCTCTTTTGCCTCTTCCGAGGCCGCGGGGGCCATTAAGAGCTGCTCGATCTTATTTTGATCAAAGCCCACCACGTAATCCTCTCCGATAAAGATGGCGGGGACGCCTCGGATCCCTAAGGAAACCAATTTTTTGCGGTGTTCCGGTTCCTGAGTGCTTTTTTCCTCGTAGGCAATCCCCTTAGCTTTGAAATACTCTTTAGCCATGTCACAATAGGGGCATGTAGTGGACGTATAAATGATAATGGGTTTTTGCATCGATCGTTCCTCCTTAAATCCTTCCTATCCTTATCATAAAGCGGTTTTGCCCGCACCCCAAGCCCCTAAAGCAGCCTTAACACAAGATTCGAACTTTATTCATACTCCCTCTCAACTCCTTGAGATCATCTCGGAAAAGGAACTTAATCCCATGAATCAACCCAAACTGCGCATCAACAAATACCTCTCGGAATCCGGAGTCTGCTCTCGCCGAGAAGCCGACCGCCTCATTGAAGAAGGGGTGGTGGAAATCAACCATGAAAAAGCAACCCTTGGGAGCAAGGTCTCTCCAGGGGACGTCGTGACCCTTCGCGGGACGGTGGTGACCCCAAAAAAAGATCACGTATACCTCGCCTTTCATAAACCCCGCGGTCTCGAAACCACCACGGACGAGCGCGTAGCGGACAACGTCATCAGCTATATCTCCTTCCCTCAGCGAATTTTTCCCATTGGACGGCTGGACAAGGATTCACAAGGCTTGCTGCTGTTCACCGACGACGGGGACATCGTCAACAAGATCCTACGAAGCGTCAACAACCACGAAAAGGAGTATCTTGTCACCGTGAACCGCACCGTGACCGATGAATTCATTCAGGGCATGGCCCAGGGCGTCCCCATCCTGGACACCGTCACCAAACCCTGCACCGTGGAAAAACTCTCCACCCGCCAGTTCCGCATCATCTTGACCCAGGGACTCAATCGGCAGATCCGGCGAATGACGGAGCATTTTGGCTATCGGGTCACGACCCTTCGCCGAGTGCGAATCATGAACATCCAGTTGGGGAGCTTGCCCGAGGGCGCCATCCGTCCCCTCTCGCCCCTGGAGATGAAGACCCTGATGGATTCCTTGGAGGAGTCCCAAAAGCACTTTCTGTAACCCGCCCAACCCCATGGGTCACATAAACTTTTGCCTTGTTAAAGAAACACATATGAAAACGCGCGTTCAGTTATGCACATTTTGCACAACTTGCTGTGGATAACTCCCTGTGATTTTGTGCAAAAGTGAAAGACCATGAAATTTCCGGTCGGATTTTTCAGAGGTTCGGGCTTGCTTTTTGCCGGATCTTTCCATTGCCCCGAGCCGTCTTCCTTCCCGCTATGCAATTCTTTGCATGGTTATGCACCCCCCTCCCTATCGTCATGAACAGAATGAGGAGAATGATTGATGATACGAATCGGTACCGGTTACGATGTGCACCGCTTGGTCCAGGGCCGTCCCTTGATCCTGGGCGGCGTGCAAATCCCCTTTGACAAAGGCCTGGACGGCCACTCCGATGCGGATGTTCTCTTACACGCCATCAGCGATGCCCTGTTGGGCGCCGCCGCCTTGGGCGACATCGGCCTGCACTTTCCCAACACAGATCCCACCTACGCTGGAGCGGATTCTTTGATGCTCTTGCAAAAAGTGCGCGAACTCCTCGGCCAAAATGGCTTTGCCATCGGCAACATCGACGCCACCTTGCGAGCCCAAGCGCCCCTTCTTCGGCCGTACCTCGGCGCCATGCGCCAAAACATCAGCACAGCGCTCTGCCTGCCCTTGGACCGCGTCAGCGTCAAGGCCACGACGGAAGAGGGGTTGGGCTTCACCGGAGAAGGCCTGGGCATGAGCTGTGATGCTGTAGTGCTTCTTACAAAGCTCCCCTGTCCTGAGGAGCTTTAAAAGATACAGAACCTATATAGTTTCTTCATCCCCCATACAAAACCGGCCTTTAGAATGAGAGGAGAGTAAAGAACATGTCCCTTTATCAAGCCATCGAAGAACGGCAATCCATCCGCCGCTACGACAACGCGCCCCTCTCCCCCAAAATGCAGCAAAAGGTGCAGGATCTCATCCATCAACTCCCCCGTTGGGAGCATACCTCCATTCAATGGGTGTGGGTTCCATCGGGTGCAGCCCTTTTGCCCCATATGAACCGCATCGCCCGCGTGGCGGCCCCCCATTATCTGCTTATCATTGGGCCACGAAATGAGGACTCCCTCTTGGCTGCAGGCTTTCAGGGAGAACACTTGGTGCTGGGCCTGCATCAGGCGGGGCTGGGCAGTTGCTATTTGGGCAATGCCATCAATCAAAAGGCTGCGCAAGCTTTTCTCAAACGCCCCCTCCCCGGCGAGGTGCTTCTCACCTTAGCCCTTGGAACGAGCGCGAAGGATCAAGCCTTAACCCGGCCTTCTTCCCTGGCCAAGCGCCGCCCCTTGGATTCCTTCCTTTTGGAAGGAACCCCCACGAAGGCCCAGCGGTTGATTTTGCAAGCCGCTCGTCTTGCCCCCACGGGAATGAACAGCCAAACCTTTCGCTTTAAGGTGCGACCCGATGCCCTCTTGCTTTACCGAGAACTTCTCTTTCGGATGCACAGCCGCTTTTTTCGGGACCTCACCACAGTGGACATGGGGATTGTCCTGTGCCACATGGCGCTCGCCGCTCGCGAGGTCGGCATTGATCCTCATTTTATCCATGAACCGATTGCTCCGGGAAATCCCGAGTATATAAAAACCCTACCCATGATCTAAAGGACAGGAGGAACCATTATGAAAATCAGACCAGGTCGACTGCTTCTTCTCGCCGCAGCCGCGGGAGCCGCTTACTGGATTTGCCAGGAAGTCAAAAAGAACCCTGAACTCGTGGAGGGGGCCAAGCGCCAATTCCGGGAAGCTCGTGATGAATTCGGAAACTTCACCGAAGACGCCAAGGACTATGTCAGCGACGTTGCCGACCGCATCCAAGAGGACGGATCGGACGTTCTCCATGAAGCCGAACGCGCTGCGTCCGACGCAAAGCACAACGTCAAGCAGGCGGCAGAAGATGTCGCGCATGAAGCCAAAAAAAAGGTGGACGACCTTAAATAAAGGCACTCCCCTTTCCATGTGAGAAGACCTTGGGCCTCCTTTGCCCAAGGTCTTCTCACATTTTACGGCACCTTCGGTCCCGAGGGCTTACCCCCTTTTGGACTCGTCGGATTCCTCCGTCCCCTGACTTGCCCAAACAGCAACTTCGGAAAGGGAAGGATGAATCACCATGGAACGCTCAAGGGATTCGATCCTATGAGGATCCAGATGCTCGGGGCGCCGATGCGCTCGCTCCTCCTGCGTTTCTTTAGAGGCTATGTCTTGCTCCAACACCTCCGCCGTCTGGTCTCCCAGCGAAAGAAGCGTGATGTAGGGTTGGATCAAATCCTCTGCGCGGGGCCCTACGCAGGCTGCCCCTAAGATGCGCCCGCTTTCCTCCTCATAGACCACCTTAAAAAAGAGGTCTTTGTTATCCCCATCGATGCCCAGGGCGTATCCCTTGGCCGTGTCTTTATAATAAAATTTGGCGCTGCGGACCCTTTGGCCGACTTCATGAGCGGCCCGTTCACTCAGCCCAAGGCTCGCCACATGGGGATGGGCATACACGCAGGCTGGGATGGCCTTGTAGCTCATCCAGCGCCGCTGCTGCTCCGGCGCTTTCTCAAACAAATTATAGGCGAGCACCTCGGCCTCTTGATTGCCCACATGACGCAGAGGGCTTCGGCCGTTGGCGTCCCCGATGCAATAAACACCCTCGGCGCTGGTTTCCAGGTATTCATTGGTGCGAATGAAGCCCTTCTCGTCGGTCTTTACGCCCCCCACTTCGGCCTGAATCTCTTTGGCGACGCTCCGAAGGCCCGTCGCCACCATCAGCGCATCCGCCTTAGTCACGACTTCGGGCAACTCTTTTTTCGGGCTTTGCGACGCCTTGTGAGACGCTTCTTGCTTTTGGACGTGGCGGATCCAAAGCTCGCCCCCTTCCCCTTCGCTCACGGAACGCACGTCCCGCTCATTGCAAAGAATGATGCCGTCGGCTACAAATTGGCGAACCAAGGCGTCGGTGAGGTCGTCATCCAGCGCGGCCAAGGGCCGTGCCCCCGGATGAAGCAGGGTCACCTTGGTGCCAAGGGTTGCAAATAGGTGAGCGAATTCACAGGCGATGGCCCCCGCCCCTAGGATCGCCAAATGCTTATAGGGGGTCTTGGGAAAGTCTGCTCCGAAAAAGCGCTCCGCCGTCAAATACGGCACGTTCGAAAGCCCTTCAATCGGGGGCACGTTGGTGGCGGCGCCCAAATCCAACACAATGGTGGGTGCCGTCAGGGGCCCCTTGGTCTCGCCTGTGGACGTGGTCACCTCAAGAATCCGCTCCCCAGTGAACCCCGCCGTGCCTTGATAAACGTCCAGCTGGGGATGGCGCTTATATCGGTCCTCCATGGCCTTGCTGCTGTTGAGCCGTTTCTTCATTCGATCCCCCAGCGCCGCCCAATCCACCGTCGGGACGTTTTGAACGATGCCCAGCTTCGCCAAATCCTCCCAGGCTCGTTTTTGATCCATGGGGGTGATGAGAATCTTCGAGGGAATGCAGCCTCGATTGAGACAGGTTCCGCCGAATGGGCCTTTCTCAATCAAGGCGCAGTGCAGGCCCTTCTCCAAAGCTTTGTCCAATACAAGGGTCCCCGCCCCCGTTCCCACCACGATAACGTCGTATGATTTCATCGGCTCCTCCTCAAGTACTCGCGTTTGTCGGTTCAAGAAAACGGGCACTCCCAGGACACAGAACATCCCGTTTATCCCGTCTTAGGTTCATTATAGACAACGGCGGCCGTGTCCTCCCCAAACGTTCCACAAACATTCTTTGAACTTTTACCCCAGCGGCCCAAAGCACGTATCCCCGGCCTTACACTGAGGGAAACAATCGCTGCATCCATGGAGGTTTTTATGAAGCTGCATCTTGGCAATCCCTACTGGCACGAATCCCGCCCCACCCCTTCCTACCCTCGCTTGACCGAGGATCTTAAGACCCAGGTGGTCCTCGTGGGCGGCGGTATGAGCGGCGCTTTGTTAACCTATGAGCTGACTTTGGCGGGCTTTGATGTGGTCACCTTGGATCGGTCCGTTCCGGGTTATGGCTCCTCCAACGGCAACACGGGCATGATTCAGTACCATTCCGACGACCGTTTGGAGGATTTGGCCCAACGTCACGGAATGCGTCATGCCGAGGATTTTTATGCCCTTTCCTATGAAGCCATGACGCACCTGGACGAACTCACGGAGTCGTTGCCTGAAGAGGTGGGCTACGAAAAAACCTCCAGCCTGCTTTTGACCCAAACGGAACAAGGCTTTGCCGCGCTGCGACAAAACGCCAAGACGCTCAAAACCCTTGGCTACCCCGTTTCCCTTTTATCTCGAGAGGATCTTTTAGCGCAAACCAAAATCAACGCTCGGGGGGCTCTTCGCACAAGGCAAGATGCCGGGCTCAATCCCTTCCAACTGATCCATGCGCTCCTAGGCGCCAGCATTCAAAGAGGCGCTCGCGTCTTCCAAGACGCTCCCGTTCAATCCATCACCCTCTCGAAGCCCCATCGCATCCTGGCCCAAAGTCACTGGATCCAAAGCGACTGGGTCCTCTTGGCCACGGGGTACGCCCCAGAGGCCTATCCCCCCATTGAGCGGGCCGTCTTTCGAAACACCACCTTCTCTTTCATGACGGCACCGGGCTTGGGCGCCGCTTGGGGAACGGATGCCATGATCTGGGATGACGAATCGCCCTATCTTTATTTTCGAAAAACCAAGGACGACCGCCTCATCGCCGGCGGCCGGGACAAGGCGGGCACTGCCCTCTCCTCTAGAGAGCGTATTGTTCGAGAGACGGAAAAGATTAAGGAAGGTCTTCAAACTTACTGGCCCCATGAGCTGCCGCCCATCACCCACCGCTGGCAGTCGGTGTTTGGCGAATCCAGGGATGGTCTGCCCTTCATCGGGGCGGATCCCCAGCATCGACGCCTGCTCTTTGCTTATGGCTACGGCGGCAACGGAACGTGCTACAGCGTGGCCGCTGCGCTGATCCTTCGCAGCATCCTCCAGGGCGATCCCCATCCCCTGGCCTACACTACAGCGTGGCCACGCCAAACACCCCCTCGCTAAGGCAGCCCATGACAACATCATTTTCCAACCTAAAAGCCTGCTGCCTCAAAGCAACTGAGGCGGCAGGCTTTTAAAGCGCTTATTCGTAAGTCGGGCATCCTCTGGACTTTGGACCCCTTAGGATTTTTGCTGGAGAATCTCCTTATCGTTGATGAAATGCTCGAGGCGCACCCTGTAGGCCGCATCCATCCGTTCCTCATAGGGCAACTCCTCACGACCCGTCAGTTTCTTTTGAAGGTAGCGGGCGAAGGGCGGATTGGTCAAAAGCAGCGGTCCTAAAAGATTTGTGCCGATGAAATTCTTATAGTGGATCCCTTCATAGCGGCTGCCCCGATGGAAGCCATGACCTCGCTCCACCGTGAGAAAGGGCATGGATTCGTTGCCGTACTGCTCGGTGAAACGGGCATCATAGCCGAGAATGTGCATGGAGCGGAAGGTGCCCATGACGGTGGTATCGTGGCGATCCTTCATGTTGCGCTTCGTGGTGAAGGGCAGAAGATTAAGGGTCTGAAGCGCCTCGCCTTGCGCAAGCTCGATGCTCCGCCCAAAAATTTCCAGGGCGCTGTTGACGATCAAAAAGCAGGTTCCCCCTTCCATCAGCTCCTTCAGTCGCTCTTTATAGGGCATCAGTTCCTCGCACACGAGGGCCAGATTTTTTTCGGTCATGGGGCCCATGTAGATGAACGCCACGGGATGATCCACAAAGTAAGGTTTTTCATGAATCTGCGTTTCGACGAGGGTCGCCTCGGGAATCATGCGCTTGAGGTATTCGATGTTCCCCCGCTCCCCGTACAAAAGAAATCCTGGATATAAAATCTCAAAGGTCATTTGGCTTCCTCCAATCGCCGCACCAATTCATCCCGAATGCCCTTGGCCTGGGCTTGGCTGGGGGCTTCAATATCTTGCAGTATAAAAATATCTCCAGGGAGTGAAAGATCCACAAGGCCCGGAATGCGCCGATAATCGTTCAATGCGCGAATCTTCTCCTCGGGGATGCCGGCCATGAGGGCCCGGATCACTACATCGTTGTATTTCCAGCTGTTGATGATGAGGCGGTTCAAATCATCCGTCGCCAAAAATTCAAAATCCACATCCCAAAGCCAGGAAAGCATCTCCGTATATCGATCCGACAACGAGTTGTCGTTATTGATGATGACGGTCTTTTTGCCCGGATGCTTGCGGATGAGGTCCAGAACGCGGGAATTGGCGATGGGGCTCATGCCCTTGGCCGAAATCCGGTAGATGGTCTTATCCCCAGCCTTCACCGCATCAAAGCGCGAGGCAATGACTTTGGCATCGGCCATGGCGGGGAGAATCTCTTCGGGCGTGTAGTCCATCTCACGCAGGGTGGCATAGGCCGCTAGTTGGTTGTAAAGGGTCTCCATGGTGTTCATGATCATGGGCACTTCGCGTGGCACGCCGTCTTCTTCCAACGTAAAGGTCTCTTCGCCCACTTTCGTGATCCGATATTTGGCCTCGGGGTTTTTAAAACCGCAGTGGGGGCAATGAGCCCGGCCAATGTGATGGTAGCGGATAAAATCCCAAGAGAGCTCCGTTGCACAGTGCGGGCAATAGCGAATGTCCCTTAAGATGCAGTCGCGCTCCTCCTGTTCCCCGGGCAGGGGGGCGATGGAAAAGAAAACTCGCTCATGGGTTCCTTCGCCAATCTGAGCGCTGATCAAATCGTCGCCATTGAGCACCAGACGCGTTTCTTTAGGCAGTCCCGCCTCTATGGTATCCTTGATGAAATCCGTATGCGCGCTGCGCCGATAAAAATCCTGGAAAAGGTTCGTGCAAAGAAGCACCTTGGGGGTCACGTCTTTGAAAACGTGGGGCGTCCAGCGCTCATCCACTTCGAGCACCGCCACTTCGCTGATTTTTTGGCCACCAGCGCTAAGGTTGTTGGCGAGGGCCGTTACCACCCCATAGATGGTGTTGGATCCGAGGCTGTTGTTGACCACGGAATCATGAAGGGTCCCTAGAATATGCAGCATCATATTGGAGGTTGTGGTCTTGCCGTTGGTTCCCGTCACCGCCATGATCCGCTCTGGCTTCGGCAAATGCCGTAAATAGCTGGGATCCAATTTGGATGAGACGACGCCAGGCAAATAAGACCCTTGTCGTTTCATTACTTTTAAAATGCCCTTAGTGGCTTTGCCGCCATAAAGGCCCATCAAATATCTGAGGTTGCGCATCAATCTCTCCCCTCTTCTCATCGAAAATCCTGGGGGCCACCTTGCGCTGGCCTCTCGCGAGCAGGCCGGCCCCCCTTTGTGTCTCTATTATTATAGCAAACTCCCTTGGTCTCGGGGGTCCCCCGTAGGAGGGGGCGCTCCCTGGCCCTTCATGAACCCCTTTTGCGATCCAAATCCTTCCGTTTCGGACTCTTTTTGCTCTTTTTGCTTTTTACAAAGCGTCCATTGATGCTCATGCTCCTCCAGGACAAACGCATCCAAACGTGCGCTCCATGTAAAATTGGCGAAGGAAGAGCCCAGATCTTGATCCGAGAGCAGATGGAAGGTCACCTCCTCCGATACTAAAGATGCGCGGACCAACAGCCGCACTATGCCGACAAACTGTACTCGCTCTGCGCCAAACGACACGTTCAAAATCTCTGAGGGCAAGGCAAGGAAAAAATCCCGATCCCTCCCCAGTTCTTTGATGTTCACCAACCGAAAGGGCCCCGAGAGCAACAGGGCGCCAAATACCAAATCCAAAGGGAACCTCCTTTCCCCCGCTAGAGGGGATCCACCATCAATCAAAAAAGGGTCTTGCGCCTCTGAGGGCCTCCTCCCCCTCACGACCGATTTCACGTTCTCTTAATCCATTGCGCTAGGCGCGGCCCCAAGGTGGCAATCAAGAGCCCCGCCCCCGTCAAAGCCATGCCCAAAACCTGCCAGGAGGTGATGGGCTCTTTGAGAATCAGCACCGCGCCAAAAACACCCGCCACCGGCACCAGCAGGGAAAAAGGGGAGATGCGCGAGGCAGAGTGTTCGCTGATCAGCCAATTCCAAAGCCCATAAGCCAAAAAGGTGGACAGGACTACAATGTACGCTAGAGAAGCCACCGCCGCTGGTTGAATCTCTCGAAGCGCTACAGCAATGCCCGCCGGGGTCTCCACCCAAAGAGACAGCACCAGCATGGGCAACGGAACAAAGAGCGAGGACCACACCAAAATGGGCAACACCAAAACGGGCTGGTTTTGCCGACGGCAGGATTCAGAGATCCGGCGGAATTGTACGTTGGCCGCGCCAAAACAAAAAGCCGCCCCCAAAGTCATGAAAAAGGGAAGCTCTGGTAGTTCCCCTGCGCGACGGAACACGCCCCCCAAATAAAGCACCCCCACCACCGAGAGAAGAAGCCCTAGAATTTGCACCCCAGTGATGGGTTCTTTCAAAAGCCCCCGGGAGAGCGCCAACGCAAATAGGACCTGGGACTGCAAAAGGACTGAGGCAATGCCTGCGGGCATGCCAAGGTGCATGGCGTAAAATAAGAGCCCAAATTGTCCGATCCCCATGAAGAAGCCATAGCGAAAAAGCGCGCCCCAAGGAACTGGTGGCTTTTTCATGAAGAAAAGGGCCGGAAACACGGTGAAAAAGAAGCGCAAAAACACCAAAAAGAGCGGCGGAAACCCATTGAGGCCAAAGCGAATGGCCACAAAATTGGGTCTGTAAATAGTTTTGTGCTAATGAAATTCCCATTACAATAATTGACTCTCCACCCGATCCGGGAAGTACACGGATAATTGTAGCAAAATTTGCCCCCAATTTTGAATACGCCCTGTCCACTTGCG